>NZ_JBHVRO010000003.1:0-398321 GCF_042885655.1 Psychrobacillus sp. NPDC058041
TTTGAAAACACTAATGTTGAACAATTGAATGCTGTGGTTCTTCCACGCAATGTAGCTTCAAATAAAGTAATAGCAAAATGTGGCTTTCATCTTAGAGGGAATGTTGAGATTGAAGGGCAACTACATTATCATTACACGCTTGCAAAAAAATAATTGATGAATTAAGTTTCTTCAATAATCGGGTGCTTACTTCAAGCAGGAGTAAGGCCTTTTTTCTTATTGAACTAAAGGGGCAGTTTAGTTGAACAATAGTCATTAGCTTTTATTCAACAATCGGGTCATTAACGGAATAAGGAAAAGTATTATTAGTGCAAAATCAAAGTGTTTAATCATGGAATATTTTAGTTCATAAAACGGATTTAATATTCCAAAAATTATTTGCAACAGGAACGTGTGTTTGTTAAAATCAAGTAAACGACAAAGGGGAAGTATGATGAGTAACATAATTCTTCGAAATGTGATTGAGGATGACCTTCCTATTTTTTTTAAGCACCAACAGAACCGTGAAGCGAACTATATGGCTGCCTTTACGAGCATAGACCCCAGTGATTGGGATAGCTTCACTACACACTGGAACAAAATTCTTACGGATAATGATATTATGAAGCAGACGATCATTATCGAAAATAATGTGGTTGGGCATATTTCACGTTTTGAGCAGTTTGGAGAACCAGAAGTTAGCTATTGGATTGGAAAGGAATATTGGGGAAAAGGAATCGCAACCAAAGCTTTAAGGGAATTTCTAAAACACATTACAATTCGTCCTCTTTATGCTCGTGCTGCGAAAGATAATGCCGGATCTCTTAAGGTTTTAGAGAAATGTGGATTCGTGATTACTGGTGAGGACAGTGGGTATTCTAATGCACGTGGAGAAGATGTGGAGGAGTTTATTCTCACCCTCAAATAAAGAAATCTAGAAGTTTAATGTTAATTACGTTATAGGGCGCTTTTCTTTCGTAAGAAGGCGTCTTTTTGATATGACCCTACAGATCAACGGATTAGATTTTGTTAAGATAAAAAAAATTGTGAAGATTTTCACTTAAACTAACGGAGTGCTTTACTTGAAGATTATTGAGCTGTTTAGACAGCTCTTTTTCTTATTCAACTAAAGCAGCAGTTTAGTTGAATAAGGAACACTTAAATTTCTATGTTACAAAAGGAGAATACAGTAGTAGATTGTAAGTGTATAATTTACATATAAATTTTAAAAAGGAAAGGAGATTCTATATGTCTGAGTACATATTTTATTACGGTATCATTGCGATTATTGTATTTTTGGTAATAGGTCTTTTCAAAATAGCGAAAAAAAATAAAGATAAGAAAATATCATTTGTATTTACTAGTCTAGGAATAAATATGTGTGCTTTACCTTTATCGTTTTTTATTGGTGGTATGGCGACTGATTCAGGTGATTTATCTCTTTTTTGGAACGGTTTTTTCTTTGTACAGGGGATTCCATTACTCATTTTGTTAGTAAGTATTTTCCGGTTATTAATTAAGGAAAAAAAAGCATGAATTGAGTTGTTTATTCTAAAACTGAGATAAAGGAAAGAGGTGCTTTAGTTAAACAAGACCATCATTTTTTTCGATGGTCTATTTTTACGGCCAAAACATCAAGTAGATTTCGGCGAATCAGTGTGAAATGTTACACTTAAACTAACGGGGCAGGTTAGTTTAAGAAGGAATTAAGAATTTGCAAGGAGGAAATGTTCATGGCTCGTAGAAAGAAAATAAAAGTCCCTTGGAGATTTATTTACAATACCTGTTAATAATGAACTGATGACTATCGGGCAAGTCGTATATAAAGGTTCTACTTCTGATGTTTATATTATTTTTGATTGCGTATATAAACAAGGTGAATCAATAAATGATGTTACAAATAGTCCAATAATGTTTATAGTCAATACAGTCGATACGAAGCTTGAATACTCTGAATGGAAAGTAGTCGGGAATAAAAAAATTCCTGAAGCTCTAATTCTTCCGACATATATTGCTGACACGTTAGATGGGTTCGTTGTTTTGGATGCAGGCGGAAAAATAATAAGACATGCGACAGAAAATGATGTGAAATGCTTACCTACTCTTAGGTCTGTTTCGCCAGTTATTCTTGAAGATGCAGTAAAAGCTAAATTTGGTAATGAGGAATGGTATCCATACTTAGACAATCTTTTATATAGACCATGATTTTTCACTAACGGGTGCTTTAGTTAAACAAGTGGCTTCCTGTAAGGTAGCTTTTTCTTATTAAACTAACTGAGCAGGTTAGTTTAAATGATAAGGGATTTTTTTAAAGGTGTTGAAGTAATTGTTATGTGGGGGAGTATCTAAAAGAAATCGGTCGAGATTGACCATGATAGCAGTATATATAAAGATAATTCGAAAGGAATTGGTCTTAAGATGAAAAAAATTAAGTATTTAGCGTTTGCGATAGTTATAGTTTTATTATCAATCTATCTCTATAAGAGTTTCATATATTATTTGATTCCTTTCAATCCTATTAAGGAGTACTCATCTGAATCCGATGTTGACTTTCATATTACAAAAAATCTCCCTAATGGCGAAGGAGTCAATGCAAAATGCCATGATACAAAAACTTGTGGCTTAGTTTTGGAATACCTTAGCGGTCTAAAGTTAATACCTTTAAAGGATAAGGCAGCACAAGAAATGATTAATTATGAAAATGCAACCTATTTTAATGGGATGCTAAAGTTTAATGAATCGGAAATGATATTTATCTCGGATATATTTATAGACACCCCTAATGTCCTTCGTATTAGTTCTTCCATAACTGGGTTCAAGGATGGATATTATGAAATTGAGGATTCTACTTTTGACTATAACTATATTTATGATTTGATTGGTGATACCAAATAATAACGTCGATTAAATGTATAGGTCTGAACTGAATCACCTTTTTCTTTGGTGCTATTGTTACAGCAAACGGGCGCGATTATGGAATAAGCTTAACTTTTCATCTTCAACTCATGGGTGCTTTACTTCAAGAGGGAGTAAACTAACGCAGCAGTTTAGTTGAAGATGACATAATTAAATAAATCTGATTTATATTAAGGAGACTAATAGTGTTGGATGCAAAATGTATTAAATTCTATGAATTCGGTAGTCCTAAAGAGGTTTTAAAAGTTGAAGACAAAAGCATTGAACCACCAAAAGATAATGAAGTCCTTGTTCGAATGTTAGCACGTCCTATCAATCCTTCTGACTTAATACCGATTAGAGGGGCATATTCTCATCGGATTTCATTACCAAATATTCCTGGTTATGAAGGAGTTGGAATTGTAGAAGATGTTGGTTCTTTAGTTTCCCCTAATCTTATTGGAAAACGTGTTTTACCTTTACGCGGAGAAGGCACTTGGCAAGAATTTGTTAAGACATCAGCAGAATTTACAGTTTCTATACCTGATTCTATTGATGATTTTACGGCAGCGCAGATGTATATCAATCCCATTACAGCTTTGGTGACTTGTACAGAAGTTTTAAAATTAAAACCGAATGATGTTTTATTGGTTAATGCATGCAGTTCTTCTATTGGGCATATTTTTGCTCAATTATCGAAGGTTTTAGGTTTTCAATTGATTGCAGTGACTAGAAATAATAAATCTACAGAAGATTTACTCCATCTGGGTGCTTCTTATGTGATAGATACTTCTAAAGAATCGCTTTATGAAACAGTTATTGAATTAACAAATGGAATGGGTGCAGATGCTGCTATTGATTCCGTTGGAGGTTCATTTGGAAATGACTTGGCTTTTTGTGTCCACCCTAATGGGAACTTTTTAGCCATCGGTCTTTTATCAGGGATACAAGTAAACTGGGCAGATATTGTAAATAAAGCAAAATTGAATGCTAATATATTTCATTTAAGGAATTGGAATAAAAATGTCTCCGTAAATAAATGGCAAGAAACCTTTAATCATTTGATAAGACTAATAGACGAGCAAAAATTGAGCTTGATGATGGTAGATTCTAAGTATGACTTGTCGGATGTGAAAAAGGCTATTGGTGTTATTGAATCTTCTAGAATAACCAAAGGGAAGGTTTTTTTAACAAGCTATTGAGTTAATTCTTCTTTAACTAACGTGGTGCTATAGTTAAACAAGATCATCATTTCGAGGGTCTATTTTTTATCCAAAACATCAAGTAGATTTCAGAAATTGTTACACTTAAACTAAACAGGAGGTTTGGTGAAGTGCATGGTAAGGATTCCATCAACTTGAAACAATCCTCAATATCAAACGTCAAATCCTGTTAAAGGGGATGTCTCAATGTTCCAAATTGGGTCGATTTTTATATTACTTATGTCATTTTTACTCTTAGGTTGTAAAGATAATACTATGGTAAGTATTCAATCGATTATTTTAGAAGATGAAGCAAAGAAAATGGTATTGGATGCTCATTATGTCCAAAATGAAAAAACAGAAATCCTTTCAGTTGAATTAAAGAACAATAGGTACTATATTGAATGGCAAATTGAGGGAGACTGTCAGCGTGGAATAGATAGTGTTAATAGTGATGGTGAAATTAAAATTATTGAAGCTAAAATCTGTTAAAGGGAGCGTTAATCCAAGAAGGATTAACGCAAAACAAGCTCTTTTTGGATGTATATCTTTCACTTAAACTTATCGATTATGATCAATCAAATCATTTCGCATGGCAAATCCAGCCAGCGAAAAGACCAGTTGAATAAAATCGAGTTATATTTATAAAACCAGATTCTTCTAGGAGTTGCTCAATGTGATGTTCCGGAATGAAAGAAATATTCATAATACCTTTGCCCATCTCGTCCAATTTAGACGAATCGTACCCGACATCAAAGAAAAAGCTTTTCCATACATTTATTCTGTCTTGAAGTTCGGCATCATCAGGATCTCCGTATGCGGTAACGAGTACGAATGGAGCTCCCGGCTTCAACTTATCCTTAATGGTTCTAAGCAGTTTCAACTTCTGTTGTACATCTTTTATGAAGTGAAGAACTAAGATACAACTTGCAGCGTCGAATTTAGAATCTGCAGGTGACAGGTCAGCAATCGTTCCCTGAATAAGTCTGACACGACTTTCTAAGCCTAATTGAATGGATTTATGCATAGCCATCTGAAGCATCTCTTTAGAAGGGTCCACGCCGGTAAATGTCCATTTGGAGTTAGACGGTCCCCATGCAGCTAGTTCATTTCCACCACCCGCTCCGATGACGAGCAATGATGACTCTTTTTCGCCCAATTGAGATCGAAAATAGGATTGAACCATCGCAAATAGCGTGTCATATGTGGGAATCGAGACTCGAGAGTTTTCCTCGTATGCAATCGTATTTTTGGAATTGAATGTAAGATCTTCTGTCATTATAATCCTCCTTCATTGTTTAATTTTGTAGTGAAGTGTCACTGGTTGTAAAAGGACTTTGAGGCATTTCACCGAATTTTCATACCTTCCTCATCTTCAAAAACGTTCCGTTGTTAAATCCATATTTACAGAAAATGCAGCTTTACTACCATCTGCAGCAGCAATCAGTAAAGAAGAGGGTCCTGCTTTCTCCATTTCACCAGCAATATATATGTTTTTTATAGATGTACGTCCAGCACCATCCGTTACAGCCGCTCCCAACTCATTTAGCTCGCAGCCTACTTTTTCAACAAATTTGTTTGGACGATAAAAAGATGGCATGACAAATCCGCCTATTCTTGTGATGATCTCTCCAGACTCAAACTCAACCTGTTGTAAATAGCCATCCTCACCGTGAAATTTTAGAATCGGTTCTGTCATCACCTTAATGCCCCGTTGTTGTAACTGTTCGAATCCTACTATAGACATTTCATTGCCATTCGTTGCAACTACTAAATCTTCTGACCAGTTATACACAAGTTTTGCCAAATGAAGCGAGTGATCTTCTTTTTCAGCGATGATAACTAAGGGTTTATCCCGAAGTTCCCACCCATCACAATACGGGCAACTAAACAAACTTTTCCCGTAGTATGTTTTAATAGCCGGAATGGCCGGAAACATTTCTTGCACCCCTGTTGCCAAAATCACTTTTTCTGTATTGTATTCATGCCCGTCCTTTGTCTTGACCTTTAATCGCTCAGTAGTAGGTTCTTTAGTAATTTCAGTAACCGTCGTGTTAAAAATAGATACGGACGGATATTTTTTCAATTCATCTAAACCTAGGTTCTTAAATTCCTGCGGTTTAATGCCATCCCGTGTAATAAAACCATGCGACTCTTGCGTAACTCTATTCCTGTTCGTCCCATCATCCAACACGGCTATCTTTCTTCTTGCTCGGCCTAACGTTAAGCCAGCACTTAAACCAGCTGGTCCAGCCCCAATAACCATACAATCAAAAATCGTCATTTTCCTCATTCCTTCTTTTCATGTAAATTTATTTTTTTAATTAAAGACATACGATGTCTTTAATGTCTATTATGCAGTTTAAAAAAACGACGGTTTAAAGAGTCACCGTCATTTTCTTTGCAAGATCGCCTATTGTTTGATTGAATAATTCTTGCTCCATCTTTTCTTCTGCAGAAACCATAATCTTTTGAATTAAGCAGTCGGGATTGTCGTTTTGGCAGCAATCAAATAAGGACGTTGATCCTTCAATGGCATGAATAATTTCTAAAAACGAAATCGCTTCCCAATTCGGTTTTAGTTTATAGCCACCATTGGCTCCTGATACCGATTCAATCATGCCTGCCTTGACTAGTTTTGTTAAGATTTTGGACAAGTAAGTAGGAGAAACCCTTTGATGCTCAGCCAATTGTTGGACGCCCAATCGCTTGTCAGGAGCAACCGCTG
This sequence comes from Psychrobacillus sp. NPDC058041, assembly GCF_042885655.1. Lineage (NCBI taxonomy): Bacteria > Bacillati > Bacillota > Bacilli > Caryophanales > Bacillaceae > Psychrobacillus > Psychrobacillus sp. NPDC058041. Next base: position 6,805 of record NZ_JBHVRO010000003.1, read on the forward strand.
TTAGATACATCATCGTATGAAGTGCATAATTCGTCGCTTTAGAATATTTCACGTTACTAAACCACCTCAATTACAGACTTTAAGTGTCTATAATAACTTTTATTCTTTTGAGTGTCAACTAATAAAGGGTACCTAGCTTTGATAGATCTACAAATTATGTTAGCACCTAACACTTTCCTAATTCAGAATTCAAAGAGAACGCACAGCTAGTAAAACCAACTGATCACGCTGTTTTATTGGGTGTGAAAGTTGGGTTATTAACTTACTTTTATCGTTTCATACAGCCCGTTTTCGTTTTCCAGCATAAATGAGTTCACTATCACACTTTAGACACTTGGCCTAATTATAGCTAAAAACAAATGCACAGAGCATTTGCATTTGTATACTCTCACTATAAAGATTGTTAAAAAATGTACTTAAACTATCTAAGCAGGTTAGTTCAATAAGCAATGAGAAAAAGTTATATATTATGTGTCGATGTAGAACTATAATATACAAAAATCAGGAGGTAATTATATGTTAATATATATAAATTATACGACAGAACACCCTAATAACTTTGATTAATTACTAAACCTATATGAATCTTTATGATGGAATTCACTTAAATTAACAAGTAATGATTTGGAACGAATGTGCAATCAAAGTTGATACGCCATTTACGCATTTGATGAAAAATAATTAGTGGGTATGGGACGTGTTATTTCAGATGGTGTAATTACTGGAGTAGTTTGTGGAATATGTGTTCTACCAAGCTATCTGTCCGAAGGAATCGCCGCCATGTACAAATCGCGCTGGGCAATTGAATCATTTTGCCGCTGGATTAAGCTGAATTTGAACGTTCCCGTATTGTTTGGCACAACATCCAATGCGTTGTTCAATCAGTTATTCACAGCTATAATTGCCTATGCTTTGCTGAAATTTCTTCGTGTACAAGGGCAAAAGACAAAACAAACACTTGTCATTTGCAGGTTTTACACGTCTGTTTCTTTGTGAAGCCTTGTCAATTGAGTGGCAAATTAGTTTGAAAGAAACACTTGAATTCTACAGGTCGATAAATCAAGAAACTGTATTACTTTGGTTAATCAACATACCAACATACGTGTTAATTTATAGTATAATGATTACTTGAAATAATGCAGTGGAAAACAGGGAAAAGAGGGAACCGATGCCTACTATACTAGTTGCTGACGACGATGCGAACATTCGCGAACTCGTCTGTTTATTTCTACGCAACGACGGATTCGCAACAGCTGAAGCAGCGGACGGCAAGGAAGCACTGGCCGTCTACACCTCAACGAATGTCGATCTTGTCGTACTTGACATTATGATGCCGATTATGGATGGTTGGACGTTATGCAAGGAGCTCCGAAGAGCCAATCCTGATCTACCTTTACTTATGTTGACTGCGAGAGGAGAAACATGGGAGAAAGTGAAAGGTTTCGAACTTGGGACGGACGATTATTTAACCAAACCATTCGATCCGTTAGAGTTGACGGTTCGTGTTAGGGCACTACTCAAACGATACAAGATTGGCTCCACTCAGACGATCCATTTCGGGAACGTCATCCTTGATCGACAGACCTATAAGGTGATGAAAGGGACGGAGTCGCTTACGTTGCCGCTAAAGGAGTTCGAATTGCTGTATAAGCTCGCTGGAACACCCGGACAAGTCTATACGCGCGTGCAGTTGATCAATCAGATTTGGGGTATCGATTACGCCGGAGATGATCGAACGGTAGACGTACATATTAAACGCCTGCGTGAACGGTTCGCGACAACACCCGATTTTCGGATCGAAACGGTGCGCGGGCTTGGGTATCGGCTTGAGGTTTATGAATGATCAGATCCTTATATATACGTGTTGTCCTGACATTTTTAGTCTCCATCATCGGGGGCACGATCATTTCTTTTATGGTGTCAACTTGGATATTCGAAGATAAATTGAACGAAAACGCTCAAATCAACTTACGTAACTTTGGCCAAGACATTGTCCGGATTTACAAGACCCTTCCGTTACGTGAAGCGGACTTGTTCGTAAGTGAAATGAAGCAGCTCGATTCTTATTATATTCGAATTTACGAAGCAACGGGTCAGTTCAAGTCTTACGGTAAACTTCACGGACACAAACCTGCGACTGTGACGATGGAGCAACTAAAGAAAGTATTAGATGGAGGTGTGGTTCAGGACACTCCTAATGGTATTGCCACGGTCCTCTTAGGGTTGCCGTTGAAAACGGAAATGGGAACGAAAGCGATATTTTTAGAAGCGCTTGCACCTCCTTCAGCCTCTTTTGTCACAAAGTGGGCATTGGTCTTTGCAACATGTTCGTTGATTGCGGGAAGCTTATTGATTCTAGTTGCCTCTGTATTCCTGGTAAGACCGATCAAAAAGCTGACAAAAGCGACCAAGCGGATAGCATCTGGAGATTTCAACGTCAAGTTGAATATTAAGCAAACGAGTGAGCTGGGTACTTTGGCTCGCAGCTTCGAAGAAATGATGCACGATCTGCAGCAACTTGAGCAGATGCGCAGGGAATTCGTAACGAACGTGTCGCACGAGGTTCAGTCTCCGCTCACTTCGATATCCGGTTATGCTCTAGTGCTTAAGCAAGTTGACCTTTCAGAATACGAACGAAGCCGGTATCTTGATATTATCATCGCTGAAGCGAAAAGGATGTCCAAAATGAGCGATAGCCTGCTAAAGCTGAGTTTGCTTGAATCGCAGTCAAAGCAACTGCGGCTCGTCACGCTCAGCCTCGATGAACAAATCCGAAGGATAATCGTGGCGCTCCAGCCACAATGGTCTGCTCGCGATATACATTTCGAGCTTGATTTACAGACAGTTAAAGTAACGGCTGATCATGACCTGTTAAATCAGGTATGGACGAATATCCTCAGAAATAGCATCAAATTTTCCGAGGATGCCAGCGTGATTAACGTAAGCATCAAACAAGATATCAAAAACGTGACAATCCTAATATCCGACACTGGTATTGGTATTCACCTTGACGACCAGAAGCGTATATTCGAGCGTTTTTTTAAGGCCGATCGTTCCCACAGTCGTAAGTATGACGGAAGTGGTATGGGACTCGCTATCGTTAAACAGATCGTGTCGCTTCATCAAGGTGACATCCGAGTGAAAAGTGAACCTGGTCAAGGAACGACCTTCATTGTCACCTTGCCAATCACTATACCAACAGATTAGTTAGATTCATTCTCTATGCTACGACTCATATGCAAGGTTACTTGCATATAGAGCTGTAGCATTTTTTTTGACAGTTCATATTCAGTTCATATTGTCGTCATGGGGAGTACATCTTCATTGGTTAAGATTTCATTACAGGCACATGAAGGAAGGCAAACAAACAGATCAGGACAGGAGAAGATGACAGTGACACAACAAGAGGAAAAGAAAACGCGGAGTGGAATGAAAATAAAGAAAGTGCGAAACATCTTACTTAAAATCATAGGAGCAATCGTTCTAGCCATTGTACTTTTTTTAGGTATTGTTTATATCGCAAATGTGATGAGTAGTCATTCGGAGCAAAAACGAATAGAGCCCTACGGGCAGCACGTATCTGTAGACGGGAAAAACATGAATGTGTTAATTCAAGGCGAGGGCGAGGAAACGATCGTGCTCCTGCCTGGTTATGGAACAGCTACTCCAGGGCTTGATTTTAAGCTTCTTATCGATGAATTATCTCCATTTTACAAAGTTGTTGCGGTAGAGCCTTTCGGTTATGGATTAAGTGATGAAACTGTAAAAGAGCGAACCACGGAGAATATGGTAAGTGAAGTTCATGAAGCTCTACAGCAGCTTAATATTAACAGATACATGCTCATGGGCCACTCCATTACAGGCATTTATGGAATTGATTATGTGAACAAATATCCAAACGAGGTGACTGCATTTGTCGGAATCGATAGTAGTGTTGCAACACAACCGGGTATGGATGTCAATTTCCCATTAAAAACGTTTGCATATCTCAAAAAATCAGGTCTCTTAAGATTGACTATGAAAATCAGTGCTGACCCCTATGCTGGACTGGCATTTGATGAAAAAACCGTAGAGCAAATGAAAATGATTTCGAATAAAAACATGTATAATGACACAACCTTGAATGAGATGGAACATATTTCGTCTAATTTTAAAGGGGCTCAAGGTTTAACCTTCCCTAAATATCTTCCACTTCTTCTCTTTGTACAAGCGAATAATGAAGATGTAGCAGGATGGATACCTCTGCATGAAGGGCAGATCAAAGACTCGGTACATGGAAAATTAGTAACCATGGATGGATCACATTATTTACACCATACCAAATTCAAAGAAATCGCTGAAAACGTTAGACTATTTATGAAAGAAGTAAAGTAAGTGTTCAGAGAAAGGTTCATCCGTTATTTTATGCATTTGTCTACAGTCTACAAGACCATCATTTCGATGGTCTTTTTTATGTCCAAACAGTTGTATATTTCCAAACCAAGATTATACTTTCGACTGAAAGACATTGGGTTCATTTTCATATTAACTAACGGAGCAGTTTAGTTGAAGAAGAAGGGTTTTAGGGAATGGTGTTGAATAAGTTAACATATGTAAATTATTCAACAAAAGAGGTGTTTTACTTCAAGTCTGGGTTGGCACTTTTTTATTGAACTAACGAAGCAGTTTAGTTGCAGAGGATACACATCTATTGGGAAGGATTTTTCTCTATATTTAACGAATAAAACCCATTAGCTACTTTTGGCTTAGAGGGCAAATTATGAAATATTATAAGTTAATGATGGACTATAACTGTACTAATGAAGCAGGTTAATTAAAAATGTAGGGAGAGAACCCAATGATTTTAGGTAATCCAATAGCAAGAGGAAATACTGCAAAAATTTATCTTTCCGATAACAAAATAGTGAAAGTTTTTAACGATTTTTTGCCAGATACGGAATCCGAAAATGAAGCAAATAAACAAAAATATGCCTATTCATGTGGACTTCCTGTACCTAAGGTATTAGAAGTTACCAAGATAAATGGAAAACAAGCAATCATAATGGAATATGTTAAGGGAGAAACATTAGCAGATTTAATGTTGAAAGATAACGAACAAGCAGAATATTACATGAATATTTCAGTCGATATGCAACTTGAAATTCATAGCATTATTCCAGATGCAATCGAACCAATGTATGATAAATTATACCGTCAGATTGAGTCTGTGACTAAATTAGATAAAAGACAAAAATCTTATTTGTTAAATAGATTGGAATCATTTACATACGAGAATAGGCTCTGCCATGGTGATTTTCATTTATTTAATTTGATTATGACAGATAACCAAGTGGTAGTTATAGATTGGGTTGATTCGAGTGCAGGAGATATTCGTGCTGATATATATCGGACCTATCTTTTATATTCCCAATTTTCGTCTGAATTAGCTGATATGTATTTGCGACTTTATTGTGAAAAGAGTGGACTTTTAAGGTCTGAAGTTTTTCAATGGGCTCCTATCATTGCTGGAGCAAGATTATCTGAAAGTGTCTCATCGGAGAATTCAGAACGACTTATGGAGATAATAAATCACTACTTCCCATTATAATATGACAACACTATGTGCGTAATTTCACTTAAACTAACGGGTGTTTTAGTTGAATATTCGGTTTCCGAAATAATCAATCTTTATTCAAAATAGGGGCTATAATTTTCTATTAGAATCAGCATTTGTAGCTGTGTTTTAATCAATCTTTATTCCAAGCCAACATTTAGAGGATCAAAAAAACTGGTTAGTATAACTAACCAGTTTTTGCGTCACAATCAAGTTGTTTAGGTCACGACCGAGTTGTATGCGAACAAAAACGCATTTGGGAAATTGGCTCATGGATTGCTTGGTGGTTCTTTGTCAAAAGACAAAGTGGATCACAGCAATGCTTATATTTCGTTGGCATTAGTTGAAAAAGACCATCACATTGTGATGGTCTTTTTTCCTTAATATCATTAACAGAGCTTAGAATTTAAATCGCTGTTTTTGTTGAAAATTGACTGTTATAAAGGTCTGCGTAGAATCCGTTTTCTTCAAGGAGTTCCATATGTGTTCCTTGTTCAATTACTTTTCCTTGGTTCATCACTAGTATTAAGTCTGCATCTCTAATAGTAGAAAGGCGATGTGCGATGACGAAACTTGTTCGTCCTTCCATTAAACGATTCATCGCTTGTTGAATGAGTAATTCCGTTCGTGTATCTACACTAGATGTAGCTTCATCTAAAATCATAATAGGTGGGTTTGCAAGAATAGCTCTAGCAATTGTGATAAGTTGTTTTTGTCCTTGTGAAATATTGGATGCTTCTTCATTTAAGACGGTATCATATCCTTCTGGTAAAGTACGGATAAAGTGATCTGCGCGTGCTGTTTTGGCTGCATCAAAAATTTCTTTATCTGTTGCTCCATCTTTTCCGAATGCGATATTGTCTTTAATTGTTCCATTAAAGAGCCATGTATCTTGAAGAACCATACCAAATGTTGTCCGTAGATCCGTGCGCGACATTTTTCGAGTGTCGTGACCATCTATAGTAATCTTACCACCATTCAGTTCGTAAAATCTCATTAATAAATTGATCAACGTAGTTTTCCCAGCACCAGTTGGTCCTACAATAGCCACCGTTTGACCTGGTAACACATTAATATTCATATTTTCGATTAATAGTTCATTTTCATAACCAAAGTCAACCTGCTCAAAAGTCACGGCACCTTTTGCTCTTGCTAAGTGTTCCGTCGTAATTTCTTCTACTTCTTCTTGCTCATCAAGTAATTCAAAGACACGTTCTGCTGCAGCGACTGTTGATTGTATAATGTTAGCAATATTTGCTGTTTGCATAACTGGTTGAGTAAATTGGCGAGTATATGTTATAAATGCTTGAATGTCACCGATTGAAATGGCACGTTGAGTAACTAATATTCCTCCGACCACGCTTATTACGACATAACTCAAGTTTCCAATGAAAGACATCATTGGCATTATAATACCTGATATAAATTGTGCTCTTCGTCCAGCATCGTACAACTTCTCATTCACGTCATCAAATTCAGCAACTGCTTTTTTCTCATGTCCAAATACTTTCACCACTTGATGTCCTGTATACATTTCTTCGATGTGTCCATTTAACTGCCCAAGTGTTCTTTGTTGGTCAGCAAAATGTTTTTGTGATCTCTTCAATATTGGTTGGATCACAAACATGGATAATGGCAAACTCACGATAGAGATTAAAGTAAGTATTGGGCTAATCGTGAGCATCATTACAATAATACCGACAATGGTAACAACGGAAGTGATAAACTGCGTCAAACTTTGTTGTAGAGTACTTCCAATCGTATCAATATCATTCGTTACACGACTTAAAGTTTCCCCATTTGGCCGACCATCATAATATTTAAGTGGCAGTTTTTCTAGTTTATTGTTTACTTCTTCTCGTAAATCATAAACCGTTTTTTGTGCAACACTCGACATAATATATTGCTGAATATAGCTAAATAAACTACTTATAACATATAAAGATATTAATAAAAGTAGAAGTTTCCCAATCGCATCAAAATCGATTGATGCTCCAGGTACTCCAGTCATTTTGGCATACGCGCCTTTAAATAATTCGGTAATTGCATTCCCCATTATTTTAGGTCCAACAATAGAAAAAATCGTACTTAAAATAGCGGCGATAAAGACAGCAATTAATTGTTTACGACGGGGCTTTAAATAAGTAAGAAGACGTTTTAATGTTCCTTTAAAATTCTTAGCCTTCTGACCACCCATCATCATATTTCCACCACCAGGTCCACCAGGCCCCATTGGACGGCCGCCTTGAGGGCGCGTATCTGTTTGCTTACTCATGCGATTTCCTCCTCTGAGAGCTGTGATTCAACGATTTCTCGATATACCTGATTATTTTCAAGAAGTTCTTTATGTGTTCCTATTCCTGCAATTTCACCTTTATCAAGAACGATGATTTGATCGGCATCAACAACAGTACTTACACGTTGTGCAACAATTACAACGGTGGAATTTTTTGTTTCGTCTTTCAATGCTGCTCTTAATTTGGCATCTGTTTTAAAATCGAGCGCTGAAAAACTATCATCGAAAATGTAAATATCGGGTTTTCGAACAAGAGCTCTTGCAATCGATAAGCGTTGTTTTTGTCCCCCAGATACATTCGAACCACCTTGTGCAATGACGGAATCAAATCCTTCGTCCATTCTACCGATAAAGTCTTCCGCCTGAGCAATTCGAGCTGCATGTTCGATCTCTTCTTGTGTAGCATCTTGCTTTCCAAAACGAATATTGTCTTTAATTGTTCCAGAAAACAGAAGAGCTTTTTGCGGAACAAAACCAATTTTCGATCGTATTTCGTCTTGAGAAGATTCACGAACGTCGACACCATTTACACGAATTGTCCCGCTGGTCACGTCGTAAAAACGTGGAATCAAGTTGACGAGTGTAGATTTACCAGCACCAGTACCTCCAATGATTGCCGTAATTTCTCCAGACTTGGCTTGAAAGTTTATATTCGACAAAGCAGGTTCTTCTGCTCCTGGATAGCTAAATGATACATGATCAAATTCAAGCGTTCCTCGTTCTTTATTTGCTTTTTTAGACCCTTCGTTTAACGAAGTCGGTATTTTGTTTAGTACTTCATTAATACGATTTGCAGATACTGCAGCTCGAGGGACCATAACGAACATCATAGATGCCATTACAAGTGCGAACATTATTTGCATAACGTATTGTATAAATGCCATTAAATCGCCAATTTGCATGGCAGCACTATCAATACGAATTCCACCAAACCAAATTACAGCAACAACTGTTAAATTCATAACAAGCATCATTACCGGCATTAAAAATGCCATCACTTTGTTTACTTTAATGGATACATCCGTCAATTCCTTGTTAGCAACTTGAAGACGTGATTTTTCTTGTTTTTCTCGATTGAATGCTCGAATTACTCGAATACCAGTTAAGTTTTCTCGTAATACAAGATTTAAACGATCTAGTCGTTTTTGAACGGTCTTGAAGAGTGGTACACCTTTATAAAGTATTAATAATACTGCACCTATTAGTATAGGCATCGTTAGTACAAGTGTAAGAGACAACTTGGCATCTTTGGAAACAGCCATAATTAGTCCTCCAACAAACATGATTGGTGCACTTATTACCATTCGTAACATCATAATAACTACTTGCTGAACTTGGGTAATATCGTTCGTCGTTCTTGTAATAAGAGATGCTGTTCCAAACTCGTCAAAGTCTTGCAAAGAAAATTGCTCTACGTGTTTAAATACTTTACGTCGAATATCCCTTCCAAGGCCCATTGCTGCTTTTGACGAATAAAAACTTGCAACAACCGATGCGATTGCTCCGAATGCGGCAACTAAAAGCATTAAGCCGCCTATTTTCCAAATATAAGGTGTATCACCAACTACAACACCTTTATCAATAATATCTGCCATTAAAGTTGGTAAATAAAGATCTGACATGGATTGGATAAAAACTAAACCAAAAACAGCAATAATAATCCACTTATAGAAGGTAAGATGTTTTAGTAGCTTAATCATTCTGTGTGTTCCCCTTTGTACTAGTCTCTTTTTCTAAAGAATCGGCAATATGGAGAAGAGTTGATTGGAATTCTTCAAATTGTATTTCCGTAAGTGTATTTAAAACGGAATCAATTACTTGGTGAATGGTCCCTTTTTTTTGAGCAATCGTTTCATATAAAATTTTCCCTTTTTCACTAAGTATAAGTTGCATTTCTCGTCTGTTATCAGGAACAGGATCACGCTCAATCCATCCAGCTTGAACCAGACCATCAACTGATTGACTCAAAGTACTTTTTGGTATTTGTACAATCTCACCTAATTTTTTTTGTGTTATTTCCTTATTTGGTGCGATTGTCATCAGCAGAGAATATTGTGGAACAGTTAAGCCATGCTCTAACGCAGTTTTATGTACAAACTGCATCAACTCCTTGTTTAAACGTCGAAACGAATGTAAAAAATCCGATGATTTAGCACTGTATTTCTTATTAATATTTACTTTTCTCACCTCATTCTATTCAAAATAGTTCCAGATGGAACAGTTCAATTACGGTGTTTTAAATTTACTCTTTCTTTGAAAGAGAGTCAAGCAAGAAGGTAGGTTTATAAAAATAAAATATAAACTATATGTTTATGTTGTGGGGAGGGCACTGAACACTATAAAAGAGTTGTTTGGAAGTTTAACTTCTCAGTGACCTCTTCAGTAAGTAAAGGGAGTCTCTTAATATGAATTTTTTGTCCAGTGGAATTAGAAAAACCTCCAGTTTGTATCTTCGGAGAATGTTAAAAGAGTAGGGCACAAAAATGTAGCTAACTATCCAAAATTATGTACATTAGCGGAAAAGAGGAGAGGCAAGTGAAGATTCACTTGTCTCTCCTGTTAATTTTCAATGTAATAGTGTTTCTGCATATGCAGAACAACAAAAGCACAAAATTTCTTAAATCATTTTTAAAAGTGCTTCTCTTCCTATCATTCCTTTTGTAATTCCTCGTTCCTCCGCTTCATAGGTGACTGACTCTAATGGTGCATCTAAAAGTTGCTGAATGGTCTTAACACCAACAGCTCTACCTGCAATTACTTTACGGTCTTTTAATTTTTCGTTTAGAAGTGCTACGTCTAGTGCTCCGCACATAATGTAGCCTATATTATTTGATACAGTAAGCAAGTTTGTTTTAGGTAACTCAACTGAAACGGCAACAAATGTATGGTCATCAATAAAAATAGGTTGCATCTGAATCATTTTACAACTTCACTCCTTTTCTTTTCCCTTCAATTTATGTAAGTAGAAGGAAATACGTGTTAATTTGATTTTTTCTGATTTTTTACTATAGAAAAGGGGAAGATAAGGAAGAGTATATTTTTTAAAGAGGTGGTTTTATGAATAAATTGTTTGCCATTCTCGTTTTTGTTGGTGTTCCATTAGTTATTGCTGGAGCATTTTTTAATTGGTCAGACATGATTATGTTCTTGCTCTGTTGTGCAAGTATTATTGGACTTTCAGGATACATAGGACGAGCTACGGAGAGCCTTGCAATTGTTAGTGGTCCGAGAGTTGGCGGATTGTTAAATGCAACGTTTGGAAATGCAGTTGAACTTATTATTTCTATTTTCACATTGAAGGCAGGAATGATTGGGATTGTTCTTGCTTCACTTACTGGTTCCGTTTTAGGAAACTTATTGCTTGTGTTAGGGCTTTCTTTTTTTACGGGAGGAATTAAGTTTAAACGTCAAAAGTTTAGTGTCCATGCTGCAAGATACAATTCTGGTTTACTTATTTTCGCTATTATCGTGGCGTTCGTTATTCCGGAAGTATTTTCAATTACAATGACTCCTCAAGATACATTAAGTTTAAGTGTTGGCATTGCAATCGTTTTAATTGCTCTTTACCTTGCGGGACTCTTTTTTAAATTAGTTACGCATCATGGAATATTTTCTTCTTCTGATCAACCGAAAATAGAAACGGAAGTACCAGAATGGACGAAAGGTAAATCTATTTTAATTCTTCTGCTAGCTACAGTAATAGTTGCTTTTGTCTCAGAGCAACTGGTTCATACGTTTGAAATGCTTGGTGCAAAGTTTGGTTGGACGGAGTTATTCATTGGAGTTATTATCGTGGCGATTGTTGGGAATGCAGCGGAGCATGTTTCCGCAATTACAATGGCGGTCAAAGACAAAATGGATATATCCGTGGAGATTGCGGTAGGCTCTACGTTGCAAGTTGCGATGTTTGTTGCTCCAGTTCTAGTTATTATTTCATTGTTTATGCCACAATCGATGGCGCTCGTATTCACTTTACCTGAATTGGTTGCAATGATAACTGCTGCTCTTCTTGTAATTAATTTATCAAATGATGGTGAATCTAACTGGTTTGAAGGACTGACGCTTTTTGCTGCATACTTAATAATGGGAATAGGATTTTATCTTTTTTGAAAGAATAAGTATATAAGTTTCACGATAATGAACAGGTTGATTTCCGCTGAAGGTGGACACTTGTAAGTCGGGCAAGCATCAAGCTGCTTCCTTGAGTCTTGATTTGCTCGCCGCCTTCCTCTCCAATAAACGGTGGAAATAGAAACTAAGAAGCGTATGAAATTGTATCTTCGGACGCCTTTAACGGTATAGAAAAGTATTTTATCTCGTATTATCCAAATCCAATGCACCATGTCCATTCACATTGCAAGAGAGCGACGAACAAACATCTGCCACAAGATGACCGAAAATAGAGGAGTTGGAAGTGATTCGGTCACTTCCAACTCCTCTAAATCTAACGGTAATAATGTAGATGATTAGACCAAAGCACTTGGGAAGGTGTAATTAAAGTGTGCTTGTGCTTCTTAAATCATACACATTGAAAGGAAACAATTCGATTCAAGTCTATTCCCCAAGGGATCCATTCATTACCATTCCATCTAAATCCTGAGGTAACATAGTGGTCAATGTAAGTGGGGTGAAACCAAAATGAATTACGGTTTACCAGCTGAATATAGGTATCATGATATAAACAATTTTTGAGGGCATCTGGTTCAATGGTAAAATTCACTAATTTACCATTGGTAGGTAATTTAGATGGTGGAGGATTAGTTGGTGCACTGCCTTGTTCTGTATTTCGGGATTCAACCTGACTTTGTGGATAGTGTGGCTGTCCAAAAGGAAGGTTTGAATTATCGGGATTATACGGTAAGGAAAATGGATGATTTGTCAATATGAGCACCTCCTTTTATTTCAAACTCCAAATAGTATATGTAAAACATGCGTTATTGTTTGATTAATAAATAGTATTAATTTCAAATCGCCTCATTTGTATTTAGACTGTAATCCCTTTAGACTTAAAGAAATAGAGATGAAAGGAGATACAAAATGGAGTTTTTTTTAACCATACTACTTTTACTAGCAATCATTGGGCTCTCTAATTTCATTAATCATTTTATGCCATACATACCTGTGCCGATTATACAAATTGCACTAGCCGTTTTGCTTGCGGGACTTCCATTAGGAATTCACGTACCTATAGAGCCGGAGTTATTTTTCATTTTATTTATTGCTCCTTTATTATTTTATGATGGAAAAAATGTTTCGAGGCATGATTTATGGAAATTAAAAAAACCGATACTAATGCTTGCTCTCGGTTTAGTGTTTTTAACAGTATTTGTTATTGGATACTTAATTCATTGGCTTATACCGTCGATTCCTTTATCGGCAGCTTTTGCACTGGCGGCAATCTTATCGCCTACGGATATTGTCGCAGTTGGAGCCATTTCTAGCCGAGTAAAAATGCCGAAAACAATTATGCATGTACTCGAAGGCGAAGGACTTATGAATGATGCATCGGGTTTAGTTGCGTTTAAATTTGCTGTGGCAGCTACTGTGACTGGTGTTTTTTCATTTGCTGAGGCAAGTTGGAGCTTTTTGGTTATCGCAATCGGGGGATTTGTAGGGGGAGCATTTCTAGCTTATCTATTTATTCGACTGAAGATTTTTATTCGACGTCTTGGAATGGAAGATGTAACACTTCATATGCTCATTCAGCTTCTTACCCCATTTGTTATCTTTTACATTACCGAACATTTTCATCTTTCTGGGATATTATCTGTAGTAGCTGCAGGAATCGTTCATGCGATATACCGAGATCGTGAACAATCTCCTTCCATGCAGCTTCAAGTTGTCTCCAGAAGTACCTGGACTATTCTTATTTATATTTTGAACGGTTTAGTGTTTGTGTTATTAGGATTACAAATTCCAAATGTCATGAATGAAATATTTGAAAGTCCTTTGTTTAATAATTTTGAAGTGATCAAGTTAATCTTGATTATTACTGCTGCTCTTTTATTACTTAGATTCATATGGGTATATGTATCATGGTGGGGAGGATGGTTGAATAAACAGCAACTTCCAAAACCTACACTGAGATTCATTTCTATCCTGACTATTTCAGGAGTTCGGGGAGCAGTGACATTAGCCGGTGCCTTTACTATCCCGTATTTCTTAGCTGATGGTAAACCATTCCCTGATCGAGCACTTATTATTTTCATTGCAGCTGGAGTTATATTGGTCACATTAGTAGTCGCAAGCGTATTCTTGCCTCTACTTGCTATAGCTGAAAAAGGGAATACAGAAGCTTTGAAAGAAGAAATGGTAAGGATTTCAAAACTTCGTACGGTTGATGCTGCCATTAAAGCTATTAGAGAATTAATGAATGATGAAAATCGAGAAGCGGCAGTATCGGTTATTGCTTCATACAACCAAATACGCAATCGGCTTAGATATATAAATAATGCAGACTCAGAACGTTTGAAATTAATAGAAACAAACATACGAATGAAGGCACTTTCGGAGGAAGCTAACTATATCGAAAAACTAAAAGAATCTGGTCAAATAGACAAGGATATTAGTTATTTGATGGATGAGCATATTCATCGTATGAGTGTTGCTGTAACAAATCGAATGCAGTATAGAGGTTTATTCTTTTGGACAATAGCAAGAAGAAGTTTGCATAATTTAGCACAATTTTACGTACCAAAGAACAAAAATAAGTATAAACATCACTTAGAAATAAATGAAAAAATAATTCATTATAAAGTTGGTATGGCCAAAGCTGCTATTCATTATTTAAAAAACAATTTGACCTCAGAAAATGAGGAAGTTTCGTTATTGCTTATTGGGGAATATAATGAAATGCTTACAATCTTTAAGTTAGCAACGAAGCGCTCTGAGACAAAGCAACATGCTCAAATGAAAAGAGATATACAAGATAAAGCTTTTCAAGCAGAACGGGATGAAGTTCAAATCCTTTTCGAAAATGGTGAGATCACAACGGACGTTACAAGGACGCTTCGTAAACAAATTAATATAAGAGAAGCGTATTGGATGGAAGAAACTAGTTTGCAAAAACATTAAAAAAAACTTATTTGGGTTTTATACTCAGATAAGTTTTTTTTTAGATAAGAAAGGCAATCCTGTTTAAAGGATGTTAGAGTACCGATGTTTACAGTTTTTTTATCTTTCATAAGGGTTTTTTCTCGTATTTCTAATACTATTTGCGAAAAATGGGTTTAATATTTATGAAATTCCAACTTATTGAGTTAATTTCATAAATAGCATGTAATTATTAAAACACGAACAATGATTATTTTATTGATTGGAGCGACAGGCGGCGACTCCAGTCGGAGGCCAACAGGATGTTGGTCACGAAGGCGTTGCCACACGATGTGGCGCTCTTAGCCTTTGTTCCTCTGTGAGACAGATGAGACATCGCAAACGACGCGAATGCAGCGCCCCCGCGGAAAGCGTCCGCCGATAGCGGGAACCATGTGGATTTATGAAGAGTGTATTATACATATTCTCACATTTCACTTTAATATTGTTTGTTTTTTATGTTCTAACTTTGAATTATGAAATTGATTCTATTAATAAAAAATTTAAGTTCATTTGGAAAAAAATAACTTTTATTATTTTAAGTGGAAAAAAGATTAATCCACAAAAGATATCTATAGATAACCTTGCTACTAAGCAGTGATTAAAATTACATAATAGAAAAGTTAGCCAAGTTTGGATTGGTTGTTTTTTTTATTTTTAAAAAAAGTCTATCCATTTCATTCGGGGGAATGCTAAAAATGTACGAAAAAAAGGAGGTTATAGGATGAAAATAAACGATGAACTTAAAGCTTTAAAAGAGTATACCTCTAGCGACAGATCTGTATTAAGTGTGTATTTAAACACGAATCCAGGTGATCCAGAGCAGTTAAATGGTGGTTGGAAAATCCATTTAAAAAGTGGATTAAAGCGCATAGGAGAGTATTTAGAAGCTTCTGATGAAAATGAAATCGAAGCATTCAATAGTGTGAAGAAAAAAGTTATGAATGAACTGGATGAAAAAAATCAAACAGAACTTCGTAAAGGTGTCGTCATTTTTGCAAGTGCCAATGATGAGTTGTGGTCTGTTCATTATGTGCAGGTTCCAGTAAAGACAAACTTCTATTGGGAAAATCATCCGGTAACTGAACAATTGGAGTACATGTATAAAGCATATCCAGAAGCAGGCATTATCATGCCAAGCTTTGGAGAAGTACGCATATTGGATACGGCATTCGGGTTTGTAAGAGATGATATAACTTTTAAATATGATCCGATATCCGAAGTTTGGGGTGAAAAGAAAAAGGTAGATGCAAAAGGTAGGCGTACAGTAGCGGTTAAGAGCGATGTTTTGGATCCACGGTACAAGGTGAATAAAAGTAGTTTCTTTAAAGGGATGAGTACCACCATTGAACAATTAAAGAGAAAGCGTGGTTGGAGAGAGTTGCATGTAGCAGGGGAGGCAGAAATGGCAAACGCATTTGCCGAGAGTTTAAGGGATCTTCCTTCTAGTTGTATTTACAAAAATTTAAATAAAAGCAAACCGAATGAAGTGGTTCATCAAATATTTGAAAAATAAATCATTGTAGATAAGTGCTGAGTGAGAAAATTCTTGCTCAGCACATCTTTGAAACAAAATTCAAAGTGTATACCTCACTATTTAATCATTGTCAAACTTAACCTATGGATTTTTTGTATAAACCATTAAAAATGGTGCATTCTAATTTCACAAGGAGGTGAGAGACATGCCGAATAACAATCAACTTGTTGTACCTGGAGTTAGACAAGCACTTGACCAAATGAAATATGAAATTGCTCAAGAATTCGGTGTTCAACTTGGTGGAGACGCTACAGCGCGTGCTAACGGTTCCGTTGGCGGAGAAATTACTAAGCGTTTAGTAGCTCAAGCCCAATCACAAATGAGTGGACATCAAAATAACCAACAATAATATATCTGACCGGTGGCGATTGCCACCGGTTATTTTAATTGTGATGAATTCGTTCGGCGGCATTACGCTTTCTAATTTTCAATAAAAAAACCGAGGATTTTCCCTCGGTTAATAAACTGCTGCGATAATACCTTCTTCGTCGTCTAATAAAAGCTCGACACCTGTGGAAATCGGATCTATATTCAAGAATTCCTCCATACTAAGTCGAAGGGCTTTAATCAAGCTTAATGTGTTTAGTTCCTCTTTTTGTCCATTAATATAGGCTTCTGCGGTAAACCCATTGTCATCATCATAAAGTAGTTCTACCTCAACGTTTTCTGGCTCTGTTTGCTTTAAACGTGATATATAGACACATACTGCGTTAATGATGTTTTGTTCAGGAATGATTAGCTTCTCCATGAGTTTGCTTCCTCTTTTTTCTTTTTATGATCAAAGATATTAAATATCTTTCGAATGATAATAAAAATAAAAATAATCGCTGCTGCATTGATAGCAAAACCAAGAAGTGAACCTAATGCGCCCATACTTCCAAACATGCTTCCAAATAATAAACCGGCAATTCCACCTACAAACAATCCTCTCATTAGACCACCGGAAGTGAAGCCTCCTTTACTACTTGTTGTTTTATTTGTGGATGTTTCAGTATCCTGTTTTTTCTTTTGGATATTCGAATTGTTGATAGTGTTATTTTTATTCGTATTAAAGCTTCTCTTTCCGGACTTATAAGATTTAGCCTCTGCAGTCGTTGAATGATCGTTAAAAACAAAACTTCCAACTGATGAAAATATAAGAGTTGCTGTAAGTAAAGCTGCTACTAATTTTTTCACTTTATATACCCTCCATTATGTAATATGAGATGAGATTAAATAAGAGATTATTCTCCTACATAAAGTATATACGAAACAACGCTAAAATAGTTTCGCTTAGTGTTCGTATATTCTCGTTTTTCATATACTTATGGCTAAAAGATGTCTAATGGTAATTATTGTAGAATATATTGTTCCAGAGCAAGAGAGCGTCGGTGAATTTCATCTTCTAGTAATGTAATAAATTCTGGAGAAAGGTTTAATTCTTTCGCTGTGACATAGGATTCAATTAACAATTCATCTGACATTTTACTCATCTGTAATTCACCTCCCGCTTTCTCAAAAGTAACTTTATTATTTGAAGTAAATTTAACAAATTGATAGTTTATTAACCTACTCTAAATCTATCAAATAGTTACGTTTGGAACAACCGTTCGTTTATCCACAGTATTTGGTGGATAACATGTGATTAACTTGTTTATAAAATAGATAAATGGCTATAGGCCACTTGGGATAATGTGTATAAAGTTATCCACAAGAGAGAGGTTTTGCAAAAAATGTCGAAACATTTTTTGAAAACATACACAAAAAAAGTGGATTCTGATTTATAAAAGAATTTTCAGCAATCAAAAGAAGATTTTCTTCCCAGGTGTAAGTAAGTTATAGAAATTTTCATCTCATTAAAAAACTAATCTCACAAATTATTTAGTGAACTTATATAGTTATCAACAAAAGCGGTGGATAACCTGTGAATAAAATCGGTTTATTGAAGGAAATACTTTATTTAACGGCTTCTATTATGTGTATAACTTTATCCACAAGAAGAAAGTGAGTGAAATCTGTCGAAAGTGTGATTATTTTCATTTATGAATATATACATTAGTACTAATAGGAACGAAAGAAGAAAGCTCAAGAACATCATGGTTATACATTCTAATACAACCGTGTGAAACCTTTTTTCCTATAGAAGCTGGATTGTTGGTACCATGTATCCCATAATGTGGTTTGGAAAGACCCATCCACAATGCACCAAAAGGTCCGCCTGGGTTTAATTCTTTGTTAATGATGATATAATTCCCTGTCGGAGTAGGAGTCAAAATTTTTCCAATTGATATAGGATAAGTCTTTAAAAGTACACTGGCATTATACAGTCTTAGTTTAAAAGTATGTGCTGAAATATCTATCCAAAGTGTCACAATAACATCTCCCAATAATATTCTTGTCATATTTATATGGAATGAGTTCAGCACTTGCCAGTTGATTTGCAAAAAGAAAAAAGACAGGTGTTAGAATTCAAAAAAACTTGTATGTCTGTGGGGTATAGGACAATCACGTAGTCTCATATTCTTTAAAAACGAATGAGGGAGCGATGTGATTGGCAAATAAGAAATGTAAACATTGTAAAAAAAACGGTTCAGGAACTTGCAAATGTGGTAAATAAAAAACCGCCGAATTGGCGGTTTTTTCTGTGATAATAAGAGTATGAATGGATAAGAGTTGAAATTAGTAAAAAAGAGTTGTCCTCTTGCCGAAGGGGACAAGGTGGACAACTCTATATTATGCGTGTATTGCTTTTTTATTAGCAGTTTCTTCTTTTAGATAAGTATTTAATTTCTCCACGTCTATACTAAAGACACGGTCTTCAGTAATAGAAGGTATGAAATTCCTCATATTATGCCACTTCTCAGATAAGGAAGGTGACATTAAATCGATTCCGCGATATTCTACACCTTGCATAGCACAAAGTGCTTCGATTGCAAGTACGCGACGTGCATTTTGGAGAATTTGATTGGCATGTCTTGCACCAATTGTTCCCATACTTACATGGTCTTCTTGATTAGCAGAAGAAGGTATTGAATCAACAGAGGCTGGATGTGCAAGTGTTTTATTTTCAGATACTAAGCTTGCTGCTGCATATTGTAAAATCATTGCCCCCGATTGTAGCCCTGGTTGAGGGCTCAAAAATGGTGGTAGACCTTCGTTTAATTGTGGATTGACTAATCGTTCGATTCTTCGCTCAGAAACGTTTGCTAGTTCGGCAATTCCAATTTTTAAGAAGTCCATTGCGAATGCAATTGGTTGGCCATGGAAGTTTCCACCCGATATTACAAGCTCACCATCTTCAACAATGAGAGGGTTATCGGTTGCAGCGTTCATTTCAATTTCTAGTTTTTCTTTAACGTACGCTAACACCTGCCAACTAGCCCCGTGAATTTGCGGAATACAACGTAATGAATAAGCATCTTGTACCCGTTTCTCGCCTTGTTTCGTAATAAGTTTACTTCCTTCAAGCCAACCAAGTATGCGTTTTGCCACTGCCACTTGCTCTGGATAGCCTCGAGCTTCATGAATAGCGGGATGAAATGCGTCCGTAATTCCATGTAAAGCTTCTATTGTCATAGAGGCAATCCACTCACTTTGATATGCAAGTGTTTCTGATTCTAACCAATTCACTACACCCTGTGCGGTCATTGCTTGTGTACCGTTAATAAGAGCGAGACCTTCCTTTGCTTCTAAAACAATCGGCTCTAACTTATGTTTCTCCCATACTTCTTGAGAAGAAATATGTTTTTCTCCTTCCCAAACAAGACCTTCTCCGATAAGAACCAGTGCTAAATGGGAGAGAGGAGCTAAGTCGCCTGATGCTCCTAATGATCCTTGTTGTGGAATCACTGGATGAATTTGGTTATTAACCATATATGCAAGTCTTTCAAGTACCTCAAGACGAATACCAGAAAATCCTTTTAACAATGCATTCAATCGAAGAACAACCATGGCACGTGACACGGTTTCTTCAAAAGGTTGGCCGATACCACATGCATGAGAACGAATAAGGTGAAGTTGAAGTGCATGAACATCAGATTCGTCAATACTAACATCACTAAACTTTCCGAATCCTGTATTAATACCGTAAACTGTACGTTGTTCTTTTACAATCTTTTCAACTGCTTTACGACTTTTTACAACCGCTGCCATTGCTTTGTCTTCCAGCATCACTTCTTCATTTTGATATAAAATGGCGCGCATATCTTCAAGCGTAAGCCCATGTCCTTTTAAACTAATCATTTCTATTCACATTCTTTCTTTTTTGAATTAATTAAATTACTGAAATTCATCTGCAATTGAAGTTGTGAATATTTCATCTTATCCAATCACTTTAATGCCTTTTTTCCAAACAGTGTTTACATGATTTACACCAAATAAATATTGAAGTTCTTGATAATTTTTTACGTTCCACAAAACAACATCCGCTTGTTTTCCAACTTCTAACGACCCAACCTTATCCTCCATTTGAATCGCACATGCTGCATTATATGTTGCGGCACATAGGCTTTCGGCGGGAGTTAATCGCATGGAAATACAAGCTAAATTCATGACAAGCGGCATCGATGTCGTTGGAGAAGAGCCAGGATTGCAATCCGTAGAAATAGCAACAGGAACACCTGCATCGATCATCGCACGACCTTTGGCAGCAGCCTCTCTTAAATACAGTGCTGTTGCAGGCAATAAACAAGCTATAACACCTTGTTCAGCCATCGCTCTTATTCCATCATCCGATGCTTTCAACAAATGCTCTGCCGAAATTGCTCCAACTTTCGCAGCAAGCTCTGCTCCTTGGTATGGTTCAATTTCATCGGCATGTATTTTCGGAGTAAGTCCATGTAGTTTTCCTGCCTCTAAAATACGTTCGGATTGTTCAGGAGTGAAAACGCCTACTTCGCAGAAAACATCATTAAATTGTGCAAGTTTTTCCTTAGCAACGATAGGGAGCATTTCGTTAATAATCAAATCAACGTATTCATCCTCACGACTTTTAAATTCTGTTGGAACAGCGTGTGCACCCATAAACGTAGGAACGATATCTATTGGATGTTCGGTTTGTAAACGTTTCATCACACGAAGCTGTTTGAGTTCAGTTTCGAGATCTAATCCGTATCCACTTTTGCCTTCTACGGTTGTTACGCCATGTGCCAAAAACGAATCCAATCGTTTTGCAGTTTGTTCAACGAGTTCATTTTCAGTAGCCTCACGCGTCATCCTAGTTGTTGCGTGAATTCCACCACCGGCATTCATGATATCCATATATGTCGCACCTTCTAGACGCATTTCAAACTCGCGCTCGCGACTTCCACCAAATGCAACATGTGTATGTGGATCCACTAAACCTGGTGTTACGAGATGACCTGAAGCATCGACAATTTCAGCTTCATCTATACGATCAAAATAAATAGCTTGGAGTTCATCTGTAGTCCCAACTGCTTGGATAATCCCATTTTCAAGCCAGATACTACCACCCTCAATAATTGATAATTCACTCATGGCTTCCTTTACC
Source organism: Psychrobacillus sp. NPDC058041 (assembly GCF_042885655.1). Classification (NCBI taxonomy): domain Bacteria; kingdom Bacillati; phylum Bacillota; class Bacilli; order Caryophanales; family Bacillaceae; genus Psychrobacillus; species Psychrobacillus sp. NPDC058041. The sequence continues at coordinate 28,811 of NZ_JBHVRO010000003.1, forward strand.
CGTGGACCAAGAGAATCATTTGCAAGTGTCACCAGTTGGGAAGCATGCTTAATCCAAATAGGTTTTGTCATTGCTACTCAGTCCTCCTGTTTCATCATCGGAATGTGGATACCCTTGTCACGCGCTGTTTTTTCTGCAAGTTCGTAACCAGCATCGAAATGGCGTACAACTCCCATTCCAGGATCGGAAGTAAGCACACGTTCCAATCTTGCTTCTGCTTCTTTCGTACCGTCTGCTACGATTACCATTCCTGCATGAAGGGAGTATCCCATTCCAACCCCACCACCATGGTGAACAGAAACCCATGTTGCGCCACCAACAGCGTTAATCATCGCATTTAAAATCGGCCAATCCGCTACTGCATCGGACCCATCTTTCATAGCTTCTGTTTCACGGTTTGGAGAAGCAACTGATCCAGAATCAAGATGATCACGGCCAATTACGATTGGTGCACTTAATTCACCAGAAGCGACCATATCATTAATAATTTTTCCGAAACGTGCACGTTCGCCATAACCCAACCAACATATACGAGAAGGAAGACCTTGGAATTGAATTTTTTCACGTGCCATTTTAATCCAGTTGCATAAATGTGTGTTGTAGCTGAACTCACGTAAAATAACTTCGTCTGTTTTGTAAATATCTTCCGGATCACCCGATAGTGCTACCCAACGGAATGGACCTTTACCTTCACAGAACTGAGGGCGAATATAAGCTGGAACAAATCCAGGGAAGTCGAATGCACGGTCAAACCCTTCATCTTTAGCTACTTGACGAATATTATTACCGTAGTCAAATGTCACTGCACCTTTATCCATCATGTCAACCATTGCACGTACATGAGTGGTCATTGACGCTTTAGAGCGTTTTACATATTCGAGTGGATCACTACTACGCAAATTGGCAGCTTCTTCTAAAGACATTTGTGATGGGGTATAACCGTTTAACGGGTCGTGTGCAGAAGTTTGATCTGTTAGAACATCTGGAATAAAACCACGTGTAATCATTTCTGGTAAAATATCCGATGCATTCCCAACTAGCCCGATAGATAGCGGTTTGCCGTCTTTCTTTGCTTCTTCTGCTAATTGAATCGCCTCGTCTAAAGAATGCGTTTTCACATCTGTATAACGAGTTTCAATGCGTCGGTCTATACGAGTCTCGTCCACATCAATGCCGATACAAACGCCGCCATTCATCGTAACTGCAAGTGGTTGAGCACCGCCCATACCGCCAAGACCAGCTGTAAGTGTAATCGTGTGTTTTAAAGAACCATTAAAATGTTGCTTCGCTAGTTCTGCAAAAGTTTCATATGTTCCTTGAACAATTCCTTGTGAGCCAATATAAATCCAACTACCAGCAGTCATTTGTCCATACATCATTAATCCTTTTTTATCGAGCTCGTGAAAGTGATCCCAAGTTGCAAATGCAGGAACTAGGTTCGAGTTCGCAATAAGAACACGAGGTGCATCTATATGCGACTTAAAAACGGCAACCGGCTTACCAGATTGCACAAGTAACGTCTCATCGTTTTCTAATTCTTTTAATGAGCCAACAATAGCGTCAAAAGCTTCCCAATTTCGAGCTGCTTTTCCAATTCCTCCATACACGACTAGTTCATCTGGGTGTTCCGCTACTTCCGCATCTAAGTTGTTCATGAGCATTCTAAGGGCTGCTTCTTGAAGCCAACCCTTCGTATTTAATTCTGTACCACGGTATCGAATAACTTTCTCACTTGCTTTCCCCATGTAAAACCCCTCCTTAAATTTCTACTTCTATTCTAACGGAATAATAAAAAAAATTAAGTGTTTTTGTGAAAAAAGTAAAAATTTCTCATACGCTAATTAGACGCCTCATTAGCATAGTAGAGTAATAACAAATGAACTTTCTGATTTTTGTAACTATTATTTTGTTCAATCGTCTATTTATTCAAAGACAGGAGGCAATTGGAAATGAAAAAAACAATTTTCTATTTACTTCTTTTCAGTTTATTAGGATTAGTAACAGCTTGTAGTGAAAATAAAGAAAGTGGAAAGGAATACAAAACAGAGGAGGCAAGCGACTCTGCAAGCGACTCAGTAGAAGAATTGAAAAGTACGGCAGATATAGCAGAACAGGAAAGCGTAGAAGCTCCTTCTGAGAGAATGATTATTCACAAAGCGATAATAAGTACGAACGTGAAAAATCTAGCAAATGCACAAAACAACATTGAGCAGAAAGTGAAGAAATATGGCGGATATATTGTGGAGTCGAATGTTCACCGGTTAGATGATCAGACGAGTAGTGGCAATATGATTGTACGAATTCCAGAAAAGCATTTCGAAACATTTTTATCTGATGCAGAAGAGGTAGCATCCAAAGTGCTTGAACGAAATGTAACCGGGCAAGACGTCACGGAGCAATATGTTGATTTAACATCTCGTATCAAATCGAAACGAGTAGTTGAAGAACGTTTGCTTGAGTTTATGAAAAAAGCCGAAAAAACCGAGGATCTGTTAAAAATTTCTTCTGATCTGGCATCAGTTCAAGAAGAGATAGAAGTAATTGTTGGTAAGATAAAATACCTTGAAAACCAGACATCCTTTTCTACAGTAGAAATGACTATGTATGAAAATCGTGTGATTATTCCTGAGATAGACAATAAAGATTTAAATACATGGGACAAAACAAAGAAACAATTTGTGACGAGCACTAATGCGCTTTTAGCTGCCGGCTCTGGAATTATTGTGTTTCTTGTCGGAAATTTACCAGTACTCCTATTTTTAATTGTTATTGGGCTTGCAATATATTGGTTTATTAAAAGATGGAAGCGAAGTATAAATAAAAAAGAGGGGCTCTGAACTTGTTCAGAACCCCTTTTTTACAGAATAAGAAAGTATATAAATTTATTATGCAATGAACAGGTTGATTTCCGTTCCGGCGCTCCCTTCGCTCCCTGCGGGATCTCAAGGCTCATGCACCTGCCGCTTCGCTTTCGGTGCAGAAAACATCTGCTATTCGCGCAGGAGTCGAGCACCTGCACTCCAAGCAATATTGAACACTAAACAAGGGTTAATATTTCATCGTACTCAGGATATACTTACCCCAAATGTAAACATAAATAAATATTTAACTTATTAGAAAATTAAAATAAATAAAACTCGGAGTTTGCATGCGATTCCGAGCAGTAATAGGTATCATAAATTCTCTCCTTTCATACTATGTATAAACAACGCCCCTGAATGGAGGGAAAAGATGGATATTTTGAACAAGGTCAAAAGCTACCGTGAAGAAGAGAATAATCTGAAATGGGAAGGCACGTTCGAGGAGTATTTAGCCATTGTTAAGGATAGACCAGAAGTTGCCCAAACGGCACATTCGCGTGTTTATAATATGATTAATAGTTCTGGGCTAACGGAGAGAGATGGGCTGAAAATGTACCATTTCTTCGGAAAAGAAATATTTGGACTGGAAATGGCAATTGAAAGACTAGTGCAAGAATATTTTCATCCTGCTGCCAAAAGACTGGACGTTCGTAAGCGAATTCTTTTATTAATGGGACCTGTAAGCGGAGGGAAATCATCCATTGTTACGTTGTTAAAACGCGGTCTTGAGCAATATTCGCGTACAGATGAAGGAGCGGTTTATGCTATACAAGGTTGTCCAATGCATGAGGACCCTTTGCACTTAATTCCACATCATTTACGCAATGATTTTACAGAGGAATATGGAATTCGAATTGAAGGCAGTTTATCACCACTTAATTCGATGCGACTTGAAAAGGAATACGATGGACGAATAGAACATGTAATGGTTGAACGTATCTTTTTTTCCGAAGACAAACGAGTAGGAATAGGAACTTTCACACCATCTGATCCAAAGTCACAAGATATTGCGGATTTAACAGGTAGTATTGATTTTTCAACTATTGCTGAATTCGGATCAGAATCAGATCCGCGAGCGTATCGTTTCGATGGAGAACTAAATAAAGCTAATCGTGGGATAATGGAATTTCAGGAAATGCTCAAATTAGATGAAAAGTTTCTATGGCATTTATTGTCTCTTACTCAAGAAGGGAATTTTAAAGCAGGAAGATTTGCTCTAATTAGTGCCGATGAACTTATTGTTGCACATACTAACGAGACAGAGTATCGTTCCTTTATTTCCAATAAAAAGAACGAGGCATTACACTCGCGAATTATTGTCATGCCAATTCCTTACAACCTGAAAGTGAGTCAAGAAGAGCGTATATATGAAAAAATGATTAAAGAAAGTGATATGACGCATGTTCATATTGCACCGCATGCACTAAGAGCCGCTGCAATCTTCTCCATCCTGACAAGATTAGAAGTACCTAAAAAACAAGGCATTGATATTGTGAAGAAAATGAGACTGTATGACGGTGAGAGTGTTGAAGGATTTAATGAAATTGATGTTGCAGAATTAAAGAAAGAAGCCTTAAACGAAGGAATGAATGGGATTGATCCCCGTTATGTAATTAATAGAATTTCATCCGCTATTATTCGTAAAGAAGTACCATCCATTAATGCATTGGATGTTTTACGTGCACTCAAGGAAGGACTTGATCAGCACGCATCTATTTCTCAAGAGGACCGCGAAAAATATATGAATTATATAGCGATTGCTAGAAAAGAATACGATGAAATTGCGAAAAAAGAAGTTCAAAAAGCTTTTGTTTATTCTTACGAAGAGTCAGCAATATCGTTAATGAATAACTACTTGGATAATGTCGAAGCATACTGTAACAAAAATAAAATGAAAGACCCACTTACAGGGGAAGAAATGAACCCAGATGAAAAATTAATGAGATCGATTGAAGAACAAATAGGAATTTCAGAAAATGCTAAGAAAGCATTTAGAGAGGAAATTCTTATTCGTCTTTCAGCTTACGCTAGAAAAGGAAAGAGATTTGAATATAATTCTCATGAACGATTACGAGAAGCGATACAAAAGAAACTTTTCGCTGATTTAAAAGACGTTGTTAAAATTACGACTTCTTCCAAAACACCGGATGAAGCACATCTTAAAAAAGTGAATGAGGTAGTTGCTAGATTAATAGATGAACACGGATATAATTCCACTTCAGCTAATGAATTATTGCGTTACGTCGGTAGCCTTTTAAATAGATAGATATTCAAAACAAGCAGACTGTAGACAGACTCGAAAAAATCGAGGGTGCCTACAGTTCTTTTTTTATTAAATCGATAGTAAGAAAAATCGAGGTTGAAAAAAACACTCTTTTTCCGCGGACGTCATCTTTGAGCCTCCTGGGCCAACACGATGTTGGTCATGAAAGTCGTCGCCTCAGGACGAGACTCCCTTCACACTACGTGTGGGGCTAGCATCTTTTTACTATATCTATTAATAAAAGAAAAGAATAAGCAGGAAAAAATCAAAATATTAGAAGGTTTTCGACATTCTTGAAATCTTTTGTCTTCAAACTTACAAAGACTTATTATTTTTCATTGGTCTGTTTTTCTGTATAGATTGGCAATAACTTTGTCTTCTCGGCATATTATAAAAAATAGGTAGGTGTTGATGAAAATGAACGAAAACCATGAAAATCATTATGTCATCTCACAGGAAAATTGGTCTTTGCACAGAAAAGGTTATCAAGATCAGCAGCGTCATATGGATAAAGTAAAAGAAGCGATAAAAGACAATTTGCCAGATTTGATCAGTGAAGAAAGCATAATAATGTCGAATGGACGGCAAGTAATTAAAATACCCATCCGTTCATTAGATGAATATAAGATTCGTTATAACTACGATAAAACAAAACATGTTGGTCAAGGGGATGGCGATAGTCAAGTAGGAGACGTGATTGCCCGGGGTTCAGGTGAAGGTCAAAGTAGTCCCGGGAAGGGGAAACAGGCTGGAGATCAAGCAGGGAAGGATTACTATGAAGCAGAAGTAACTATAGCTGAATTAGAAAATATTCTTTTCAAAGAAATGGAATTGCCAAATTTACAGCAAAAGGAACAAGCCGACATTATAACCGATAAAGTTGAATTTAATGATATTCGTAAAAAAGGACTAATGGGAAACATTGATAAGAAGAAAACAATTATTACAGCAATTAAACGAAATGCAATGAAAGGAAAAGCGGAAATTACACCACTCCAAAACGATGACTTGCGTTTCAAAACGTGGGACGAAGTGACGAAACCTGAATCTAAAGCAGTTGTACTCGCCATGATGGACACTAGTGGTTCTATGGGAGCATTTGAAAAATATTGCGCAAGAAGTTTCTTTTTCTGGATGACTAGATTTTTACGATCCAAATATGAAAAGGTTGAAATTGAATTCATTGCCCATCATACAGAAGCAAAAGTTGTAACAGAAGAGGCTTTTTTTTCAAAAGGTGAAAGCGGTGGAACTATTTGTTCGTCAGCTTATCAAAAAGCATTAGAACTTATCGATGGAAAGTACAATCCTGCACGTTTCAATATTTATCCTGTTCACTTTTCTGACGGAGAAAATATGACCAGCGATAATGAGAAATGTATAAAACTTGTTAATGAATTAATGGAAGTTTCCTGCATGTTTGGATATGGGGAAGTTAATGCTCATAGTAGATATTCTACTTTAATGAACACGTATAAAAATTTAAATAATCCTAAGTTTCGTTATTATGTATTAAAAGAAAATCGAGATGTATATGAAGCATTGAAAAGCCTTTTTAGAGTGCCAAATTAAATGGAGGGGAATCATTTAATGGAGACGAAGCTTCATCATGCAATCGCTGAAATTACCGAAATTGCATCTGCGTTCGGACTTGATTATTATCCAATGCGTTATGAAATCTGCCCTGCTGATATTATTTATACTTTTGGCGCATATGGTATGCCGACACGTTTCACGCACTGGAGTTTCGGGAAGCAATTTCACAAAATGAAGGTACAGTATGACTTTGGCCTAAGTCAAATATATGAGCTCGTTATTAATTCGAATCCATGTTATGCATTTTTGCTGGATACAAATAGTCTTATTCAAAATAAGCTTATTATTGCACATGTCCTTGCTCACTGTGACTTTTTTAAAAATAATGTACGTTTTTCAAATACAAGAAGAGATATGGTTGAAAGTATGACGGCAACTGCAGAAAGAATTGCGGATTATGAAATGATTCATGGAAAAGAAGAGGTCGAAAGCTTTTTAGATGCAGTACTCGCTATTCAAGAGCATATTGATCCTTCCATTATTAAACCTAAACTTGACTATGATTTAGACGAAGAAGTGGTGGAAGCACTACGTAAAACACCATACGATGATTTATGGAGTATAGATCAAGTAACAAAGGAAAAGAAATTGGTTGTACCCAAGAAAAAGAAGTTTCCCCCAAATCCCGAAAAAGACTTACTATTATTCATTCAAGAATACAGTCGAGAGCTGGAGGACTGGCAACGTGATATTTTAACAATGATGCGAGAAGAAATGTTGTATTTTTGGCCGCAATTAGAGACAAAGATTATGAATGAAGGTTGGGCATCATATTGGCATCAACGTATTTTGAGAGAAATGAATTTAACCTCTGATGAAACGGTAGAGTTCGCAAAATTAAATGCAAATGTTGTTCAGCCTTCTCAGACAAGTATCAATCCCTATTATTTAGGATTAAAGATTTTTGAGGACATCGAGAAGAGATATGATCAACCGACGGAAGAGCTGAAAAGATTAGGAGTAAAGCCTAACTCGGGTAGAGAGAAAATGTTTGAAGTGAGAGAAATTGAATCAGATATATCTTTTATACGAAACTATTTAACGAAAGATTTGGTAAAAGTTGAGGATCTATATTTGTTTGAAAAAAAGAATGGAAACTATCAAATAACCGATAAAGATTATGAGAATGTACGCGATCAACTCGTTTCTATGAGGGTTAATGGGAGTTTTCCATATATAGTTGTGGAAGACGGCGACTATTCTCGAAACGGAGAACTTCATTTAAAACACGGTTATGAGGGGACCGAACTCGATACGCGCTATTTAGAAAATGTTCTACCTTATATTTATCAACTATGGGGACGTCCTGTGCATTTAGAGACTTTTATAGATGGCAAATTAACTCTCTATTCATTTGATGGGAAAAAGGTTAATAAAAGTACTATGTGAGAATATGCTGTCCCTGTAATATGCTGTCCCTGTGACGCAAACAATTCTAAATTGTTTGCGTCACAGGGACACTTTTATTTTCGTTAGTTTTTCCTATCCAAAACGCCATTGTTCACTTTTTTCAACATTTTACATTTTGATATAAATAACTTAGATTGATTGAAAGGAAAATAAAAGAAGAGAGGAGAAAAAAATAACCGTGACAAAAAAAAGAAACTTTCAACCAAATGCTTACTACCATGTACTCATGAGAGGGAACAACAGACAAAATATTTTTAATGCAAAAACAGATATGCTTGAACTTATGCGTGCATTTCTACATGTTCATAGTAGATTCCCTTTCCGTATTTTAGCTTTTTGTTTTATGACAAATCACTATCATATTCTGATAAAAACAGAAGGAACATCACTGAGCAAAATTATGGGTCTAATCAATAAAAGATACAGCACCTCCTACTCAAAGCGATATAACCATATTGGTCGAATTTATCAGAAACGATTTTTTGCCCAAAAAGTAAACTCTCCCCGCGGTTTATTGAATGTTAGCAGCTACATCCACAGAAATCCTATAGACACTAAAAAACCTATGGTAAACCACTTAGAACAATACCCATACAGCTCCTATCCATATTATTGTGACGAATCAAAACCCGCTCCTCCCTTTTTAGATAGAGGGGTTCTTAAATACCTTTTGCCCTCATTCTATGAGCAAACGAATTCAAGCTACTGCCAATATTGCCTAGAGCATAAACAAGAAGTGGAGGATGATTCTAACTCAGAAATTATCCCTATGAAGTAAACAATTCCGAATTGTTTGTATCACAGGGACACTATTCAAGACCCAACAAAATCCCCACCATCCACATGAATTGTTTGTCCGGTCATATAACTGGAATCCGAAGAAGCTAAAAATACATAAGCAGGAGCGTTTTCCGCGGGTTGCCCACGTCTGCCTACAGGAGTATCATCACCGTGTTTTTTTACTTTTTGTTTATCAAATGTTGCAGGGATAAGGGGAGTCCATATAGGGCCAGGTGCAACAGCATTTACACGAATTCCTTTTTCCGCTAGATTTAGAGCCAGGGATCGAGTAAAAGTAGTAATGGCACCTTTTGTTGCTGAATAGTCAATAAGTTCAGGTGAACCGTTATATGCAGTAACAGAAGAAGTGTTTACAATGGTATCCCCCTTTTTCATATGAGGCAAAGCGGCTTGAGTTAAATAAAACATAGAATAAATATTTGTCGAAAATGTTTCCTGTAACTGATCAGGCGTAATTTTCAAAAAATCCATTGTCGGAAACTGCTTACCTGCATTATTCACTAAAATATTTATTTGGCCAAATGATTCAATCACTTCATCCACTGCATTATGGCAGTTTTCATCGTCGCTTAAATCTGTTTTAATTTTCAAAGATTTTACTCCGTATTCTTCTATTAACTTGCAGGTTTTATCGGCGTCTTCCGCTTCGTTTTCATCCAAATAAACAAAGGCGACATGTGCACCTTCTTTAGCAAAAGCAATTGAAACAGCTCGACCGATTCCACTATCTCCACCTGTAATAAGTGCTACTTTTCCTTTTAATTTTCCTGATCCTTTATAGTTTTTGTCGTCAAAAATAGGTGAGGGATTCATCTCTGCTTCAATACCTGGTTGTTGATTTTGCGTTTGGCCAGAAACCTCTTGGTGTATTTTTTCATATTTATCTGTTGTCATAGGGATCCTCCTTTAAAAAGTCATTAATTATATAGTTCCCTTCCTATTCAAAAACAAACTTATGAAAAGGTTTTTGTCGGAACTTTTAGGGAAAGGTTTCCTAGTAGCTGCAACAACGATAGATGGTGACCGTGCCTCTAAACGACGTATATTCAAAGCTGCTCTGAAGTGAAAAGAGGGAAGGATTTTAGCTTCAAACTATTCTAAATTGCTCTTGTACGATACAATAAATTTATTGTAATTATTCGAAAAATGGCAGGGGACATAGGGAATGAGCGAAGCAAGTACTTTATTACAAGCATTTAAACAAACAAAATATCAAATTCCGGGTCATGGCAAAAGAAATATTCAGATACTGAAGGATGCTTTACAAGAGGTTGATGGACAGATTGAAAGTGATGTATATGGTAATGGCAAGATTATCGACGATTTCCAAGCGAAGATTGCATCTTATTTAGGAAAAGAAACAGCTGTCTTTTTCCCAAGTGGAACAATGGCTCAGCAAATCGCCTTACGCATTTGGTGTGATAAAAAGGGTATAAAAAAAGTTGCATATCATCCATTATGTCATTTAGAGATTCATGAGGAAGATGGATTAAAACAATTACATCACATTGAACCTGTATTGTTAGCAGAAAAAAATAGATTAATAGAATTAGATGATGTGTTGAATATGAAAGAGGAAGTGGCATGTTTGTTGCTCGAATTGCCTCAACGTGAGATTGGAGGACAATTGCCAGATTACGTAACGCTTGAGGAAATCTCCAACCTCTGTCGTAAAAAAGGAATTAAGCTACATCTAGATGGTGCACGACTTCCTGAAATTCTTCCATACTATCAAAAATCTGCCGCTGAAGTATGCAGTCTTTTTGATAGTGTATATTTATCTTTTTACAAAGGGATTGGTGGAATTGCAGGAGCGATTCTCGCTGGCGATAAAGCCTTTACTGAAGAATCGAAAGTGTGGAAAAGACGCCATGGTGGGGATTTAATCAGCTTATATCCTTATATTTTAAGTTCAGATTATTATTTTGATGAAAGAATTCCAAAGATGAGACAATACTACGAAGACGCTAAGGAGCTTGCTGAATTTTTCAATTCATGTCCTGCAGTTTCAACAATGCCACTAGTACCAGTTTCAAATATGTTTCATGTTCATTTTCATGCTTCAAAAGAGGAAGTGGAGTCTATTCTAATAAAAATATATGAGTCAACAGGTGTTGGTTTAACTAGTTATTTAAGAGAATCAATAGAGGGAACATGTAGTTACGAAGTAAGTGTAGGTGATCAATATGCGACTTTCCCAAAAGAAAAAGTGAAACAAGTATTTCAATTACTAAATGATGAGATAAAGAGTTTAAAATAATATGCGTGAGGAAAAAAAGGTCATACTTATAAGAGTAGCTCCAATATGTTTATTAATATTAATTGGTATCTATTTTTTTTATCAGAAAGAAATTGACCTCACTGAAAAAGTAAAAAGTGATAGTTTAGTTAGTACGAATGATGGGGAACTATTTTTCTTTGAACGAGAAGGTAAACAATTTACGATACCCATTAAATCCATTCCTATATTTAAAGAATATCTAGATGAGCAAAGTAATAGAAATGCGGAAATTCATCGTACATCATATGATTTTTTGGATTTTCATTCAGAGGGAAGTACCTACATACTATTAAAATATAGTTGTGGTACAAAATTATGCTCTACACTACTCATAAAGCTTTCAAATGAAAATATATCGAGTATTGCACTTGGACAAGGTAGTATTTTTATGAAGGCTAAACAGTCTCCTAATTCAAATTACGCTGCGTTTCTTTATGGGCAGAACGAAGGGAATGTAGTACTCAGAAATAATCTTGTAGCAGTTGATTTGAGAAAAATGAAATTATTAACTGTTGAAGATAAAGAAGTTGCAAATAACTTTATAGATAATGCAACTTGGCCAATAACAGACTTTACATGGGCAAACAATCAAATGATAAAGATCCAAACAGCAGACATTCTTGATTCAGATTATAATTCTTTGTTAATGTGGTACGAGAGTTCTATGAAAACAAAAGAAACCCAAATAGTATTTCAAAACAACGATGAATAAAAACTATCTAAATGCACAACTTATTTTCCATGGAGGTGAAAACTCATGGCGAAAGATAAAAATAAGAAAAATTCATTGGATCGTGAGGAATATGGATTTGGATATGATCTTAGTCCTGATGATTTAGAGGTAAAAGGTCAAAATAACAAAGCAAAGAAAAACAATGATAATGAAAATAAAGATAAACCAACGAATCAAAATAGTCCATCCCGATTAAATATATAGAATCGACTGATGAGGAATGCATTATATTCCATCGAGCATTATCCTATGTAAATGCCAGATAAAAAACAAAAGGTTTCAAGGAAGTAAAATTCCAGAAACCTTTTGTTTTTTTTCTACCATCTCAAAACTGCGTTCTTTTATACAAATAAATTCTTTTCTTATAGCTCAAAAATTTACTTTTTAAAATGATAAGGTACTGTTGTTACAATTACGTCTTTTCTGTAAAGAAGAATTGTTCTTATAAGTAAACTTGACTGGTTATGAAGAATATTGTGCCAACCTTTTTTCGGAATAAATTGGGGTATTAAAACAGTTACTGTATAGTTGGATTCATACGCTTTGTTCTCCACTTTACTAATAAATTTAGCCAATGGGTAATTGATGCTTCTGTATTGTGAATATAAAGTTACTAGCCTAATATCAGGTTGCCATTTACTCCATTTCTCTACTAGCCTTTTTTCTTCCTCACGATCAAAAGAAACATTAACGGCAATAATGTGTTTTGGGTTTAGTGACTTGGCATAATTCAATGAGTTCTCGACTACGTAAGTAATCCCTGCGATAGGAACAATAATTACATTTCCTTCAATAGGTTTTATGGAACAATTATTAGTTATGCTCAATTGTTCACCAACGGAATTGTAGTGATTTTTTATTTTGTGAAAAATAAAAATTAATACAGGAACGAATATTAACACTGCCCATACTTGCCCAAACTTAGTAATAAAGAAAATCATCATAACTGTAAAACTAATAATTGCCCCAATAAAGTTAATCAATAATTTCCCAATCCAGTTCTTTGGTTTTTCGCGAAACCATTTCACAAGCATTCCTGTTTGAGATAAGGTGAATGGAATAAATACACCTACTGCATAAAGTGGAATGAGTTGTTCGGTCTGGCCTTTAAAAATAATAATCAGAAGAATAGAAGTGATCCCAAGCGTAATAATTCCATTGGAATATCCCAATCGGTCTCCTCGCATTTTATACATGCTTGGAATATATTTATCCTTTGACAGGTTAAAAGCTAAAAGAGGAAAAGCTGAATACCCCGTATTAGCTGCGAGCACAAGAATTAATGCTGTCGTTCCTTGTATAAAGTAATATATATAATTTCTTCCAAATGTTACGGAAGCAATTTGTGAAACCACAGTTTCCTCCACTTTAGGAGAAATGCCATAATAATAAGCCAAAAATACAATACCAACTAGCATTATAGCGAGTAGAGAGCCCATAAAAGCTAAGGTTTTTGCGGCATTGTTTGGAGCGGGGTGATTAAAGTTAGGAATTGCATTAGAAATTGCTTCAACTCCAGTTAAAGCGGAGCTACCTGATGCAAAGGCTCTTAGTAACAAGAATAAGCTAATACCTGCAACTGGAGTTCCTAAGGGAGCATGCAACTCAGGAGAGACATTTCCAGTTATTATATGGTAAAATCCAACTCCAATTAATATAAACAATGCCAATACAAATAAATAGACTGGGTATGCAAGAATCGAAGCGGACTCGGTTAAACCTCTTAAATTTAATATGGTAATGAGCATAACGAGCACACTTGCAATAACAACATTATGCTCATGCAGACTTGGAATTGCAGAAGTAATGGCATCTGTGCCCGCTGAGACACTAACCGCCACAGTCAAGATGTAATCGACCAATAAAGATCCACCTGCAACCAATCCTGCATTCTCACCAAGGTTTTCCTTCGAAACAATGTAAGCTCCTCCACCATGTGGATAGGCAAATATGATTTGCCTATATGACAAAATTAGCGCAAATAATAGGATAAGCACTCCAGCGGCTATTGGGATAGAATACCAAAATGCAACTGTACTCACTGTCATTAAAACAAGTAAAATCTGTTCTGGACCATATGCAACGGACGAAAGTGCATCCGAAGACAGGATGGCTAAAGCCTTTGTTTTATTAAGCTTTTGTTCACCTAGTTCTGAGGATTTTAATGGACGACCTATTAAAAACCTTTTGACAGCTGATAACATTATTTCTCTTCCTTTCTTTTTACGCTTACGAGGTTAGCTGCCGGGTTTGGGACAAAAGATTATCCCTACCCACAATTGTAGGATTCACCCCATGTGATACATACATACATTAAAATCACATATGATTGGTTCCCCCGTTCCAAAGGATTAAGCGATGTAGAAAATTAAAACTGAGCCCAATAATACTCCTGTAATTTCAACTTGTAAATAACAAAATTTTTTACATTAAAACTTAAGTAATTTGACTAATTGTCCCATAGTTAATGAACTTTTTGACTGACAATTATAAGTTTGTCGATTTATGTTCTAATTACCATTCTTCCTTCTTACAGTGTAATAGAGACCAGAAAAAGGGAGAGGTTCAAATGTTAATAGATGGGGTGTTTTCAGGAGGTGGATTAAAAGGCTTCGCGTTGGTAGGTGCGTATCAAGTGTTGGAAGAAAAGGGATATCGATTCAAGCGTGTTGCCGGTACCAGTGCAGGTGCAATTCTTGCGGCCTTCATAGCTGCTGGATTTTCAAGTAAGGAAATAAAAGATATGCTGGATGAACTAGACACAGTAACTTTTCTTGATCCACGCAAAACTATTCTTCCCATTCCATTTATGAAGTGGATCAATCTGTATTGGCGGCTGGGATTATACCAAGGTAGGGTTTTAGAGAACTGGTTCTTAGAAAAATTAGCACTAAAAGGGGTGTATTCTTTTTCTGATTTACAGCCAGGAGCTTTGAAACTAGTTGCTTCAGATTTGACGAATGGCAAGATGATTGTTCTTCCTGATGACCTCGGAAAGTATGGAATCTCAGAAGATAGTTTTCCGATAGCTCGAGCTTTACGTATGAGCTGCAGTATACCATTTTTCTTTGAACCTGTTAGATTGAAGGTTGGATCTGGTGATACGATTGTTGTTGACGGTGGAGTGTTGAGCAACTTTCCAATGTGGATATTTGATAATGGAAACAAAGAACGACCAGTACTTGGTCTAAAGCTAAGTGCGAGTTCAGAGGATCTTCCAGGGTATCAAATAGATAACGGATTACAGTTATTTGAAGCACTTTTTTCGACAATGAAGAATGCACATGATGAAAGATATATTTCTAGAAGACATGAAAAGAGCATAATTTTCATTCCAGTGGACGATTATCATGCTACGCAATTTGATTTGAATCAAGAGATAAAAAATGATTTACTTCAAAAAGGAAGAGAGTGCGCCATTCAATTTTTAAAAACATGGTAAGTTCTCAAAGAACAAATGTTTAATTTATGTTAGCAAAGGAATAATAAGAAAGAGGGTATATAAAAGGAGAGAAATAAAAATGTCGAAAACAGCAAAAGAGTTAGCACTTAAAATTTTGAACGATAACATGATTGGTACAATGGCAACAATTCAGCAAAATAAACCGCACTCTCGTTATATGACTTTCTTTAATGAAGATTTCATCATGTATACAGCAACAAGTAAAAAAACGCATAAAGTAGAAGATGTTAAACAAAATCCAAACACCCATATTCTTTTAGGTTACGATGGAAAAGGATTGGGTGACTCTTTTTTGGAAATTGAGGGCATAGTGGAAGAATCAGATGAGGAGAGTTTAAAAGAAAAAGTATGGAATAAAGCATTAAAGGGTTGGTTTACAGGACCAGATGACCCCGATCTTATCATTTTGAAAATAACCCCAACACAAATTCGAGTGATGAATACAAAAGGCGGAGACCCTCAGGTTATAGAAATCTAATAGGGAATATTTTTTGCTGATTAGGACATATCCAACTTAACGTTCTTTCTTCATTGTATAACTTGATTTACTTTTCATGTAGTGATATCGCGCACATAAAAACACCTCACTGGCTCCGGGCACAAGTGAGGTGTGTATTTATTGTTATGTAAATAATTAACTTTTCATGGTGTAGTACTTTCAATTGATAAAGAAGTGCTGAGCGGACGAAATTGTATCTTCGTCCGTTTTTAAAAGAGTAGGATAACATACTCTCTCTCATTATCTAAACCAATTTAATCAAGTCCTCACTATTTTCAAGAGGGCGACGGACAAACATCCTCCGCAAGATTACCGGAAAAAATGAATTGTAAAGTGACGCAGTCACTTCACAATTCATAACTTTTCACGGTTATAGTGTAGCTAATGTTTCGTCCAAAGCACTCTGAAAATGGTGCAGAAAAGATGCACTTAAAGGTAGCTTGCGGTTTTCTTATTACCCCAACTCAGTTTTCATGGACTAACTACAGATTCCATTACAGTTAATGTATTGTTATACGTATTTAAATTTAGTGTTGCACCTAACGGGATAGTAGCTTTATATGTCCCATGTGCAGTTGCAAGATTAGTCATTAAAGGTTTGCCTAAAGGAACTAAGAACTCATTTATTAAATCCTCATAAGTTTTTCCATAAGCATCCACGCATTTTGTACAATCTCCCATGATGATGCCAACACAATCATCGAATTTCTTAGCTAAAAAGAGATGTTGTAAGTATCTGTAAATGGTGTTGGTAGGTTCATGAGTCTCTTCTAATACCAAAATTTTTCCCGCTGTATCGATTTCATAAGACGTTCCTAAAGTACCTATAAAAGATGTTAAATTACCCCCAACAATGGGACCTGTAACGTTTCCCGGTACTTTACTTATTAATTGGATCTCAGGAGGATTTCTTATTGCCCAGGGAGCACTTAATGGTGATGTGGCAGCGAAGAATTGGTTAAAATTATAAGCCGGAGTTTTTGAATTAAAGTCAAGGAGTAGGAGACTCTGGAAAGAGATTAAAGAAGCGTATTCGTACAAGACATTTTGTAACACGGTAATATCACTATAACCTGATACGATTTTCGGATTGCGCCCAATGATTGAAAAATCTAGAAAAGGCAATATGGCTGCTACCCCAACACCTCCCCTAGTAGGCAAGATCCATTTAACGTCCTTATTCATGAACATTTTCATCAAATCGGAAGCCCTCTGTTGAGCTGTTGCTCCAAGAAATCCATTCGATGAATATACATAATCTCCTAGTATCACATTAAATCCCATATTTCGAAGAGTCGTAATTCCTTCGTTTATGACGCTTGCACCTAATGGGCTCCCTAAAGTGACAATTCCAACAGTATCCCCTGCTTTCAATTGACCTGGTTTCGTCGCCAAATTTTGTTGCTCCTCCCTATTAAAACATACTCATATATTTCATTTTACTCCTTCGAGTTGAACGGCATGACCAAATAAAAAATATAATAGAAATTATTAGGTATATTATGGTAATGTAATATTTAGTGAGGCTTTTTTGCCGAAATGAGGAAGGGGTGACTTTATTTTGATAGAACTTCTATTACAAAATAATTTGCAAATGAGAGGGCTTGTTTCTTAACAAGTTTGTTCCTCTCTAAGCAACGGGAGGAAAAGATAAGATGATGGAATTGAGTACGATGAAGGCGGGCTTCTCTTCTTTAAAGGTAGCTGAATGTCTTCTACAAAACTGGGAACACGATGAAGGGACGCTTACATTTTGGCGAGCAAGTTCGAATTTTGTTTGTGCTTTCGAACGACTAGGAGAAAGATACTTCTTACGATTTAGTTCCCAAAAAGAAAACAGTTTAGAACAAATTGAAGCAGAGCTTGACTTTATGGAATACTTGAAAAGCAATAGTTATCCTTGTGTATCTCCTGTCGCTTCTATAAATAATACTTTTATTGAAACTGTTGAGACTTTGGAAGGTGCTTATTTTGGGGTAGTTTTTAGTAAAGCTAACGGAATTCAATTAGATGATGAGGAAGACTTACTTGACTCTCAAATAGTGCAATGGGGCCGATCATTGGCCATCCTTCATAACTTGGCAATGAATTATGAACCTAGTAATAATAAGAGGAATAGTTGGCAGGATGCATTATTATTTATTGAAAATGTGCTTAATCATCATCCACAAGAAAAAGATGCTTTTAATGAGTTCCATTTCATCTCGAACTTTTTTCAAGCACTTCCATTTTCCAAAAATACGTATGGCTTAATCCATTATGATTTTCAATTGGACAATCTATTTTATGATGAAAAGAATTCGACTTTTGAGGTCATCGATTTTGATGATTCTATGTACCATTGGTTTGCTCAAGACGTGGTGACGGCTTTAATGGATGATTTGGAAAGCGAACATCCAATATCCAAAAAGAGAGTTCAAGCTTTTTTAGTAGGATATCGATCTGCAAATGATTTGAATGACGAACTTGTAAGTCAATTCCCTATGTTTATTAAATTCGCCAAACTATATCAATTCGCCAGACTATTACGGGCAATTGAGAAAAGAAGTAGCGAGGAGAATCCAGAATGGTTTGGAAATCTTCGTGAAAAGTTAATAAGTAAAACGGATGAAATTAGAAAAAGTTTTGGGAATCGTGAATAGTAGTCATTAAGGATTTCAGATATTCATAAATAAAAATCGTACTGGTAGATTTCTACCCGTGCGATTTTTTTTCGAAGGATAGTGTTTATTATTCAATAGATACATCATATGAAATGACTTATAAGCATATGCACCTAAACAAGTGTATATATGGCAACAATGAAGAAGACATGATAGCGTTTTCATTTAATTGAATATAAAATGTAAACGCTTTACTATTACATTAACAAGCGATTATTTTACATTCAAAACAAGGGGGATTGTAAGGTGACAAATGAGCAGAGGGAAAGTTCAGGTTTTAAAGTAAAAGTACAACGGGTTGGTAGTTTTATGAGTGGTATGATTATGCCAAATATCGGTGCATTCATCGCATGGGGACTTATTACGGCATTATTTATTCCAACAGGTTGGTTTCCAAATGTACATTTTGCGGAATTAGTTGGACCAATGATTACATATTTATTACCAATCTTAATAGGGTTCACCGGAGGACGTCTTGTTCATGGTTTACGTGGAGGAGTAGTTGGTGCAACCGTAACGATGGGGGTTATCGTTGGAGCAAATATACCAATGTTCCTTGGTGCAATGATTGTTGGACCACTAGGTGGTTGGGTAATTAGATGGTTTGATAGATTGATAGAGGGTAAGATTAAGCCGGGCTTTGAAATGCTAGTGAATAACTTTTCAGCAGGAATTTTTGGTGGAGGACTAACATTAGTTGCCTACAAGTTAATAGGACCTGCAGTTAATGCATTAACTGATTGGCTTGCATCAGGGGTTCAATTTATTTTTGATGCAAATCTGTTACCATTTGCAAGTATTTTCATAGAACCAGCAAAAGTGCTGTTCTTGAATAATGCGATTAACCATGGAATTTTAGGTCCATTAGGGATTGAACAAGCTGCTAGTGCAGGAAAATCAATACTATTTTTACTAGAATCAAACCCAGGACCAGGACTTGGAATTTTACTTGCGTACATGTTCTTTGGAAAGGGAATAGCAAAACAAACTTCACCAGGAGCAATTATTATTCACTTCCTAGGTGGAATACATGAGATTTATTTCCCTTATATTTTAATGAGACCACTTCTACTAGTAGCTGCAATTGCTGGGGGAGCATCTGGAATATTTACATTGCAATTATTTGGGGCTGGTCTAGTTGCAGCACCGTCACCAGGTAGTATCTTTGCCATTCTTGCATTAACTCCAAAGGGTAATTATGTAGGTGTAATACTCGGAGTATTAGTTGCAGCGGCAGTATCTTTCATTATCTCTGCAATCATTTTAAAATCTTCAAAAGATACTGGCGAAGAGGATCTAGCGAAGGCGACAGAAAAAACTTCAGCTCTTAAAGGAAAAGAAAGTAGAGCAGCAGAGTTTATACAAGTTGGAAAAGCGGTAGAATCCCAACAAGAAGACTCACTCTCAAATGTGCAACATATAATATTTGCATGTGATGCAGGTATGGGGTCAAGTGCCATGGGAGCATCCATATTAAAAAATAAAATGAAGCAAGCTGGTCTAGATGTTTCTGTTTCGAATACTTCTATTAGTAACCTTCCAAAGGATGCAGAAGTTATTATTACACATAAAGACCTAACGAGCCGTGCAAAAGAAAAGTTGCCAAATGCATATCATATCTCAGTAGAGAACTTTTTAAATAGCCCGAAATATGATGAGCTAATTAACCAACTAAAAAAATAATGTGACCATACGAAACTCGGCCTATTTCTAACGAAACATAGGCTGAGTTTTGCCAATGATTTTGGAACGTTATGAATGAGGTGTTTAACATATATATTTCAGCACGTGAAAAAATGATTATTGAAGCTTTGATCGTGGAACAGGGAGAAGTAACGATTAAAGAGCTGTCAAAGAAAATTAATGTGAGTTCTCGGACAATTCATCGTGATTTGAACAAAATAGAAGAACTCTTACACTCCTATCAACTTGAATTAATAAAAAAATCAGGGGTTGGAGTTCAAATCATTGGACAGGAAAAGGGTAAACGCGAATTAATAAAACAGCTTGAAGAGTTTACTTTTAGGGAATATACATTAGATGAAAGGAAGACGATGATTCTATCTATGCTATATGAATCGTCTGAACCAGTTAAACTTTTTACGCTTTCAAAAGATCTTGGGGTTTCTATCTCAACCGTAAGTGCAGACTTGATGAAACTGGAAGAACAATTAATACCTTTCCAACTTTCTATTTTGAAAAAAAGAGGATATGGTGTAGAGCTTTCGGGAACAGAAGAAGCAAAACGTAGAGCAATCAGTTATGCAATTGCAAAGACATTAAAGGAAGAGGGCCTATTTTCCCTTATTAAAGAACAAATTCATCAACAATCTGGAATACATGATGATCCCATTTCTGAACGATTAATGCATCTTGTCGACCGAAAAAAATTATTGAAGATAGAAGACGTAATGAAGGACTTGTATCCGAATCTATCGTTTTCTATGACAGATAACTCTTATATTGGACTTATCGTACACCTTGCTTTAGCAATTGAACGGATTCTGCAAGGCGAAAATATTCAAATTGAAAAAATGTATTTAAAACAAATAGCTCTCGAACCGGAATATCCAATAGCCAAGAAAATTATTGATAAGCTAATGGACAGTTTTCAAGTTGATATACCTGAAGCAGAAGTAGGTTATATTACGATGCATCTTCAAGGTGCAAAGCTCCGTCAACAAGATGGTATTTTACATGAAGCCTCTAACTTAGAAACGTATATGCAAGCAAAGAAATTGATTCAGCTGATGGAAAAAGCTACAGGTTATCAGTTAATGAATAATGAATCCCTTTTAGAAGGGCTTGTTACTCACTTAAAGCCAGCAATTTATCGGATTCGTCAAAACATGGGTATATTTAATCCACTATTAAAAAATATTCAAAAAGATTATGAAGAATTGTTTGAACAAGTAAAAGTTGCAACAGAAATAGTTTTTCCAACTCTAATTATACCTGATGAAGAAATTGGATACTTAGTCATGCATTTTGGATCTGCGCTACTTGGCTTGTCGGGAAAAGGAGATTTAAAAGCATATATTATTTGCTCTAGTGGTATCGGAACCTCTAAATTACTTGCATCTAGGTTACAAAGAGAGATACCTGAGATTGCAGAAGTTATAAATGTTTCTATTTTTGAGGTGAATGAACTTTCCTTATCAGATAGAGATTTGGTAATATCAACTATTTATTTGCAAGGGTTTCATAGGGAGTATATGATGGTTAGCCCATTTATGACAAAAGATGAAATTACTCAAGTACAACTATACGCAAGAAAGCAAATGTTATTAAAAAAGACAGTTCCCGCTATGAGAGAAAGTGATTCGACTTTAGAAGTCCTGAAGAAAAAAATGGAGAAGATCCATCTTTATACGGGAACAATTGTGGATATTTTAACAAACTTTCACATCACTACGACAAAAAATCATATCTCAGCAAGAGAGTGTATTCTAAGCGCGTGTAATCTGTTGGAAGAGCAACAGATTATTCTAAACGCTCCTATAGTGGTAGAAGCATTATTTGCACGAGAAACACTTGGTGGGATTGGGATTCCAGAAACAAAGCTTGCTTTATATCACACGCGTATAGAGAAAGTTTGCTTTCCATCTTTTACTATTCATAAACTTGCACAACCTGTCATCGTAAAAGGGATGGATGGAAATGAGATGGAAGTGCACACATTATTATTATTGCTATCACCACAACCTTTTCATGAACCAGGTTTGGAAGTACTTAGCCTGATTAGTACAATTATTATTGAAAATGAACAGAGTATTAAACTATTTGAAACCGAAGATGTATTGCGAATACAAGCTTATTTAGCCGAAAAATTCGAGCACTTTATCGATGGAAAACTAAAATAATGGAGGCGTTATGATTATGGTATTGCCAATTTTATCAGCGAAAAACATCATGTTAAATCATCAACTAACAACAAAGGAAGAGGCAATCCAGTTAGCGGGACAAATGCTAGTAGAACGTGGATACGTTAATCCAGAATATAAAGAAAAAATGTTAGAACGAGAAAAAATAACTTCAACGTATATGGGAAACTTTGTCGCTATTCCACATGGTACGGATGATGCTAAAAAAGAAGTAAAAGAATCGGGAATTGTAATTATTCAAATTCCAGATGGGGTGGACTTCGGTGAAGGGAATATTGTTAAATTAGTTTTTGGTATTGCCGGTAAAGGCGATGACCACTTGGGGATTCTATCAAATATAGCAATCGCTGTATCTGAAATAGAAAATGTCGAAAAAATTGTTCATGCTACTTCACAAGAAGAAGTGCTTTCTTTTTTTGAAGGAGTGAACTAGGATGAATGCTGTTCATTTTGGGGCTGGGAATATTGGAAGAGGTTTTATCGGATGTTTATTGTATGAATCTGGATATAACACTTGTTTTGTAGATGTAAATAGAGAGATTGTGGACTTACTGAACGAAAAGAAACAATATTCTGTTGAACTTGCAGAGAAAAATCACGAAGTGTTGCAAGTAAAAAATGTACATGCAATAAACAGCCTAAGAGATCCTGAACTTGTTGTAGAAACAATTGCTGTTGCTGACCTTGTAACGGCAGCAGTTGGACCAAATATTCTTCCACTTATAGCAGGTTTAATAGCAAACGGACTAAAAAAACGACTTACATTATCCAAAGAGCCTCTAACCATTATCGCTTGTGAAAACATGATTGGTGGTAGTTCTTTTTTAAAAGAAAAAGTATATGAACAGCTAAATGAAGAGGAAAAATCTCTATTTGATGTACATTTTAGTTTCCCAAATGCAGCAGTAGATCGTATTGTTCCAAACCAAACAAACATAGATAAATTAGCGGTTACAGTAGAACCTTTTTATGAGTGGGTTGTAGATGAATCAGAAATTAAAGGTGAAAATCCTCCTGTAAAAGGAATAACATTTGTACAGGATTTACAGCCATTTATAGAACGGAAGTTATTTACTGTAAATACAGGGCATGCTGTTGTTGCATATTTTGGCTATTTAGCCGGTATAAGAAGTATGCACGAGGCACTTGTGAATGTAGAAATTAGAAGACTGACCGAAAATGTATTACGAGAAACAAGCAAGTACCTTACTACAAAATATTCATTTGATGAACAAGCACATCAAAAATATGTTCAAAAAATTATTGGTCGCTTTGCAAATCCATTTATTTCGGATGATACGACAAGAGTAGGACGTTCACCAATGCGCAAGCTTAAAAGTAATGATCGTCTTGTACGCCCAGCAACACAATATGTTGATATGTTTAGAGAAACACCTGTATATCTGGCAAAGGGTATTGCTTCTGCCTTGCATTATGATTATCTAGAGGACCTTGAAGCAAAAGAAATTCAAGAGACGATTCAACAAAAAGGAATAGAGTTTGCAATAGAAACCTTTACAGGATTAAAAGCTGGTACAGATATATTTGAAACAGTGTGCGAGCAATATAAACAAATCGCTAAGAAATAAAAAACTATCTTCGAGTTAGATTATAAAGGAGACGATTATTTTGAAAAAAAATACGTATTTAGTAGTAGCTGAATCTGGGATCCATGCAAGACCTGCAACTGGTCTCGTGAAAGTGGCAACGAAGTTTTCTTCTGATATCTTTATCGAATATAGAGAGAAAAAAGTAAACTTAAAATCTATTTTAGGAGTAATGTCCCTTGGTATTCCTAAAGGTGGTTCCCTTTCAATAATAACTGAAGGAATAGACGAAGAGAATGCGCTCAATAATATTGATGAATTTCTTAAAAACGAAGGAATTATAGAATCATGAAGGATCAAATAATAGGAATTGCTGCCTCAACTGGCATAGCGATAGGTAAAGCATTTTTGCTAGTTGAACCAAAATTGACTGTCATTAAAAGGGCAGTTACCAACAGCGTAGATGAAATAACAAGGTTTCACTTAGCATTAAGGGAATCTGAACAAGAATTGAAAGAAATACGAAACCATGCTGCTAATGATTTGGGAGAAGAAAATGCCTCAATTTTTGACTCACATATCCTTGTATTAAATGACCCGGAACTTCTAAGTTCTGTAGAAAATAAAATAAAAATAGAAGCAATAAATGCAGAAGCTGCTTTGCAAGAAACAGCAGATACTTTAATCGATATGTTTCAACAGCTAGATAATGAATATATGCGGGAACGAGCAACTGATATAAGTGATGTAACAAAGCGAGTAATAGCGAAGCTTCTAGGAGTTAATATCCCTAACATTGCAATGATAGACGAAGAAGTAATAATTATTTCGAAGGACTTGGCTCCTTCGGAAACTGCACAACTGAACAAGCAATTTGCTAAAGGTTTTACAACAGATATGGGTGGTCGTACTTCCCATTCTGCAATTATGGCCCGTACGCTAGAGATTCCTGCAGTTGTTGGAACATCAATAGCAACATCAATTATTAAGAACGGGGATATTATTATTGTTGATGGAGACAATGGAGAGGTTTTAATTAATCCATCTAAAGATGTGATTTTATTTTTTGAGGAAAAACGCAGTCAGCTAGAAGACCAAAAGAAAAAATTGACGTCTCTGATAAATGAACAAACTATCACATTGGATGGTAAACGGGTTGAAATAGCTGCAAACATTGGAACACCACGTGACGTCGAAAGTGTCATTGAAAATGGAGGGGAAGGGGTAGGTCTTTACCGAACTGAATTCCTTTATATGGAAAGAGAGTCCATTCCTTCTGAAGAAGAACAATTTCGAGCTTATAAACAAGTGTTAGAAAGTATGGGGAACAAACCTGTTGTCGTACGAACTTTAGATATTGGTGGAGATAAACAACTTCCATATTTAAATCTTCCAGAAGAGATGAACCCATTTCTAGGCAATCGAGCGATAAGGCTGTGTTTAGCTGAACAAGACCTATTTCGTACCCAAATACGTGCCTTGTTACAAGCGAGTAGTTTTGGAAATTTGAAAATAATGTTTCCAATGGTTGCAACTTTAGAAGAATTCCGAGAAGCAAAACATCTATTGCTAGAAGAAAAACAATCTATGCAGGAGCAAGGATTAGCTGTGGCAGATAATATAGAGATTGGTATTATGGTAGAAATTCCTTCAACCGCAGTACTTGCAGATCAATTTGCACAAGAAGTTGACTTTTTCAGTATCGGGACGAATGATTTAATACAATATACAATGGCTGCTGATAGAATGAACGAACGAGTTTCATATTTATATCAACCATATAATCCCGCAATTTTACGATTAGTTAAAATGGTCATCGATGCAGCACATGCAAAAGGAAAGTGGGTAGGTATGTGCGGTGAAATGGCGGGCGATGCAATTGCAATTCCATTATTAATTGGTCTTGGGTTAGATGAGTTTTCCATGAGTGTTTCATCCATGTTAAAAGCTAGAAGTCAAATTAATCAATTAAAACAAAGTGAAATGAAAAAGCTTGTTGAGGGAGCATTAAATATGCAGACATCCGAACAAGTTAGGAAGTATGTTATTGAAGAGTTAAATATGATGTAAGGTTAATAGAGAGAAAAAATCCCACTGAAATGTAGTCCAGTGGGATTTGATATTTATTTACGTTTTTTCTTCGTTCCATTTTCCCCAAGTTCAGCAAACTCTCTTGAAAATTCTTCTTGAACTTCATTTGGTTTGATTTTTTGATTTTTCGGTGTTTGAGGGAGTGTATCTTTGTTTTTACTTTTACCCTGCTTATTATCTCTACCCATGTGAATCCTCCTTACGCATATTAGGTACTTTTTTAATATGGCGCAAAAAATACATTTTACTCATAAAAGAGCACAGAGATTAATCCTCAGTGCGATTGTGTTTATATTTACTTAGCAACTTTTAAGTAACAAAAATTTGTGAGTCTATGAGCCGGCTCGATAAGCAAACTTAGGACAATAATACAAAAGTGTAATTGATAAAAATTTATTAATTCATTACAAACTCTCTTTCAAATTCGACCAATTCTTTTTGTTCAGGCAGTATAAGTAAGGAATTAAAAGTGAATTTAAATGTAGTTCCAACTCCAACTTCGCTTTCCACATGTATAGTTCCGTTCATGGCACGTACAATGCTGTACACAACCATCATGCCAAGCCCTGTACCTTTTTTTCCTTTTGTAGAGTAGTATGGCTCTCCTAAATGTTTCAATTGTTCAGAAGTCATACCTGCTCCAGTATCTTTTATAAGAATACTCACATTTGTTGGAGCGCACTCCATTTCAACAGTTAATATTCCTCCTTCAGGCATTGCTTCTATCGCGTTTTTTATAATATTTACTAAAAATTGATGGAATTTTTGCCTATCACCATTAATAATAATGTCATTTGAAAAGATTGAAACTATTTGAACAGAATTCCGATTTGCATTAGGTTGCAGTATTTCAATCGCATGCTGTAGTTCTTCATGAACAATAAGAGATTCAGTTAATTGGGTTTCTGGCTTGGAAAAAGTTAAGTAATCTTGAATCACCTTTTCAGCGGATTTGAGCTCTTTTTTAATAATAGAAAGATATTGAACACGGTTTTCTACTGAGATGTTTTCTATTTGCAATAGTTGAACAAAACCGATGGCAGCAGTTAGTGGGTTGCGGATTTCATGAGAAATAGCTGCACCCATTTGTTCAACTGCCTCAAGCCTTTTTATATTTAATAGTTGATGGCGTAACTGAATAGTTTTATTGATTTCCTCGATAAAAAATGCAATCATTCCAACCCCTAATGGCTGGATAACAAGAAACGCAAAATACAAGTCATAGGAAGGATAAGGTAAATGAATAAATTCCAATATTGTTTGTATAAAACTAAAAAGAAATGTTATTGCCACTGAAAATAGGATTCGAAGATTTGAAGATTGATTTAAAAATGTTGGAGATAGTCGCCATAACGTAAAAGAAATAACCCCGTAAAGTGTCGCTGTCACCCAAAAACCTGTGTCGAAACCATAAAATCCCCTTATACAAATAGTGAGTAATCCTAACAATGGGCCTAATCCCATATAGAGTCCGCTAATGATGATTGGAATATTCTTTAAATCGAATAAGAAGCCTTCGTGTATAGGGTAACTAAATGCATAACTGATGAAGAAACTAACGACAAAATACAAGGTTGCTACTACTTGAATCGATCCAATATTATTTAATCTTTCAGCCCATAACAAACTTAAAAACAGTAACACTACTAACAAAGATAGGTTGAAAAAAAAGTGCATAGTTAATTCCAAAGGATTACCTCTTTTCATCAACAAAATTGACTTAACTGCCAGCTTAAAAAACTGCACTAAAAATCTCAGTAAGAGATAAATTATTTTACTTTAAATGAGGTTTAATTGACTTAAAGGAAAATTGAATAACAGTCTCATTTCCAGTTTTATTTTTTACATCAATTGTACCTTTCATCGCCCGAACTATTTTAAATGCGAAAGTCATTGCATGGCTCGTACTTTGTAGTTGTTCTATGTTCTTCCTGTTTCCTGTATTTTGTATGGAAATGATAACATTTGTACCGATATCAACTGTTTCTATTAGTAATCCACCACCATTTGGCATACATTCTATAAAATACTTTATTATATTAATAAAACATTGGTGAAATTTTGAATAATCACCTTCAATTAACTTTGTCGGGGCTAAATTCATGGATATTTTTACTGAGTGATAGTTAGCTAAAGGCTGCAATAAATTTATAACGTGAGTGAGTTCTTCCTGTATATTTAATGCTTCTATGGTTGAAGTGTTCGGTTTGGAGTATGTTAAATAATCTTGTATAATTCTTTCGGCTGCATCCAGTTCGTTTTTTAAAATGGATAGGTACTGATTCCTTTTTTTGTGATCAAGAGTATCTTTATCAAGAAGTTCTACAAATCCAATAGCAGTTGTTAAAGGGTTCCTAATTTCATGTGATATAGCAGCTCCCATTTGTTCAATAGCATCTAATTTTTCTGCTTTAACCAACTGTTGTTGCATCAAAATATTTTTTTCAGCCATTTCAATTATATAAGAAATCATGGCAACTCCAAGTGAGGGTACAATAATATGTGCAACTGCCAAATCTAGCGTATGTCCTGAAGAGGTGAGGAATAACACTGCACCTAAAATACCAGCATTTATTAATAGAGTACTTCCTGTAGAAAACAGAATGCGGTATTTAGCAGGAAGCTTTAAAAACCAAGGAGATACAAACCAAAAAATAATACCTAGGCTTGAATAAATAATAAATCCTAAAAAGAACCCAAAATTAATTCCGTAGAATGCTCGAAAGGCGATGAGTAAAAGAGCAAGTAAAGGACTTTGCCTCATATATAGACTGCCTATCAAAAAAGGAACAATTCGTAAATCTAACACTATATCTTCATTTAGATGATACGGAAATAAGAAACACAGTATTATAGAAGCAACAAAATAAAATTGAGCAGTTCGTCGGTGTAAACGGATGCTATCGAATCTCTTAAATATCGAAAAACATAGGAAAAATAAAATGATTAATAAGGACAGATTAAATAGAAAATGCATTGTTATAAATTCCAAGTTTATACCTCTTCTACTAATGTTTATAAATTAATAGTAACTATAGTAGGGGAAATACACAATCCTTTTTAAGTAATTATTTTGAATATTCTATTATGAAAAGTGATAAAAAAGCACCCCATCTTATTTTTATATAAGAGGGGTGTTATTGGATTAATCGGCTTTATTGAAAAAAGAAATTAGCTGTTTTGTAGAAGGGGATTGAATTCTATACATTAACTCTCGATCTGCATTATTTTCTATTCGTGGAATAATGGACTCAATAACATTAAATTTCCAAAAAGAAGGTTTGCTCTTTGTGCTTTTTTCTGTTTCAGAAGTCATCATTTTTTTTTGGAAAGGATGTAGTTTTGCCATGAGGAACTTATCTTTTACACGAATAAGTAAATAACCTTCATCTTTTTCGTGATTATATTTTTTTATAAGAGACTCGCCTAGTTCAAATGTGTTGGATTTATTTTGAACAGATGGGGATATAACAAAAATATTCCCTTTACGAAACACCGAAGTATTAGATACTTGACGTAGACCTAAATCATTTATAAGAAAATCAAGGTTCACTTGTGATGCTGCGCTAGCTACGGACATATGAATACCTCCTTTACATTTACACGGACTCGTACTATAAGTATACCCTAACTTGTATATAATATCTTCAATTTTGGGAATATTTTCTTAATAATTAAGTGGAATCTAATTGTGGTCAGTTTAGATCTAAGAAGATTTGATAAAACCAAACATTTAACATTCGCATATAACCTATCCTGATTATATTTTTTCATGTGGAAGGATATCTCGTTTTTAGTGAGGTTGTCTACATTCAGAGATATTTTATAACAAAATAATTTATAGCTATATTAATTTGTGCAAAGTATAATTTATTCAATATTTGTGTTGTACAACAGATACTTGTATTAAATGTTGTGATCGAAAAGGCAAGAGTAAGATCAGTGTGCGACATTTAGCAAAGTTAGCAGAAGATTTAATGATTGAGTATATAGAAAAACCAGGTTTTGAAAAAATAGAATCTGGTTTTTTATTACACTGAAATAATTCGCAGAAAGAGTGGATGTATTTTATTTTCTGAAAACTTTTCTTGAAGTTGTATGTCTAATACATAGAGGCAATTGAAATGAGGTGAAACCTTGAACGAAAAGAAACTGGTGCAACAAGCAATTAAAGGAAATGAAGATGCATTTTTAGAATTAATTCACTCCTATGAAGAGGCATTGTACCGAACAGCTATATCTTATTTGAAAAATGAAGGAGATGCACTAGAGGCTGTCCAGGAAGTGACATATAGGGCATATCGAAGTATAAAAACAGTGAAGGAGCCTGCTTATTTTAAAACGTGGCTGATCCGGATTATGATGAACTATTGCCAGGATGTCATTAAGAAAAGTAAAAGGGAAGTGTTGGAGGAAAGAATAATTGGCTTACAAGGAGTAAGTGAAGATTTCACTTTTTTAGAGGTGGAGGAAGCTCTACTAAATCTAACTGATTACGAAAGAGAGTTACTACACTTGAAGTATTTTGAAGATGTCAAAATAAAAGATATCGCCGTTATGTGGAACACACCAGAAGGAACAATTAAAACGAGGCTACATAAGGCATTACGCGCATTTAGGAACCATTTTGAAGAGAAAGGGGAGGTTAAACGTGTTTGAGGAAGAGGAAAAGAAATTGGAGCAAAGAAAAAAAACGATTGATAAAGTCGATGTGCCAATAGACAAGATTCATTTTGCAGTAAGGAATGGTTTTGAGAAAGCGAAAAAGGAACGAGTGTTAAAAAGAAAAAAGACAATAAAACGAAGTTTATGGTCACTTATAGTTGCTGCAATCCTTCTCATCTCATTTATCACATCCATCAGTGTTTCTCCTGCTTTCGCAAATAAAGTTGCATCGATACCTGGGTTGGATAGGATAGTTGCCCTCATAAAGCAAGATAAGGGGTTGGTAGCGGCGATTGAAAATGACTACTACCAACCTATAAATAAGTCCCAAGAAAAAAACGGTATTACGATGACTTTGGATGGAGTAATTGCTGATGATACAGGAATAGTTATTTTTTACTCTGTACGTTCAAAAGAAGTTGATTTGAGCTCTCTAGAATTAAAGTATCTTCAATTATCATCAGGAATTAACCCTCGATATATTGTGAATTTGAATAATTACATTTTGAATTTGGTTCCAAAAGAAGGAACAGACTTTTATAGTTCAGTGGAGACTATAGAAAGAGTAACATTCTCAAAAGATCTCTCTTGGGGTATAGGTATAAAAAACGGCGATAAGATTGAACATTTTAAAATTCCATTTTCCTACAAAGTAATGAATGTGGAAGATAAAAATATTGTTGTGGATAAAGACGTGATAATAGAAGGACAACTTATTAAAGTAAAGTACTTATTTGTTGATCCAGTACGAACTACTGTTGTATTAGAGGAAGATCCAAATAATTCAATGAAACTTCTTTCGAGAGCATTTGATAATTTAAAACTTATTGACGAAATGGGTAGAACTTGGTCAGCTATGCCTGGAAATTCTTTCAAAGTATTGCCAAAAGGAAACTTGTGGGAAGTTCCTCTTATGGAGAGTTTTTATTTCCATAATCCAAAGGAATTAACATTGACATTTGGAAAAGTTGCAGCAATGGAAAAAGAGGAAGCGTATATTTTAATAGATACTGAATCAAAGAAAATCTTGAAACAACCTTCTGAATCGATTTTCTCTGATTTACAGGTGAAGGATGGAAAAGTTAGTTTTTCGATACGAAGTAATGATGATTTGACATTTTTTCCAAAATTCAAAGATTCAGATGGAAAAGAATTTTTAATATATGATCGGGGGCTTAGACCATATCTTAAGAGTTATGTAATAGGCTCATTGAGTAAAATTTCTAATGTGGAACAGAAACTTGAATTCGAACTTCCAACCGAATCTTTTACAAATCCATTACGATTCGATCTAGATTTATACCCTTCCCGGATTGAAGAGGATGTAGAGGTGAAAATAATACCAGAAGATTCTCCGAAAAGGAGAATCTGGAAGTCAGACATACATTTCTAAATCCTCCATAAGAGTCAGTGATAATAATGATTTAGGGTTTAACTGATTCAGTGTGAATATGATTATAGCTGGCGGACTTGTAGAAAAATAGATAGTATCCATTCATAAAGAAGCGCTGAGCGGACGAAATTCCATCTTCGTCCGCTTTTAAAAGAATAGGAAAGGATTTATTCTCTAATTATCCAAAACAAATGTATTATGACTTTACAAATTTCAAGAAGTCGACGGGCAAACATTCACCACAAGACTACCGAAAAAAATGGCTCGTGAAGTGACACAGTCACTTCACGAGCTAAATTCTTACGGTAATAGTGTAGCCAATGTTTCGACCAAAGCACCTTGGAAATAATAAAGACAAAATGCACTTAAAAGAAGCTTGAGTTTTTCTTAATACATATTCACAATACCAACCTGATCTATTTTAAATTCCATATATCCGGTTGGTTGAACAGTGAAATACATCTTATTTTCACCACTCATAAGAGGTCCAAAATAATTATTATCTAGCTCCACATTAATAGAAGCGATATATTCTACTTGTGAACCACTTCTGCCGACTTCTGTTAACTTAATGAACTCTACTTTTTTAATTCCTTTTTTAAATTCAGCTACGTTAAAAGAAGAGTAAGGAAGAAACTGATTTTGAGCAACTTTTGAGTCAACAAGTAAGTAATTGAAAAGTGTTGAAACGGGATTAATTTTACCTGGTATATCCAAATCCCAATATGGCTCTTTGCTAACTCGCCAACCAGCTTTTTCAACATATTGATATTCCACAATATACATTTGTTTTTCCTTCATCTCTCCATAAGGAACAGTTACTCGATAAAATGTCGTATTTTTATCTGTCTTAATGAACTCTACAGATGCTTTTGTCCATTCCTCTAAAGAACCACCGTCCGCTTCAATTTGAGCCAGTTTTCCTTTGTATTCAATAATTCCTCGGTCTTTTATAAACTGCTCAGCAGCAGAGGGGGTCATCGATTGTGTTAAGTAGTTTACCAATTTGTTTTTGGTATCAATTTTGCTCGATAGGTAACGATACGTAGAGCCATTGAAAGAAAACGTTTTGTACTCACCAGGTCCATATTCACCACCGGCTTGCACATAACTTGAAGCTGCTTTGAATTTTGCGGCCATTTCGATAGCTATTTTTGCCGAAATTGCGGCACTTATCTCTTGTTTAGGCTCTTTACTAATTTTCCATCCTATATTGTTTAAATATTGATACTCAACCATAAAATCTTGCTTTTCATTAGTATTCCAAACAGGAACGGTTAATCGATAATAAGTAGTGTTCTTTTCGGTTTTCACATATTTAGCTGTTGCTTTTTCCCATTGTAATAGGGAGCCGCTATCCGCTTCAACTTGAGCTAATTTGCCTTTATACTCAATAATTCCTCGACTTTTAATAAAATGCTCTACTTCCGAAGGGACTATAACCTTTTCTAAGTAGCTTTTTAACTTTTTTTCCGTATCGATTGAGCTAGATAAGTAGCGATATGTTTTCTGATTATAAGAAAATGTTTTATATTCATCTTTCTTATAATCACCACCACGCTGTACATAATTGGATACCTTATTAAATTCTATAGCTAGATCTAGAGCTTGTTTTTGTGTTAATTCCTTTTTTTGTTTTAAGGTTTGTTCAACTTTCGATTGTTCTTTTGCTAAAACAATTGCGTTTTGCGAAAAGGGGATACCTAACAAAATAATAGTTAATCCTGCAATCAATAACTTTTTACTATTTCCAATCACCCAATAATCCCTCCATAAATTGTTTTATCTAACATTTTATTAGACGATATTAATCACATTGTCGTTACAACTAAAAAATCTTTTTTCCTTCCCTTATAAATAGTAAACACAGGTAAGAATTATTCATTAAAAGAGATAATGTGCCTAGTCTACATCGGTCAGGAACGTTCTTCTGCTACGAGTAACTAAAGTGGCCACAATATTAATAGGAGAATTTTTGTGGGAGGGTTATCTATAAAGATAAAAAAGAGTAGAAGGGAAACTTCAATAATTCCCACACTCTATTTTAGTTTTTCATTTCTTAAAAAACGTTGAAAAAGGCGACACTCCTGCGGGAATAACGTTAGCAGAAGACCACGCAGCGAAGCGAGGAGGCAGAATCAACGCTAGAAGGATGCCTTGCACTTTTCCTAGTAATAAAAATAACTGCAGCTACCCGTATTTCTACGAGTATTACTGCAGTTATTAATATATTATTCTACGTTTTACATATCAGATAAATCTAATGAGTCTAGGTATTTCCAGTCACCAGCTTCATCTTTTTCCAAAAGGAAAATAGTCGTATATTTGAGGGTATGTTTTTCATCGATAGTTGCTTTTTGAGTTTGTGAAACTAGGGCAATACCGTCAATAATATAATGAACTTCTAAGCTTAATGTCTCGTATTTTACATCGTAATCTTTGAAGGCAGACCCTATCATTTCTTTAAGTGAATCATAATCAGGGTATTCCTTGCTATATAGATTAAATGTTGCCTCTAGATCTTCAGCGTTTACATATTCGTCCGATTTTTTAAAGAACTCAACAATTTCTTTTTCTTGTGCAAGGAAGTGTGAATCCTTTCTAATACTTTGTTGGTATTTAGCGTATAAATCATCTATGATTGCTTCGTCCTCTATTGTATCTAGTAAATCAAAGAAATCTGAAACACTAGCTTCAACAGTTTTTTGGTTTGCTTTTTTAGTAATCAAATCGTCCAATTTATCTAAATGCATCTTCGCTGTAATTACATATTTGGACGATTGAAGAGACTTTTCGCCAGGGGTCTTATATTTAGTTAATATTGCATCTCGTGTTGATTTCCCGTAAACACGGTAAAGTAATATTGCTTGTTTACGAATCTCACTAGATAATTCGTGATAACTTTTTTCTGTTACATCGGAAGTTGGATCCTTTCCGTATAGGGTATTAAATTGAGTTGCTTTATCCACAATTTTTTTCCCAGAAGTGATTGCATCAATATAGCCCATTGCGCGCTGATAATGAATTCCTACATTATCTTCCAATCGTTTTTCTAATTTTACTTTATCTTTAGCGCTCAGCTTAGCAATTTCTTGCTGTGCTTTTAAATAAGAACTTTTTGTTGCGTTAAATACCTTCATATCGGGATTTTTTATTTCTTTCGTCAGTTCATAAGAAATTTGCCATTTCAAGGCACCGGCATTTTGTTCAGCTATTTTTACAAGCGATTCTGCTTGTGAAACAGAAGCTGCTTCCACTTTAGATGGAGTAAAAATATTAGCTCCTACTATTCCGGTTACCACCAAGATAGTCAATAATTTTTTCATACGGATTCCCCTAAAATTATATTAGACCTACAATAATTGTATTAAGTAAGCCTTATTAAGAATATTGTATTTTTTTGTTTAAGGATAGTAAAAATAACTGGGTTAATATACATATTTTGTTATTAAATTTACTAAATTAAACCACCCTTACTATTATATATTACATTGTTTGTTTTGGTAGCGGATATTTCATCTCATTCTTTTTCATTTTTTGCTGTGCTGCTTCCTTTAGATCAATATTTAACACATTTGCAAGTTGTAGAAGGTAAATAAATACGTCAGCTGCTTCGTCAACAATTGCTTCCTTATCATTTTCAATAGCCTCCTCAGCTGAAACCCATTGAAAGTGCTCTAATAGTTCACTTGCTTCTAAAGATACAGAAATAGCAAGACTACGAGCATCGTGATTTCCTCCCCAGCCTCGATCGCTACTGAATTTAAGTATTTCTTTTGTTAGTTCTTTCATAAAGTTTCCCTCACTTTTGCTAAAAATGTAATAGTAGACTTTAATATAACACTGCCTTTGTTTCTTGTTGCTTCTAACAATTGAATTTCCTGTTGGATTAAAGCATTATATTTTGTTGGAAAGGGAATTACTTGATTTTGTCCGGAGCGAAATAGAAACACCGATAATAATAACAAAAGCACCAACCAGTTGTAATGGTTGAATTGTAATTCCTAGCAGCAGAAGCCCGAAAACCATTGCAACAAATGGCTCAAGGTTTAATAAAAGTGCAGCTTTTGAAGCACCGACTTTTTGAATAGAGCTATTCCATAAGTAAGTGCATAATCCATGCATAATAATCGCAGTGATAATAAGTAATAGCCAATAGGACAGTGGAACAGACAACACAAGATAGGTTTTACTCCAAGGAACAAAAGGAAGTAGACCAATCAGTCCAAAGATATTGCTGAATAAGGTAATGGTAGAAGGGTGTATCGATTTAGATAAATGTTGAACAAAAACTAAGAAAACTGAAAAGGATAGCATCGTTATACTTATTAATATCTCACCTCTACCGAAGCTCGGAATAAGTAATGATCCTTTTGTTATAACTAACCAAACTCCAAGCAAAGCGATTAATGAGCCGATCCAAAATGGAAAAGTCTTTCTTTCCTTAAAGTAATAAGAGGAGAGTAATGCGGTAACTATTGGCGATAAAGCGAGGATTAGTGCTGCTGTGACAGGTTCAGTATATTGAAGGCTTGCGTAAAAGCTCCATTGGTTCAACGATACACCTACTAAACCTGCTACACCTAACCATATGTAATTGTGTAAAGTTAATTCCCGGAAGTTAATATTTCTATAGGTCATGAAAAACAAGAAAATGAGGATAAATATAAGTCTAAAAAATGCTATTATGCTTGGGTCAAATATAGCGACTAAAATTGATCCAAAAACAAAGTTGCTACCCCAAGCTATGACACAGAGTAACAGAATTAAGTAAGTAAACAATTGCTTCTTCATATTTATGGTTATATCTTCCTTTCAATAAATAAAAATTGAAAAGAGAAAGAGGCATAAACCCTTTCTCTCTTTTCACTCTAGATTAGTTCACCTTTAACCATTATTATACGTTTTTTTGGTTTTCTAGCAACCACTTCAGCGGAGGAAGCTGCATCACAAAAAACAAAACTTGCATCATCTTGAACTTCCGGCCAAACTTTTTTGCCATCCTCATCTAAAGCAACAACTCCACCAGTAACCCATTTAAGTGCATTCCTCAATGATTTCTCATCAATTTTTCGTGTAAGTTCGCAATAGCGAGTAACTTTTTCTAATACATCACCCGTTCCATATGGGCTCCACGAGTCATAAAAACCATCACAACCGAAGTGTACTTTTACTCCATGGGCATCTAACAGATCAATTGGTGGTATTACCCGATTGATATTAATAGGAATAGTAGACATAATAGCAACATTTGCTTCTGAAAGTCGGTTTGCAACAACAACTTGCTGCGGAACTGGAATATCCCCTAGGCAGAAGGAGTGACTCAAAGCCGTTCTTCCTTGATAATTTGCTTGTTCTACGATATCAATCCACTTATCCGCGGTATAATAACCTACAAATCCACCATCATGTAAGTGGATATCAACATCGGCATCAAACTCAGTTGCAATATCCATTACTTCGTATAGCGATTTTTCAATCGCATTATCAATTCCAGCAGGGTCTAATCCACCGACCATTGTTGCACCATTTCTCATCGCTTCCCGCATTAATTGAGGTACGGATTCACGTAATAACCCATGTTGTGGGAATGCGATAATATCTGCAGTTACTTTGCCTTTAAATGAATCTAGTGCAGCAATAATACCTTCCAAATTTTTCAGACCAATATACGGATCAATATTCACATGTGTACGAATATGCGTTGAACCAT
The DNA here is from genome assembly GCF_042885655.1 of Psychrobacillus sp. NPDC058041. Taxonomy (NCBI): domain Bacteria; kingdom Bacillati; phylum Bacillota; class Bacilli; order Caryophanales; family Bacillaceae; genus Psychrobacillus; species Psychrobacillus sp. NPDC058041. The sequence continues at coordinate 66,674 of NZ_JBHVRO010000003.1, forward strand.
ATTGAAGTAAAGTTTCAATCATTTTCTTTGCTCGTTGCTCTGCGCTATCGGCTAAAATAGATAACTCTTTTGCTTCGAGATTTAATCGTTCCTTTAAGTTTGCGACAGGAATACAAGCTTTCCAATCTAACGTCATATATGTTTTATCTAAATGATTATGCATTTCTTTAAAAGTTGGAAGTGCAAGCATTCCGTGCATATCGATTACTTCATGGCCGGTAGGGATTGTTTCATTAACAGCTAATTGATCTACAATTTTCCCATCTTCTATTTTTAGATGAAATAATGAGGTTTCTGTTTCAACTGTTCCATTGTCTAATAATCTTTCTCCAGTTTCTAATTTAACATTAGAAAGCCATTTTACTTTACTCATTTTGTAACCTCCTTCGATAGAATAGCCTCATTTGTATATGCAACATTTCCGTTTGAAATTACATGTGTTATAGGACGTCTTCTAGCTACTGCTTGAGCTGAACATACGGCATCAAGGAGAAGTACATTTGCTAAATCACCTTTTTGTGGCCAAACTCTCGTACCTACATCATTAAGAGGAGTAATTCCTCCTGAAGCATACTTCCAGCAACGGTTTAATGAATACTCATCGATGAATTTAAATCTTTCTGCTAATATACTTAATTTTTCTACTGTATCTCCAGTACCAAAAGGAGACCAATGATCAGTCAAACTGTCGTGGCCAACGGAAACGGATACTCCATTTTCGTGTAGATAAGGAATTGGAATAGTAGGGCGGTTGATTGGAACAGTTGACGTAACGTCAATTTTCGTATCGGCGAGCACTGCAACTAATTCCTCTAATTCTTTTCCTTGAAGATCGCCTAAAGCTATTGCGTGGCTTATCGTAACTTGTCCTTCTTTTTTAGCTTGTTTCGTTAGTTCTGCTAATTTATAAAATTCAAAAGCACCAAGGGAATTCGGATCATGAATATGAATGTCTATTCCTTTTCCAGATTCGACTGCAATATCCATTGTAGTGTTAAGGGAAAGGTCTATATTGCGATCGATCGTAGCTGGATCAACTCCTCCAACTAATGTTGCACCCATTTTCATAGCTTCTCTCATTAATGGTTCTACTTTTGAAAGTAATAACCCATGCTGAGGGAAAGCTACAATGTCGTATGTAACCTGATCCTCAAACTTTTTGAAAGCTTCTTTTGTAATTTCAATATGCTTCGTTCCAATTTGTGGGTCTACATTACAATGAGAACGAATATGTGTGTGTCCTTGTGAGATTAACCACTGGATCATGTTTTCTGCTCGGTTTAATGCAAATGGAAGTTGTGCTGGTAGTAGTTCCTGCTCTTCTTCTATTCTCGTTAGAATTCCTTTCGTTATAGGTTTACATGCTTTCCAAGGACCACTAAAATACGTTTTATCTACATGAATATGCATTTCTCTAAAGGAAGGCATTAATAATTTGCCATTAGCCTCGATTACTTCATAATCAGAGCTTTCAATGTTTTTATCTATTTCAATAATTTTTCCATCTTGAATAAGTACATCCAATAGATCTGTTTCAGTTTGAATAACACGCCCATTTTCATAAGTAAATCCAGTTTCAAGGCGAGCTTTTTTAATAAGTAGAGATTTCATCTTTTTTCCTCCCAATAAGTTCAAAGAGACTGGAGTATTACCAGTCTCTTTGAAGTGAATTATTTTACTGTCACTTCATTTAAAATCAAGTAGTTCGAAGCGTCTAATCTAAAATTTTCTACATTGTTATTATAAACTGCTAAATGCTCGTAGTTTCTAATTGGAACATATACAGCGTCATCCATTTCAATTTGCATTGCTTGCTTGTAGATTTCTTGGCGCTTACTTGGGTCAGTTTCTACACGTCCTTGTTCGATAAGTTTATCTACTACAGGGTTTTGATAATAGAAATGGTTCCCCGGTGCACCAATAGATGCAGAATGGAAGAGGTTGTATTGATTGTAGTCACCATCACCAGTCGCGTTGCCCCAACCGCCAATAAGCATTTGATGATCTCCATTTTCTATTTGCTGAATATATGAACCGTATTCCATTACTTGAATTTCAACATCTACACCAATACCCTTAAGCTGAGATTGAATAACTTCAGCCATATTAATTCGTTCTTTTCTGTCGCTTGTTAATAAAGTAACTTTGATACCTTTATCGTATCCTGCTTCTTTTAATAAAGATTTTGCTTTGTTTACATCATATGGATATGCTTTAACGTCTTTGCTATATCCAAATACTTGTGGACTCATCGCAACGTTTGCAAGTGTTCCAACATTATTGTAAACACCAGAAATAATTGCTTCTCTTTCAATTGCGTAACTAACTGCTTGACGAACTTTCACATTGTCGAAAGGAGCTTTTGTTGTGTTAAAGCCTACATATTCTACCGCTAAACCATCCGTTCGGAAAAGGTTCATCTTATCAGAATTCTCAATTCGATCAATTTCAGTTACTGGAACCTGATCGGAAATATGTGCTTCTCCACTTTCAATCATTGCTAGACGAGTTGCATCTTCTGGAACTACTTTGAATACTACACTATCCACTTTGACTTTTTCTCCCCAATAATCATTGTTTTTATTTAGGGTTATTTCTTGACCAGATTTCCATGAATCAAATACAAAAGGACCAGTACCTACTGGATGTGTTGCTAATTGATCAGGAGTTTCCTTAATCATTTTAGGGCTTAGAATGCTTCCTTCATTGCTTGCTAAAATAGAAAGTAGTGGAGCATATGGTGTTGATAATTTAAGTGTTACATGTGTATCGTCTTTTACAATTACTTCTTTGATCATTCCTAATTTATCTTTTTGAGGTGATCCTGTTGCAGGGTCTAGTAATCTATCAAAAGTAGCTTTTACTGCTTCTGCATTAAATGGTGTTCCGTCATGAAATTTAACACCTTCTCTTAATGTGAAATCCCAAGTTAAATCATCTACTTGATTCCATTCTGTTGCAAGTAATGGTACAAAATTTCTGTCTTTATCAAAAGCAAGTAGTGTTTCATATACTTTTCCGTGAACAACGTTTGCGGAAGGTATATCTGTAATGAAATGTGGGTCAAGACCAGTTGCATCTGATAAACGTACTATAACAAGCTTCCCACCGGATTTGTCGCCAGTTGATACTTGTCCTTCTTCTTTTTGTTCACCTTTACTTGAACTTCCTGTCGAGCATCCTTGCATTATTAGCATCAAAATAGTTATTAATGCGAAAAACTGAATCCACTTAAATTTCTTCAATGAGTTCCCCTCCAAATGATTCTTATTTGTGTTGCTAATTTTCAATTATAAATAAAAGAATTAATAATGTTTTTAAAATATTTACTGTTTTTTAAAGTATTTTGACTATTCTTTCTATGTCTATTTACATTCTTTCTTTTCTTATATATCGTGATGTTACCTTATTACGAAAAGGAAGCAGAACAAGGGGGTTTATCAAATGACGATTAATAATACAGAAGTCAATTCCGAGATGTTAGTCTTGGCTAGAAAGAAAATTAGAAAAGAAAAATGGAAAGCATTTTTTGGGACAATAGGTCAAAATAAAGCAGCAGTTGTAGGGGGAGTAATAATTCTTCTATATATATCGCTCACTTTTTTAGCACCAATATTAGCACCATATGACCCATATGAGATTAACCTTCCGGACAAGTTACAATCTCCATCAATACATCATTGGATGGGAACGGATGACAAAGGAAGGGATATTTTAAGTAGAATTTTATACGGCTCTAGGTTATCGCTTGGTGTAGGTTTTTCATCAGTATCTTTTGGAGCTTTTTTTGGAATAATTCTTGGACTAATAGCGGGCTACTATGGTAGATGGGTGGACACAATTATTAGTCGTTGTTTAGACGTGATGCTCGCTTTCCCAGGGATCTTATTGGCATTAGCAATTATTAGTGCACTTGGTCCGAGTCTTATAAATGTAACAATCGCAGTAGGAGTCTTTTCAATTCCATTGTTTGCTAGAATTGTTCGTGGTTCGACGATGGAAGTGAAAAAGCTTGAGTATATAGATGCTATTCGAACATTAGGGGCAAATGATTTCATTATTATTTTCCGACACATTTTCCCAAATATATTATCACCGATTATTGTTCAAGGCTCATTAAGACTTGCAACAGCTATATTATCAGCAGCAGGATTGTCATTCTTAGGACTAGGCGCTCAACCACCATCACCTGAATGGGGTGCAATGCTTTCTAGTGGAAGAGATTTCATTTTCAGCGCTCCTTATATGGCTATTTTCCCAGGTCTGATGATTGCGATTTTAGTATTGGGCTTTAACCTTTTTGGAGACGGTTTGCGTGATGCTTTAGATCCTAGAACGAAAAAATAAAAGGAGGATTACTTATGTTTTTATTTATTTTGAAGCGTTTAGCACAAATAGTTCCTGTCATATTAGGAGTCACTTTAGTTGTGTTTTTAATTATGCAAATGGTACCAGGTGATCCAGCGGTTATTATGGCAGGTGAAGGGGCATCTAAAGAAACGGTTAACGAGCTAAGAGAAGATTTAGGTTTAAATAGACCACTTCATGAACAGTATTTTTCATACGTAGGGAATGTATTTAGAGGCGACTTAGGAAATTCTCTCAAAAACAATCAACCTGTTATGGATGAAATTATGATTCGTTTACCTATTACAATGGAGCTTGCGTTTTTTAGTATTTTAATCACAATTGTACTCGGGTTAATCGCAGGTATTATTTCCGCGGTAAAACCATATTCATTTTCCGATATTAGTGTAATGGTTGTCGCATTAATAGGAATTTCACTTCCAAGTTTTTGGTTAGGACTATTACTAATGTATGTATTTTCTGTAAAACTCCAGTGGCTTCCGGTTGCTGGATGGGATAGTACAGCACATATTATTTTACCCGCAATTACACTTGGAGCAGGAGGAGCAGCTATTGTTGCTCGTATGACTCGTTCAAGTATGCTTGAGGTAGTTGGCCAAGACTATATACGGACAGCGAAAGCAAAAGGTCTTAAAGGACATGTCATTATTTATAAACATGCATTAAGAAATGCATTAATTCCTGTTATTACTGTTGTAGGGCTACAATTTGGTAGTTTACTTGGTGGTACTGTTTTAGTAGAGTCTGTATTTGCTATAAATGGATTAGGTCGAATGATTGTCGATGCAATTCGAACAAGAGATATTCCAATGGTGCAGGGTGGGGTATTAGTTGCTTCTTTAGTCTTTGTCTTCGTGAATCTATTAGTAGACGTTATGTATAAAGTTTTTAATAAACGAATGGATTTGAACTAGGGGGGAGAAAGATGAAAAATGAAGTAGTATTAGAAGTAAAAAACTTAAAAACACATTTTATATCCAATAAAGGTACGGCAAAGGCTGTGGATGGCATAGATTTTGTTTTAAGAAAAGGCGAGACACTTGGAATAGTTGGGGAATCCGGATGTGGAAAATCAATGACTTCGTTATCTATCCTTCGATTAATACCATCTCCGCCAGGGAAAATTGTCGATGGACAAGTATTATTGAAAGGCAAAGACTTAGTCACGATGTCTGAAGAAGAGATACGAAAAATAAGAGGGAATCGCATTTCGATGATTTTTCAAGAACCAATGACTAGTTTAAATCCAGTTATACCTGTAGGGGAACAAATAGCAGAAGCGCTCCGATTACATCAAGGATTGTCCAAAAAGCAAGCATGGGATAAATCAGTTGAAATGATTGGTCTTGTTGGAATCCCTTCGCCTGAAAAAAGAGCGAAGCAGGAACCATTCCAACTTAGTGGTGGTATGAGACAAAGAATTATGATTGCAATGGCATTAGCTTGCACACCTGAAGTTCTAATTGCGGATGAGCCAACAACCGCTTTAGATGTAACTATTCAGGCTCAAATATTAGAAATCATGAAAGATTTACAAAAGAAAATTGGAATGGGTATTATTTTCATCACTCATGATTTAGGTGTAGTAGCTGAAATGTGTGATCAAGTTGGCGTAATGTATGCAGGACAAGTGGTAGAACATCAAGAGACAAAAGGTTTATTTAAAAATCCATTACATCCTTATACACAAGGTCTAATCGGATCACTACCTAAGCTTTATGAAGACCAGGAAGAACTGCAAATTATTGAAGGAACTGTACCGAGTCCATATGAATATCCAGAAGGTTGTCGATTTGCGGAAAGGTGTCCTTTTGCAAAGGATATTTGTATTCAAAAGCAACCAAATCTTATCCAATACGCTGAAGACAGCAAAGTTAGATGCTGGAAGTATTCTGATGAATGGCAAGATAGTTTAACAAAAGAGGTGGTTGCACAATGAGTAATATTCTCAAACAGAAAAGTCCGTTATTAAGAGTCTCTGATTTGAAGCAACACTTTGTATTGAAAAAAGAAGTTATATTTCAACCGAAACAAGTTGTAAAAGCAGTTGATGGTATAAATTTTGAACTGTATCCTGGAGAAACATTAAGTATAGTAGGTGAATCTGGTTGTGGGAAATCAACAACAGGAAGATCTATTTTACGTTTAGATGAACCTACTGATGGTGACGTATTATTTAAAGGTGAATCCCTTATAAAAATGAATAAAAAAGAGTTGCGTAATGTTAGAGGAAATATTCAAGTGATTTTCCAAGATCCATATGCTTCTTTAAATCCAAGAAGAACGATACGTCAAATGTTAGAGGAGGCAATGGCAATACAAAAAGTACTCCCTCCCAATAAGAGAGAGGCTCGGATGTTAGAGCTTATGAAACATGTTGGTTTACGCCCGGAATACTTGGAAAGATATCCGCATGAATTTTCTGGGGGACAACGCCAACGAATTGGAATTGCTAGAGCTCTCGCGGTAAATCCGGAAATAATTATTTGTGATGAAGCAGTTTCTGCTCTTGATGTATCTATTCAAGCTCAAATATTAAACTTATTGAAAAAGCTCCAAAAGGAGTTTGATCTAACATTCTTATTTATTTCTCATGATTTAAGTGTTGTAAGACACATTTCAGATCGTGTTATGGTTATGTATTTAGGAAAAGTTGTAGAAATTGCAGATAAGTCTTCCTTATTTAACAAACCTATGCACCCTTACACGAAAGCTCTACTATCAGCTATCCCTGTTATAGATGAAACAAAGAAAGGGGAGAGAATCATTTTAAAAGGTGATGTTCCATCTCCTTTAAATCCTCCGACAGGGTGTAGGTTCCATACTCGTTGCCCATACGCTAAGGAACGCTGCAGTCAAGAGGAACCTGTATTGAGAGAACTTGATACAATCCATTCGGTTGCATGTCATTTTGCAGAGGAATTACTTTTATAAAGGCTCTATTACTCCTGAGGAAAGCCATCACCATTAACAAAGCTTATTAAAAATGCACGCATAAGAGATTTACTATTCGTATTAATGAAGTTAATATAATGAAATACCGGTTATAAAAGAGAGGACGTATGCATCATGATGCCTTTGGAATCTTTCTCATTATACGTCTTAATTTGTGTATTAGCTCCTCTTGTAGGAGCTTTTACACTTTCATTTGTAATGATCTTTGAACGACAAATTGACAATTTGCAGAAAGAAGCTTCTAAGTTAGCTTTGGAAAAAGAGTTACAACACGCAAATTATGATCAGTTAAACCAGCAAATACAGCCTCACTTTTTTTTCAATACGCTTAATACTATGTTAAGTTTGGCCCGATTAGATAGAAAAGAAGAACTAATAAAAGGTTTAGAAGTAATGGCGAAGTTCTTTAAATTTAAATATGTTACGCATGCTTCTCTTATTAAAGTGGAAGATGAAATTGCATATGTAAACAATTACTTAGATATCCAAAGTTTACGGTTTGGGGAGCGACTAGAAGTAATAAAAAATGTCGAAGCTTGTTGCAAAAATGCTTTATTGCCACCCTTTATGATACAAACTATTGTCGAAAATGCATTTAAACATGGTTTTGAGAAAAATATTGGACCCGCACGCTTGAAAATAAATGTGTATCATTCAGATGGATTTATGTATATAGAAGTATGGAACTCCTATCTTATAGAACCTATCAATGAAAAGAAAGAATATAGCCCACAAGAAGAAGGATACGGAGTTCGAAACATACAAAAGAGATTAGATCTTTTATTTCCAGAACAAGTCCATTATTTAAAAATGAGATACATTGGTAACGAAACACTTGTTGAAGTGAAATTTCCGTTAACTAAATAAAGGAGAAAGGAGGAATGGATATGAATATTCTACTTGTAGATGATGAAATATTAGAGCTAGATCAATTGGAATATATTATGAAACCACATTTTCCGAATTGGGTGTTCTACAAAGCACAAGATGCGTCTATTGCTCTTCAAATTGCGGGAAAGATTAATATTTCTCTAGCATTTCTAGATATTCAAATGCCAGGAAAAAGCGGATTAGAGTTGGCAAAAGAATTAAAGAAAAATTATAAAATGGACATAATTATGGTTACTGCCTATCAATCGTTTGAATATGCTCAATCTTCCTTACGAATAGGTGTCAATGACTATTTAACAAAGCCTATAGTAGAAAATGAATTGTTGGGGTTACTTGAAAAGTATAGAAAATGGATATCTCAAAATGACTCCATTCAAGAAGTTCTACGTATTATTCGAGAGGAATATTACGAAAAACTTAGCCTTAGTATAGTAGCAAATCGTATTCACTTGAATGCAACTTATTTAAGTCGTAAATTTTTTGAAGAAGTGGGAATCGGATTTGCAGATTATTTAAATGCATATCGGTTGGAAATGGCAAAAAAAATATTATTAGAGCATAAAGAGTGGAGTATGGCTGTTGTTTCTGAAAAAGCGGGATTTAACAGTCAGCATTATTTTAGTTCGATGTTTAAAAAACAAAATGGTGTAACCCCATCAGAATATCGAGTAAATCCCAAAAAAGCAACAGGTTTTGGAATATGAAAACCTATCGTCACTATATTACGGGTTCTTTAGTTTTTGGAATTTCGTCGGGAATGATTAGTCTTTTGGCACGATGGATTACAGGAAATACAATTTTATCTTCTCCGGAATCATTAGTAAAATATGGTCTTTTAGGTGGTATTGGTTATTCTCTAGTAGGTGCATTTTCGATTTTTATGTTCGGAACATTTGCTAATAAAATTAGATATAGATTTCCGGATGTTGAAACGCTCGGTGATGTTTTTCAAAAGAGGCTTCGAAAAGATGGCTATTGGTTTATGACGATTGTAATTTTATTCTTAGGGTTAGATTCTTTATTCATGCAAGCCGTTGGAGCAGCCGTCTTATTTGATATGTTATTTAACATACCATTTATAGTTTCTCTATTTTTCTTCTTCTTGTATTGCTTTATCATAGCAGGGCTAGGTGGTATGAAGTGGATACAAAGATTTGAAGGGATTTCTATTTTTTTTATTTTTGCTGCAATCATTTTTATTCCATTGTACTTTTTCATACAAGAAGGAGCTTTCAAAGTTTACGACGGTATTCGACTATATCATCCCTACTTATTGTTTGCTAAAAACCATGAGGCTTACTTTTTTATTATGACTTTTATGTTAGTGGGCTGTGGACAAGTACTTACAGACCGCTCGACGTGGCAAAGATTATATATGATTGAACAGAAAAAAGTCCGTATTACTTTTTGGTCAACCGCTTTTGTTTGGAGCACTATACCTATAGCACTTTCTGCAATGCTGTTGATTGTGATTTTTGAAGGATCTTTTGGAGAAACATATACACTTTTGTTTCAACTAATAACAAAAATAGATCCTATTTTTCTCTCGGTACTATTCTTCTTATTTTGTTTTGGTGTTTTATCTACAACGATAAATGCGGAGATTCATGCTACTACAATTCATTTTATTAAGCATATCCGTCTGCCTATGAAGATCTCGATGAATGACCAGCAAATGAGGAAAGAATCGTATATATTCTCGGGATTGTTATTGTTTTTTCTATTAATTGTGACACATTTTGCAAGATTTAGTTTGCTTGATTTTCTTTTTTTCTATGGGCACCTTTATGCTGCTTCTATTCCTGTCATGTTAATCATCATTTTTTCAAAACGTAAAATATCCAGATTATTGCCTTATTCCATTGTAGCTGGTTGGTTGATTAGTGTATCGCTATTTAGTGGTTTAACATCATTACAAACGATTTGGATAAGTTTTCTTTTATCTGGACTCTTCTCCGTTTTAACAATGCTATTTGCACGAGTAGAGTTAACTTCAAGATATTCAAGGTAAATAATCTCAAAAGTAATTTGCTATTGGAAGAGGGCTTTAATGCCAGAAGTGGATATAAGGTTATATTGAATTATTGAGGCAGTGCAACATATTCGTTTATAAACTTGAGGAGGGTTCTATTAATGGAAGGAAAGGTTTTGTTTATTACTGGAGCAGCACGAGGTATCGGATTCGATATTGCAAAGGCATTTTCTAATGCAGGTGCACAAGTAGTTATATCGGACTTGTCTCAAGAAGTGATTGATGAAGCAGTTGTTAAAATTAACGGAAATGTTAAAGGAATCGTATGTGACGTAACGAAAGAAGCGGACATTGAAAGAGCGATTAAGTTCACAGTAGAAACATTTGGAAGAATAGATATTCTCGTGAATAATGCAGGTATGCAGCATGTATCGATGATTGAAGATTTTCCTACAGAGAAGTTTGAGCTACTAGTGAAAATCATGCTTACTGCACCTTTTATTGCCATTAAACATGCATTTCCTTATATGAAGAGCCAAGGTTTTGGAAGAATTATTAATATGGCATCAATTAATGGAGTTATCGGATTTGCCGGCAAGGCAGCTTATAATTCAGCTAAACATGGTGTCATTGGATTAACTAAGGTAGCTGCTTTAGAATCTGCAAATGATGGTATTACAGTAAACGCAATTTGTCCAGGTTATGTAGACACAGCACTCGTACGAAATCAATTTGAAGATTTAGCAAAAACTCGTAATATTCAAGTGGAACAAGTATTGGAAGAGGTTCTATACCCGCTAGTACCGCAAAAGCGATTACTCGATATTTTGGAGATTACTGATTTGGCTCTATACATGGCAAGTGATTCTGCAAGAGGTATGACTGGACAAGCAATTATTTTGGACGGCGGTTATACAGCTCAATAATAGAATGGAAAATGCGCAGTTGTCGAGATAAAGCGACTTCAGTGCATTTTTTTATGGGAAGCATATGAAATGGGATGCTAGGAAACCAGTGTTCTATATAGTACTTTAAAGAATTAAATAATACTGGATTTCCGTTTTAGGTGGACGCGTTCCGCGGGGTGAGCGATGAGCCATCACCGTCGCTACGCGTTCGTTGTGATTGCTCATCTGTCTCACAGAGGAACAAAGGCTAAGAGCGCCACATCGTGTGGCAACGCCTTCGTGACCAACATCCTGTTGGCCTCCGGCTGGAGTCGCCACCTTTCACTACAATCCATTAAGTGAGTAGTACCTAAAAGAGGTTTAGCCCAGCTATCGCTTACCGGATAGAAATAGTTTAATTGAACGTAGTGATCATGCCAACCTGTAATCGTTGTTGAATAAGAGATGCAATTGCTTGGTGAAATTCTGTTCATCTGGATAAAATATAGTTCCCTAACTAATGTTCAAAGGATTAAATGTCATCTATCTTACTAAGCAATTCTAAATCGTCTCATACATACTAGTTTGGAGCGCAGGCGGCGACTTCTGCGGGAATAGCAGATGTTTTCTGCACCGAAAGTGAAGCGACAGGTGCATGAGCGGAAGGCCCCGCAGGAATGCAGGGGAAGGAAGGCTAAAGGCGCCTCTTCCCTGAGGCAACGCCTTCATGACCAACATCCTGTTGGCCTAGGAGACTGAAGCCATGCCCGCGAAAAGCGTCCGCCATAGCGGAAAGCAACGACATTCATATGCTACTCTTCTTGAAAGAACCGGCGTCATTTGATCGGTTTTTCTTAATGGAATGGGTGGAAGTCTGTAAATTGAAGATAACACTTTTATGAGAAACGATTGCAGATTGATACTATTTGGTACGCTCTAGTTTTGAAATTGAAAGCACTCAACCAATTTCTAACCCTTTATAATTCCACTTATATAGTTGAAATTTTAGAGCACTTAGTAAGAATAAAGAAAAGACAAATTATGAAGTATGCACCAAGTCGTTCGGTCCTTAAAAGTCCGTTTTAAATATGGTAGACTAAAACGATATCTTTATTAATAAAAGGACGTGTTTAAATGGTAGGACGAAATGATCCTTGTCCATGTGGTAGTGGAAAAAAATTCAAGAAGTGTTGTGAATTCAAAGAGGTAATTACAATAGAAGAAGTACAATCAGAAGAGTTGGAACGTATATTGCAAACTTTTTATGATGAGTATCCTGAAAGAATAGACCTACCTGATTATCTGGACTTAGTGAAAATATGGAGTGAACCTTTAAAACAATACTTAGATCAAGAAATGATTGAAGCAATTGTAATGGATGAATTCTTTTTCCATCATAAAAAAGAGATTTGGGAAGGCTATTTAGAAAAACAACGCAAGAAAGTAGTTCGCCCTTCTACTTTAAATGTATTAGAACAATGGAATGAACCACGTGTTTTAATCGGTGAAGTGGTTGACGTAGAGGAAACATATATGACAGTAAAGCATATTTTGACGGACGAGATTATTCAACTAAGACGTGAAAGTGAAAAGCCAGTTCCTGTTGGTATGCATGTGTATTGTTTCTTATTACCTGATGGAACATTTATAGAAAACCATTACTTAGCAGTTTCTAGCTTAGTATTTTTCCCAACTGACCATAAAGAACTGTTTGTAAATTTTGCAAAACGATTTAAGTCACAAAATGAACAATCCGTTCAAGAATTTGTGAAGGAAAACGGCATAGATCTTTGGCGCGTACTTGGTGAAAATGGCTATGAAGGTGGGGAGTATACTTTCTTTGAAGCTGGTGTTCTACAAGTTGCTATGGATTTCTTAGTAAAACATAATCGTACATATAATGATTTAATAGAAATAGTAGAAGATTATTTATTCGAACAACAACCGAATGCTCGTAAGGAAGTGGCAATAGCTGCTGGGGCAATTCGCTTTGGGCAAGAAAAAGGTCTTTTTGAATCACTTGAATTAACAGTGAAAGAAATTGCAGAGAATTTTAATGTATCCACATCTTCTCTAAATAAATACTACAATGAACTAATTATGTACTATGAACGTACGCAAGTTGTTTAATAAAATAATTAACGCCAAGGTGAAAACTTCTCCTTGGCGTTTTTTTTATGAATTATATTCACAGTCCATGCCATACTTTAAACAGTATAAACTACGAATTCTTTTTTTGTGTGAAGTGTTCAGATGAATATTCCTCTTTCATCCCTCTTATTGGTGTATTGACAAAATTATTGAATTGCTTAGACAGTTTTTCACGTGCATCTTTGTTTCGCATTAGGTATGCTGCGCCTAGCCCAAGGGCTGTTAATGCTAGCTTGTTTTTCATCATGGATCGCTCCTTTCTTATTGTTATGTATGTTACCCTGTTTGTTGTAAAATAAACTTTAAATGAAACAATACGACTAGATTAATGATAAAATAAACTTAACTGGAAATGATATGAAAGAAATGAGTTGATAAACAATGAGACAATTTTGGAAGCTCCCCTGGTTTTCCCGCCTTATTAAAATAGTTCTTCCATTTTTAATACTATTTGTATTCTACTTTGAATCAAATCAAGCGTTAAGAAATTTAGATTTTTCCCTTTTGAAAAATAATTTTAATAAGTTAGCTATAAATCACATTTTTATTATTGTTTTTGCAGGAATAATTGCGGTCTCTCCAATGGTTCTATATGACTTTGTTTTACGAAGGCATTTAAAGATGAATGTGCCAATAAAAAAGACAATAGTTTATTCTTGGACCGCTAACACTGTGTCCAACTTCATAGGTTTTGGTGGTATCTCAGGAATGATGATACGAACTTTTTTTTATGGCCAACACGGCTATGAGAAAAAAGCACTTGTGAAAGGGGTAGGATTAATTACTCTCTTTTACTTATCTGGAATGTCCCTATTAAGTTGGTTACCGTTACTTGGAATTATTCATACACCTATTTTTAATCAAGTTAAATGGATACACGTTGCCCTTGTAGGAATAGCGTTATATTTTCCGATCTTACTAATTAGTATAAAGAGAAAGAAGGATACTTTAGCGCCAGAACGTATTAGTAAAAAGAGTATTATTTCTTTAGCTGTTATTTCTCTCTTGGAGTGGAGTTTTGCTTTTCTATTGATTTATATTATTTCAAATTTTTTAGGGGTTTCAATATCGGTTCCTAGTATGTTTGCGACTTTTATTGTGGCATCCTTCGCTGGTATTATAAGTATGCTACCGGGTGGAATAGGTTCGTTTGATCTCATGTATTTACTGGGAATGGAAGGGCTTGGGGTTCCAACGGAAACTACCCTTTTGATATTGCTTTTATATAGAATTAGTTATTTCATCATTCCCGCTTTACTGGGAGCAGTTACTTTATTACTTTATTTCTGGGGAGAACTAAATCAAAAGTTAAATCGAATACCAACAATAATTTTGCAAAATATTAGCCACTGGTTTGTTACTATTTTTGTTTTATTGGCTGGAATAATTTTATTATTATCTGCAGCAATTCCCGCAGCACTTGAAAGAGTAAAGTTGGCAAACGAAATTTTAGCATTACCTGTGATGAATTTGTCACATAAGTTTACGGTTGGTTTAGGGATTTCTCTCTTAATGTTAACTAGAGGAATTCAATATCGAGTGAAATGGGCTTACGATTTGACCCTAGTTGCTTTAGTAATTGCAGCAGTTTTTTCTTTATCCAAATGGTTTGACTACGAAGATGCAACATATGTATTAGTTGTTTTCCTCATACTTCTTATGTCTAAGAAGCGTTTCTATAGAGAAAATTTTGTACCTACTTGGGGGAAATCAATTGTCGATATTATTGGAATTACAATTATTTTAGGGATATTTTTGTTTATTGGATATGTTAACTTACCGTCTTCAATTATTACAATTCCAGTAAAATTGCAGCCATACGTTATAACAGATTCAACGGATTTATTTACTAGTGCGATTATAGGGATCATTCTTGCAATCCTTTACATGTCCTTTGGATACTTACTTAATAAACCACGGCATTTTCCTTTTGAAAAATCTACAACATATGAAAGTGAAATTAAAGAACATCTCGAAAGATATGGAGGTACCGTGCTATCACATTTAATTTTTCTACATGATAAGTATATATATTGGAATCAATCTAAAACTGTGATGGTTACTTTTCAAAAATATTCTGATAAATTAATCGTTTTAGGCGATCTAATAGGGGAGAAAAAAGATATTCTTCGAGCAATGGAAGAATTTCATGATCGTGCTAATTTATATGGCTATACGCCGGTATATTATCAAGTTACTTCTAAAATGTTCCCTTATCTTCATGAAAATGGATATGATTTTTTTAAACTTGGAGAAGAAGCTTTTGTTAATCTTCCTACCTTTGAGTTGGCTGGAAAGAAAATGAAAAATTTGCGTGCCAATAAAAATAAATTGGAGAGGGAAGGGTATCAACTTAAAGTAATTCAACCTCCTCATTCTGATGAGTTTATTGCGAGTTTAAAACCAATTTCTGATGAGTGGTTAGATGGACGTAAAGAAAAAGGATTTTCTCTAGGATGGTTTAATCCCTCCTATTTAAAATCTATTCCAATTGCTTTAGTAACTGATATTGAAGGGAAAACCATAGCTTTTTGTAATATAATGCCTGCATACGATGGCGGAAAAATGGTTTCCGTTGATTTGATGAGATATGGAAAGAATGCCCCAAATGCCACAATGGATTATTTGTTTATCAAATTGTTTGAGTGGTACAAAGAAGAAAATTACTTAAAGTTCAATTTAGGAATGGCTCCCTTAGCAAACGTAGGTCTATCTAAATATTCTTTCTTAACGGAGAAAATTGCATATCAAATTTTCTTATACGGTCAGGCAGTCTACCACTTTAAAGGGTTAAAGATGTTTAAAGAAAAATATGCGGATCAATGGGAACCGAAATATTTGGCGCTTCGAAAAAAGTCATCATTGCCGATAACAATGGCACAAGTCTCTTTGCTCATAGCTCGTTCAGGGCCAGTCCAAAGAAACAAATGGTGGTCAATGTTTTCAAGATTTTATTAATTAATTTTTGCAAAGAAGTTTAACGTATAGGAAAGAGGTTAAATAAAGGATAACAATAAGAAAAGGAGCGATAATTATGATGGATAAATCGTCAGAAGATCGCGATCGTCAAGACATAAAAGGACGAATATTGGATAATCCTGATTTGATAAAAACAGAAAAGGAAAGTATCTTTGACAGGGATGAAGAGATGCAAACTGTAGATCCAATTCCTGTAGAAGAGTTAAATGAAAAAGTAAAAGATGAAGAACATAAGCGTGAGACAAAATCAACTTCATCAAGTGAAGAACGTTATCCCGATTAATCATATCGTTTACGAAACTATTTTTATGGATATACCTTAGTTAGCAATAAAACAACACAACGAGGGGATATCATGAAAATGAAAAAATACTCGATATATGGATGTGCTTTATTAGTTATCGCATTGTTATTGGGCGCTTGCGGAGATAAAGAAAAAGTGAAAAGTGCGTCAACAGCAGAAGAGAAAGAAAAGAGTGAATTTGGTTTTCGATCTTTCGATTTAAGCGTAGATACAGCAGATCATAAAGATGCAATTGAAGCGTCGATGGAAACAAAAGGTTCGACAATAGAGGCTGAATATGTGAATCGAATTGAACCGAAGAAGTTAAAAGGCGATAAAGCATACGAAGAGATGAAGCCAATGTTTAAAAAAATAGACTTATCAAAAGATATGAGCAAAGAAGATGTTTTAAAGAAAGTATCCAAAGCATTTGATGTGGAAGATTACACAAAATTCGACTTAGAGGTTGAATTTTCAGATGGAAAACATAAAGTATACAAAGATAAAAAAAAGAAATAAAGTAAGCCAAGTCGTGATTAAATTACATGACTTGGCTTTTTTGTGATGAAAAAATTGATGTAGGAACAACAATAGTGTATGATGCATAGTATAAAGTATAGTGTATGTCACATAGTATAAATAGCGAGGTGGAAAATGACTAAACTATTAAATTCATTAGTAACAGAGTTAAGACGTGGGACGTTGACCTTAGCGGTACTCAGTCAGCTACGTACTCCGCAATACGGCTATTCACTTGTTCAATTGTTGGAAAAGTCTGAAGTTAAAATTGATCAAAGCACTCTATATCCGTTGCTTCGAAGATTAGAGAAACAAGAGCTAGTAGTAAGCAACTGGGATACAACGGAAAGCAGACCCCGGAAGTATTATGTGTTGAGCGAATATGGAATTAAAATATTCGAGCAGTTGAAAGCTGAATGGGAAAAAACGTCAAAAGAACTTTATACATTATTAAAAGGAGATGAAGGCGATGCACCTAATTGATATTTATATCCAGGAAGTAACTCGTAGACTTCCTGAAAAGAATCGAAAGGATATTGCACTTGAGTTACAGTCGACAATTGAGGATATGCTACCAGAAAATTATTCAGAGGAAGATGTGAAAGAAGCCCTTGTTAATCTTGGGAGCCCCGTAACTCTTGCAGGCGGCTATTTAGATAGACCAATGCATTTGATAGGACCACGTTATTTCGATGTATATGTAACTTTATTGAAAATGATATTACCAATTGCAGCTACTATTGCTCTCATAGTTTCGATATCGGAGAGTGTATTCACGTATAACGCAAATGAAACAGTGATTAATATCATTCTTGCTACTATTGGGAAAGGTATACTGGAAATTCTAAGTACTTCGATCCAGTCATTCTTTTGGATTACCCTAGTTTTTGCAATATTGGAGCGTACTGATACTTCAAAAGATGAATTGCCATTAACAACTAGTTTAAAAAAGTGGACACCAGACGACTTGAAAAATATTTCTCCTATTTTGAAAGAGAAAAAAATATCTAAATCTATGGTATTCGTAAGTTTATTGGAAATAGGAATCTTTACAGCTGTATATTTTAATGCAGTTCGGTTACTCGGTGTGTATGAATATATTCACGGTAAATTACAGATGATATTACCTTCCTTCAATCAAGAAGTTTTGCAATCTTATTGGTTTATTGTCATCGTAGCAATCGGTGTAGAAGTTTCTTTAGTATGCTATAAATTCATTGCAGGTCAATGGACTATGAGAGTAGCAATATTTAACTTAGTAAGACATGTAATATCTTCTATCGTTTTAATTGTTTTATTGAGTAATTCTAGTTTGATAAATCCTGATTTTATAGCGTATTTAGAAGGATTGTTTAATACTTCTTTTGACATGAGAAATTCATTTACAATTGGACTTATCATCCTATTCATAGTCTTTGCGATTATTGATGTAATTAAAGGTTTTAGAAAAGCTAATATAAATAGTTAAGAGGAGAGATGCGGATGCAACTCTTTTTTTAAAGGACAAGAAAGCATATAAATTATCGTTCTGAGAAAACAGTGTTCATAGATAATACCGTGGGTTTCCGTTTCAGGTGGACGCGTTCCGCGGGGTGAGCGATAAACCATCACCGCCGCTTACGCGTTCGTTGTGATGTTTCATCTGCCTCACAGAGGAAAAAAGGCTAAGAGCGCCACATCGTGTGGCAACGCCTTCGTGACCAATATCCTGTTGGCCTCCGGCTGGAATCGCCACCTTTCACTACAATCCATTAAGTTAATAGAAATTAACAAGAAGAGTTAGCAGAGGATGGATTAAGTTTAAGTAAACGTAGTGATAATACCATCCTGTAATCGTTGTTACTAAGCAATTATAAATCGTCCCATATATACTAGTTGATTGGAGAGCGGGCCGACTTCTGCGGGAATAGTAGATGTTTTCTGTACCGAAAGCGAAGCGTCAGGTGAGCGGAAGGCCCTGCGCATTTCTAATCTATTTATTACAAGAATATTAAAAAATGATATATAGGTTTTTCCGCGTTCTTGCAAGGGTAGACAGTAAATAAGGACATAAACAAGGAGGAATCACCATGAACATTGAATCAAATCGACGAATTGAGATAGCTCGTACAGAGGAAGAGATGTATGAAAAATTGGAACTCCTGCAAAAGCAAGGTTACGCGGAAAGCGATATCCATGTTATATCAAAAGAGCATGCACACTTACACACGCTTAATCGTCATTCTGATGTCTCTACCCATGAAGCTGGGTCATTTATGGATACATTTAAATCCTGGTTTACTGGTGAAGATGCAGTTACAGAAGGTTTACGGAAATTAGATTTAAATGCTCAGGAAACAGAACGCTACTCAAAAGAAGTTTCAAATGGAAGTATCGTTCTATACACAGAAGTTTTAACTCATGCGGATAATTTTGGAACGGATCAAAATGATATTGAATATACAGATACTGTTGGAACAGATGTTTTCCAATCTCGATTTTCTGGAGAGGAAGAACTACTGAGTGACTATTCAAAAGAACAAGGATTTACTAAGTCTACTAACGAATTTGTCAATGAAACAGATGGGAAATTTGATGAACCACAAGATCGTTTTGTTCGAGGTGAGACATTTGCCACGGATCCTTACTTAGCAAAAGAGGTAAACCATATTGGATCTTCTATGCAAGAAGATAAGATTGTACGAGAACATCGTCCGACGATTGATGAAAGTATTACAGAGGAAGATAAAAAATATGGTGAGCAGTCTCGAGGTATAGATCCTAACTTAGGGCGAGATGCATTTGAAAGTGAAGTTTTGAAGGAAGAAGAAAATCCTGTACAGGAGCAACACGAAGAAAAACTAGAAAGACAAAGACAACTGGATGATATCAATCCTATGAATAGACTTTATTAAACATACTAATATAATGGACAACCCCCTTGTAGAATTAAAAAGCTGCAAGGGGTTTTGAGTGTTTGATAGAATATGAGATAATCTAAATCTAAGTAATTGAAGAGGAGGAGCACAAATGGACTTTGTTGCAATTGATTTTGAAACAGCCAATAGTTTACGGACGAGTGTATGTTCCATTGGAATAGTGCAAGTAAAAGACGGGAAGATAAAAGAAGAGATACATACGTTGATCAATCCATTAAGTGAGTTTCATTACTACAATACAAAAATTCATGGTATTACAGAAGATATGGTCATGAGTGCTCCAACATTTGAAGAATTTTGGCCAAATTTTAAAGGATTCGTCGAAAATCAAACAATCATTGCACATAATGCTAGTTTCGATATTAGCGTTCTACGTGCATCATTAACCAACTTTCATGAACCTTACCCTAATTTCCAATATGGTTGCTCTTATCAAATCGCAAAGAAAGTTTGGACAAATTTGTATAATCACAAACTTTCTACTTTGGCGAATTATTTAGGCATTAGCCTAAGGCATCATGATGCTCTGGAAGATGCTCGAGCAGCGGCTTTAATAACATTAGAGGCTATGCAGAAAACGAGAACAAATTCTGTGCAAGAACTATTAAACCTACACAAACTAAAAATAGGCAGCCCAAATCCTACGAAAAAACATCTCACCCGATCAAAACAAAATAAAGAAGATACATCTATGCAATTTCTTGAAACCGAAGTGAAAATGACGAAAACAAAGCATCCATTTTACGGAGCTAATATTGTGTTCACAGGGAGAATGGTTTCAATGACTAGGATTCAAGCAGCTCAACTAGCTGTTAATTGTGGAGCCCAATGTAAGGGTAATGTTGATAGTACTACAAACGTTTTAGTCGTTGGAGACAATGATTTAGTAAAGTATGTACAGGGGATTAAAAGTACAAAAATGAAGAAAGTAGAAGAAATGATCAGTCATGGATTACCAATTGAAATCGTCGGAGAACAAGACTTTTTAAGATTAGTTCGATACAATTCCTAATAATTGTAAGTATATTAATGCTATAAATTAAAAGGCATTTGCTAGCTATATTGATTATGCTCTTAGCGGTGGGAAATTGCCACCAAAAGTGATGCCGGCAGCTCTTTCTCCGAAAATATAATATTCGGTCAAGAATTGGGAAACAAGTGAAGTATAAGTACGAGAAAAGAATATGAAAGAGGCACCCAAAAGGTGTACTTTTGGGGCCTTCAAATTCTTCAGATAAGAGCTTAGCCACTTTATTCTTTAGCACTTTGGAAAGGCTCTTAAGGTGCTACATTTCACTTGGAGCTTTAATTCCTAAAAGTCGTAGAGCTTCTTCTAATACTATAGCTACTGATTGAACAAGCGCAATGCGATATGGCAAATGACTGGAACTGTTAACGATGTGAACATTTCCGTAGAAAGAGTTAAATGATTGCGCTAAATCTATTGAGTACTTTGCCACTAGCGAAGGATCGTACTCATCTGTTGCTCGTCTAACGATGCTAGGGAATTGTTGAAGTGATTTAATTACTTTCCATTCAAAATCATTTACCACAGTAACATCTATGGTATCGACATCTTGAACTTTTCTTAAAATAGAACATGCTCTTGCATAAGTATATTGAACATAAGGCGCTGTTTCTCCATCAGTTTGGAGCATTTTCTTCAAATCAAAATCAATGTCATGCTTTCGATGTTGTTTTAAATCACTAAAAATAATAGCACCGACTCCTACTTTTTTAGCAACTTCTTTTTTATTTACTAATGAAGGATTCTTTTCTTCTACTGTTCTCTCCGCTAATTGAATTGCTTCGTTCAACACTTCTTCTAATAAGATAATCTTGCCTTTCCGAGTTGATAATTTTTTACCGTCTTTTAATATTAATCCGAAAGGAATATGTTGAAGAGATTCTGACCATTCATATCCCATTTTATTTAATACACTCTTTAACTGAACGAAGTGCAAGCTCTGTTCATTTCCTACAATATACAAAGATTTTTTGAAATGATAATTTTTTTTTCGATGAATTGCAGCAGTAATATCTCTTGTTGCATATAGGGTTGCGCCATCAGACTTTTTTATTAAACATGGCGGAATGTTCTCGCCGACATCTACTACAAGTGCTCCGTCGGACTCCAATAATAAGTTTTTTTGAAGCAACTCCTCCACAATTGGATCCATTTTATCGTTATAATATGCTTCCCCATGAAACGAATCAAAAGTTACGCCAAGTAAATCATAGATTTTTTGGAACTCATGTAAGGATTCTGTTCGAAACCAGTCCCAAAGCTCCAACGCGTCTTGTTCACCATCTTCTAACAATTTAAAAGCTCTTCTACCTTTGTCATTTAATGATTCATCCTTTTCCGCTTCCTCGTGAAAGCGAATATAAAGTTTTAATAATGATTGAATGGGAGCTTCTTCGATTTTCTTTTTGTCACCCCATAATCGATAAGCTACAAGTAATTTACCAAACTGAGTACCCCAGTCTCCAAGGTGATTGATTTTAACAGGTTGGTATCCACTTTTTTCTAGTAGTAATGCAATAGAGTTTCCAATTACTGTGGATCTCAAATGGCCCATGGAAAAAGGTTTTGCAATGTTTGGAGAGGACATATCAATTGTTACAACATCGCCATCTCCTAAATTTGTAGAACCATATTGTTTTCCTGCTTTGCGAATTGTATTTAAGATGGTATCGCTAAATGATGTTCTTTTCATGAAAATATTCACGTATCCATTTATCGCTTCTACTTTTTCGATGTTTTCATCTTGAATACGAGACGCCAGATCTTGTGCAATTAAAAAAGGTGACTTTTTTTGTTTTTTAGCAAACGAAAAGCATGGTAAGGAGTAGTCTCCTAAATGTTCATATACGGGTACTTCGATCATATGCTCCTCGATTAAATCAATGGTGAAATTTTGAAGAATGCTTAATAGTTTCTGTTTCATCTAAACACCTCCTAAAAATAAAAAAGCCCTCGTCTCATAATAAAATGAGACGAAAGCTTGCACTCCCGCGGTACCACTCAATTTGCCTATTTTAGGCCACTTTCTCCATAACGGTGAGTCTCCGGCAATATGAAAAGTATTAATAAATACTTTTCATATAAAGCATCTCTAAAGTGCGGTTCACAACTCTTCCTAACTAGGCTCTCACCATCCCTAGCTCGCTTAATTATCCGATGTTGTTACTCTCTTTATCTTTGATATTGTATTTGAATTTATCAAATAGAAAAGTAATTGTCAATAAAATTAGTTAGTTTCAGGAAGACTGAAACGCAAATTTCATTTAAGCCTTTTAATTTCGCTTCGGAATAAAATTTGTACTCTATTTTCAGTAATATTTCATTTTTGTTTTTTATAATGAATTTAAATCTACTAAAAGGAGCCTAATATTTATGCCTTTACATCCGCTGATTGTTCATTTTCCAATTGCTCTTCTAGTTCTAGGTGGCATTATTGAAATTGTGAATGTATATCGAAAGAGTGACTTTTGGAACAAGGTTGGTACGGTTTTAATTATAATTGGTGTGATTACTGGAGTTTTTAGTTTGCTTACAGGAGATGGGGCAGAAGGATTTGCGTATGAACATTGGGGAAGATCCATACACGATACAGTCGAGTTACACTCATTACTAGCAAATATTTCGGTCATTATTTTTGGATTGTTAGCAGTAATAAAAATTTTATTTAAACATCCAAATACTAAATTTCAAATTCTTAAAAACATAACTGTAAGAAAAGGGTTAATAACCGTTCTGATCGTAATATTAAGTATTTCAGGTATCACTACATTAGCTACTACTGGTCATTTAGGTGGAAAAATTGTTTATGAAAATCAAACGATAACTAAAAATACTAAGTAATGCCCAGTGAAATAAGAAAGACTTTCCAACTAGTTTAAAAACTTTTGGAAGGTCTTTTTTTAAAAAAATTATATAAAGTTTTTATGCCGTGAAAGGGTTAATTTCCGCTTCAGGCGGACGCTTTCGGGGCAAGCATCAAGCCGATTCGGGCAAACACGACGTTGGTCACAAAGGCGTTGCCACACGATGTGGCGCTCTTAGCCTTTGAACAATTGAACGCTCCGTCCAGGGTCTTGATTTGCTTGCTAATCTCCTAGGAGTCGCTGCCTTCCGCTTCAATCAACAGTGCAAATAATAAAGGCAATATGCATAATCGAAATAATGAACTGGTACTTTTCTTTGTTTATCTGGCAAGCGAAAACAGAGAAAAATAGATAGCATCTACCGATAAAGAAGTGAAGAGCTTCCGAAATGGTATCTTCGGAAGCTTTTAAGAGAGTAGGGAAGAATTTTTTCTCTAATTAGCCAAACCAAACGCATCATGTCCTCACAAATTCCAAGAGGGCGACGGACAAACATCCACCACAAGATTATCGAAAAAGTGTAGCCAATGTTTCGTCCAAAGCACTCTAGAAATAGTGAAGACAAGATGCACTTTAAGGACGCTTGTGTTTTTCTTATAAACTAATTACACACCCTTTAATAATTTGCTCAAGTGGAGAAGAGAGAGCTTGATCTATATTTAAAATAGGGATGGAATCTTCCTTTTAATTATCAGAATATAAAGATACAATATAGATTAGAAGAGTTATGAAAATGAAAGGGGTTTGGTTATGACATTTTCTATTGTTGGATTTGATCCACAAACAAAAGAATTAGGAGTAGCGGTAGCATCAAAATTTTTAAGTGTCGGAGCTGTTGTTCCGTTTGCAAAAGCAGGAGTAGGGGCAATAGCTACACAATCATGGGCAAACTTAGATTATGGAAAGAACGGCTTGGAGATGCTCGAAAAAGGTATGACTCCTGATGAAGTTCTCAAAGTGCTCGTTCAAAATGATGATAAATCCGGTTCAAGACAAGTAGGAATTGTAGACGCAAGTGGGCAAAGTATTACGTTCACTGGCGAGGATTGTTTTGACTGGGCAGGTGGTTTTGCAGGAGAGAACTTTGCTGCTCAAGGAAATATATTAGTAGATCAAGATACTGTTGAGGCTATGAAAACAACATTTATACAAACAGAAGGTTCATTAGCAGAACGTTTACTAGCTGCACTACATGCTGGAGATATCGCAGGTGGCGATAGCAGAGGAAAACAGTCTGCAGCATTATTGATCGTAAAAGAGAACGGTAGCTATGGAGGATATAATGATCGTTATATAGACTTGAGAGTGGACGACCATGAAGACCCTGTCCAAGAATTAGCCAGATTGTTAAAATTGCACCAGCTTTATTTTGAGGCAACATTATTGGAAGATGTAGTGGCAATAGAAGGTGAACTGGCAGAAGAACTTCAAAATCTATTATATGAAAACGGTCATTTGAACCGTGATTTAACAGAACATGATGATTTGTTGGATGCAGTTCAGTCGTATCATCTTATTGAAAACTTTGATGAACGAGTACAAACAAGAGGCTTAATTGATACAAAAGTAGTGGAGTATATGCGAATTAAATAAAAGTAATAAAAACAAGATCTGACCAACTAAAAACGGTCAGATCTTGCTTTCATGTAGGAATTGAATAAACTAGGTGATTTCTAATATCAGCTTTATTATTATTTCAAATTCTTAAACTTCCATTTCTTTGATTTTGAATCATAATATGCACCTTCAACCGACTGTTTTTTGCCTTCTATAACGATAACGAAATAATCTTTAAAAGTTGATGTTATCTGCTTATTGTTTCCATCAAGAAAAGCAATATCCTCTAGTTTTAGGTCGTCTTTTATTTTGTCTTTATTTTTTTCTTTTAATAATCCAGGTGGAACATGATAATTTAGGTGGAGTGTAAATTCACCATGTGTAGCAAGGATATCAAAGTTTTCAGCGGTAATCGTGAATGAACCATTCATTAGTTTAATTACTACATCTTTATTTACCTTTTCAATTTTACTTACAGCATCTTCTGTGAAACGAATATAAACGTTTCCAGCATCGTGTAGTACAGCTCCATCTACCGTAATTACAGATTTAGAGGTATCCACTTCATCAGAAGTTATGATTACTTCGCCAGCTTTTGCTGATTGCACAGAAACTTCGATAGAAACTTTACTTTCTCCATAAGTTGCAGTTATTACGGTTTTTCCATCTGCTTTAGCGGTAACAATGCCTTTTTCTACTGAAAGGATTTTTGTGTTAAATCCACTATAAGTTGCATCTGATGTCACGTCTTTAATGGAAGTAGAGCCGTCGTGTTTTGTTGTTGTTTCAGTTAACTTAATAGTTTCAGATTGACCTGCTTCTAATACCAACGATGTTTTATTAGCAGAAAGTGTATACGTATTAGGTTTGTTAAACTCCACTTGGATCAGCACTGGGTCATGGTCAGATGCACGACCGTGAATGTCCATGTAGTTTGCGTTGATATGAATCATGTCTACTTTCGTATAATCTGCTAAGTTATTTGTTACCAAAATATGATCTAGCACTTGATTGTTTCCTTGATAGTAATAAGAGAAGCGTTTCCCCGCAGGTACTTTTTCTACCATATTAGTTAATATTCCACCTTTTAAAGCGGCAAGTGTTGGAGTGAATTCATAATCATTCATATCTCCAGCAACAATTATTTTAAGATTAGGATCTTTTGCTTGTCCTTTTTTAATAAAGTTGTTGATCATAGTTGCTAGTTCAATACGCTGTGCTTCCGAACCTAAAAACGGAGGTTGATGTTTTCCAAATAAAGGTTGGTCTCCACCCTTAGAGTTTAGATGTGCTCCAATTACAACTACTTTTTCCCCTTGGAAATCAAATTGGGCTGCAAGCGGTTTACGTGTGTTTGCTTGTGGTAAATCAAGAATGCGTCCAGGATTTAAAGTTAAATTACCTTCTTCGTCCCACTCCACTTTGTCTGTGGAACTACCTTTTGTTCCTTCTACTAATGTAACGCGTTGTGGATTATATAAGTATCCCACTCGAATGTTCCCACCAGGTTGTCCACCATCTTGGTTATACTCAGGAGCAATATCTGTCCATTTGTAGACTGGTCCACCAGCTGCGGTAATTGCCGCAATTAAGCGCTCATAACTAGCGGATGCATCTGTTTTTCCAGACTCTATAGGTCCGTCATTATCTTGAACTTCTACTAATGTAATAATGTCCGGAGATTTCATGTTTTCCACAAAAGATTTCGCGATTTTCTCTACTTTTTCATCAGGTGTATTTTCTTTATTTGTAGAGAAATTTTCAATATTGTATGAAGCAACTGTTAGTTTATCATCGGTAGGTTTAATATCAGTTACAACAACTGGCTTTTCGATACGATTGATTGGAGGAAGAGAAGCTTCACTAGTCCATAATTTGAAGTTTCCGAAACTAAAGCCCATTACTCCTACAATATTTCCAGTAAAATAGTCGCCAGATTTTGCATCATATTTGTCATTGCCAATATCTATCGTAACTCGTTCTGGATTGTAATCATTTGGAGAAATATTAATTCCTCCTAGGACATTGAATGTTGTATTAGGAGAGTTTTCCGCTACTACAACAATCTCTCCATGCCCTTGTGGTCCAACGACCTTAGCATTTGGTACGGCAATTCTCATTAATTCAACGGACTCCCAGAAATCAATACCATCTTCTTCTGGATCAAATGATGTTAAACCGTCATTGTCAATAATTTCAGATGGGGGGAAAATATCTTGTCCAATTACTAATGGAGCAGGTAGTTCTGCGATTCCAGTCTTTACAGCAGAGGTTGCGCGAATTCGTGTGATTGGAAGGTCATTTTCTTTCATATCTGAATACCCTGCGTAATACCATTCTTCCACAGTACCTGCTACTGTAACTAAGTCACCAACTTTGAATCCGTTAGCGGCTTTATTGACAATTATCGCTTCAGAAGTTGTGTTGTCATTATCCGGATGGATATCTTGGATGACAAAGTTTGCAGAATTGTAAAGGTGAGTTACAACTCCCGTTATATTCTGAACAGTTGCTCCTTCGTACTCTGAGAAGTGTCCTCGTCCTTGAATGTCTCGTATTACCAAGTCATGTGATTTAAGTACGTTATAAGTGAATGAGAAAACTTCTGAAGTAGTATCACTTACTGCAATTGCTTTAATAGTTGTATCTTTTATTAAGTTTATTGGTGCTGTGTATTTAGTACTTGTAGATGTCGGAGTTGAACCATCCACTGTGTAAAATATTGTAGCATTTTCAATTGGTGTAATTAATTTGATTTGTGTTCCTTCAGATACTGTTCCAGGTAAGATATCAGTATAAACTGCAGGTTTGTTTACTAGGTCAAAGCTTTCGAGTCCAAGAGTTTTTACTTGATATGTTGTGTTGAACTTAGAAGCGATTCCAGATACATTAACTGAATCACCTTCTTTAAAAAGTTTTTCAAATGTAATGAAATCTAGCCCATTTCGGTTGTCGTTTCGAATAATAACAGATTCACCGTTTTCATGAGTTGCAGTGAATTCAAATGTTCCAAAGTCGTTTGTTTTGATTAGGTTTGTAATTTTTACATTGTTTAATTGAATTCGTTCACCTTGCGTCTCTTCATTCACACCGGCAGGCGTAATTACTTGTATTTCAGGGAGTTCATTTCCTGAAGAAATTTTCGTGATTTTAGTAGGTTGAATTTGAAGCTCCCCGCTATATGGGCTTACTTTTCCTTCAAGCTCTACTATATCTCCAGGAGTCACATCTGCGTTAGATGTAAATGCATAAATCCCAGCTGTATTGTCTTGGAGGTAAAATGCTTTCCCTCCCCAGAATCCAATGTCAGTTGTTACAGTCCCTTTAATTTTTATTAATTTATTTGTATCTGATACTGCACGGGCAGCAACGATAGTGTCCATTACTTCTACTTCAGAAGTAGGAGGGGGTGTTTCACCTTCAGAAATGATTGTAAATGCACTAGCATTTCTTAAGCCTGGCACCGAGAAATAGGCAGAAAGTGTACCAGTGATTGTCACTTTACTTTTAAATAAACTAGGATTATCAACTAAATTTAATCCTGTTCGAACAGAACCGGTTGGCAACTGTACAGGTAAAATTTTTGTTGGATCGGTTTCATTAGGAGAATCGGCAAGACCGATATTTGTATTTACTGTAAAAGGTGCTTCTTGATCGTAAGAAGTTCCAGAGCTTGCTGTACCCACAATGAATCCTTTAACCGTTGAGGTACCCGAATTATTCGCAATAGCTTCGGCAACCGTTATAGACTCAGCAGCTTGTACATTTGATACAGTAACAAATGGTAAAAATACTGACATTACTAATAATAAAGATAGAGCTATCTTACAGAAAGAATGTTTCCAATTTTTCGTCATTTATTCCACTCCTCGAATTATGTTTGTACTGCCAGTCGATTATAGCAAAAGAAAATTACCGTTTTAATAAGAAATTGTAAAATATTTAAAATTAAAATAAAAACAGGTAAGAAGTAGTTGATATTTACATTTCTGCTATGAAAAAATAATTACAGTGGAATGAATACAAAGAATGCACAATAAATTATTAATCTTTAAAAAAACTAAATAAGACAAGGTAATTGGTCATGTAATAGTTCTTTAGACTTGCACACCATAAACATCAATATTCAACTTAAAGTATTACAGACACATTACTGGTGCCAGGCGCCAGTAATGTGTTTGTAATGTTTGTGTTATAATATGGAAAAAAGTGTGTTTGGAGGATTATGATGAAACTGAAAATTTTACATACGAACGATGTACATAGTAATTTCGAAAACTTTGCTAGAGTTGCAACACTCATTAGGCAATTTAAGGATGAACACACGTTAATACTGGATGGTGGAGATTTTGCTGATTTTAAAAGTATTGAGTTGCAAGGAACACGAGGTATAGCTGCAATTGAATTATTAGAAGCTGTTGGTTATGATGCCCTTACTATTGGAAACAATGAAATGTTCAATGGGGTAGATACACTTGAGCATATGGCTAGTAATAGTTCTTTTCCTTTCGTTAGCAACAATCTATTTAAAAAAGACAAAACGTAGATTAATGGTGTCTTCAAAAGCGTAATATTGAATAAAAATGGACTCCGAATACTAATCACTGGATCATCTCCTAATATGGGTGAGTTTAATGATGGTATTGGGATTCACATGACGGATTATAAAGAAGCCATTGAAGAAGAAATAAAAAGAAATGCTGGGAATTATGATATTTGTATTCTCTTAAGTCACGTTGGAACATTTGCCGATGAACCTCTCGCATTGGAAATTCCCGAAATTGATATTATTATTTCAGCACATGATCATAAACTTTTTAGCGAAGCAAAAGTAATTAATAACATAATCATGAACAGTGCTGGAAATTATGGGGAGCATTTAGGAATTCTTGAACTGGATATCAAAGAAGGCGAAATAAAACTGCTTCATTCAGAAACTATTTCATCAAAGGATGCGGAAAAAGATGAGCATATATTAACTTTATTAAAAACAAATAAAGAAAAATCAATTGAAGTACTTAGCCAACCAATCTATTCACTCAAACAGCCTTTATGGCATGATGTTATCGAAGAAAATCCATTAACGAATTTAATCGCAGATGGTTTAAAGGATATGCTGAAATGCGATATCGGTCTTATCAATAGTGGAATTTGTAATGCAGGAATATTTCAAGAAATGACTAAGAAAAAATTGATTGAAGTATGCCCATCTCCATTAAATCCTACTTCGTTTGAAATACAAGGGAAATATATAAAAGAAGCACTGGAACAATCACTTGATGCACAAGTTTGCTTAGCTGATGGAAGAGGGCCTGGCTTTAGAGGTAGGTTTGTTGGAAGTTTGCATATAGCAGGAGTAGAAGTTGTTCATGACGGAAAACATATACGAGAAATTTATGTGAATGAATTACTGCTAGAAGATGAAACATGGTATACAGTGGCAAGTTCCGATTATTTACAAAGAGGCTCAGGATATGAAAGTCTTGCAAACAATCGAAATGAAAAATATCTAGCAGAAGAAATAAAAGATGTTATTCGTCTATATGCTAATAACAATGAGTTTATTGAAAAAGCATATGTGAATAGATGGAAAGAATCATCTATAGAGGGAGTTGTTCAATGAAAGAACAGCCAAAAAAAATTAGACAAAGAGGAATCGTAATAGGGCGTCTACCAGTTGGAAAAAAGAATTGTATTACCGATGTTGAAGGTGTCAAAGTAGGGCATGTTACATTGGACCTTCCTTTAGAAGATGGAGAATATGTGTGCACTGGTGTAACAGCAATTCTACCGCATAGCGGTAGCTTGTTTCAGCAAAAAGTAGTAGGTGCAAGTTATGTATTAAATGGATTTGGTAAAACAACTGGGCTTGTGCAAGTGGATGAATTAGGTTTAATTGAGTCGCCCATCATGCTGACAAATACGTTTGCAATTCCTGCGGTCACGCAAGGCACTTTGGAGTATATGTTAGAGCAAAACGTAGAGATTGGAGAATCTACTGGAACGGTCAATTTGGTTGTAGGAGAATGTAATGACAGTAGATTAAACTCGATTCGGAAACTGGCCATTCAGCCAAAGCATGCGATTGAATGTATTCAAAAAGCTTCCACAGATCCCTCCTCAGAAGGTGCGGTTGGAGCAGGAAAAGGGATGATCTGTTTTGGTTACAAAGGTGGAATAGGATCTTCTTCGCGTATAGTTCAGGACGGGGATGTAACTTATACATTAGGTTGCTTAGTTCTAAGTAATTTTGGCAGAAAAGAAGACTTTCAAAGCAATCATTATAAAGTCGAAGAAAAATCAGACATGCCCACTTTTCCAAAACCAGCGGATGGGTCAATTATGATTGTACTCGCGACGGATGCACCCCTTAGTAGTAGACAGCTAAAGCGGTTGGCAAAGAGATGCGGAATCGGGCTTGGAAGAACTGGAAGTCATTTTAGTAATGGCAGCGGAGATATAGTCATTGCTTTTTCCACGGCACAATTAATTTCGCATTTTTCAGAGGAAAGTGTTGAAACAAGGCAGCAACTAAGGGATGATCATCCGATTATGAATGATCTTTTTCAAGGGGCAGCTGAAGTTGCCGAAGAGGCAATACTAAATTCATTATCTCAATCGGTCACTACAAAAGGACGTAAGGGCCATATCGCATATGCTTATCCGTTTGAATAAACAAGAGGACGATCTAATAAATCCCTAAATAAAAACCGAAAGAAGAAAATAGCTTCTTTCGGTTTTCAAATTGTTGTATTTTAAACACTGTTTCTCTCATCCATTGTGTTAACTATGAAATGTTACTTAAGCTTTAAACTCTAGCTTTAATTTACCTTCTATAAATGAAAGACTAGCATTAAATGTTTGCCCATTTTCTGCAACGAATCCTTTTATCTCATTTGTTCTCCCTTTTGTACAGAGAAGTTTAATCTGACTAGGAGTAATCTTCTTCTTTAAAAAGAAACCATTAAATGTTTGTGTACAACCTTTTTTATAATTAGTGCATCCATAAAAACCTTTTCGGGCAACAATTGAACCCTCTTTACACTTTGGGCAAAGGACAATTGGTTCTTGCTTATATGAAGAATACTTAGAGTTAGAAGTTTTAGAAGGAACAAGTTTTATATCAATATTTTTCAATTTTAATTGATTCGGGACTTCTTGTAATAGGCTATGAATGAATTTAGCGATGCTACCCAAAAAACGTTCTTGAGAACCTTCTCCATTACCAATCTTTCGCAAATAGGTTTCCCACTTGGCGGTCATGGAGGGACTAGCAAGAAGATTCCCTTCGATTGCTTGGCAAAGAACCCGTCCTTTATCCGTAATAGACACAATATTTTTAGTTACATTAATATATCCATGACGTTTAATCGTTTCGATAATTCCACTGCGTGTTGCTTCTGTACCAAGACCTTCTACTTCTTTTAAAATCTCAGTTTCATCTTTATTATCCACAAGCTTTCCACATGTTTTCATCATGGCAATGAGTTGTCCTTCTGTATAAGGTTTAGGAGGCATTGTTTTTCCTTCTTTTATTGCAATTTCACTAGCTACTTTTTCTTGCTCATATAAAGAGGGCAACGTCGGTTCTTCTTTCTCGCTCTCTTTTGAAGAACGAACGAACAATGCTTTCCAACCTTTATCTAGCTCTGTTTTTCCAGTCGTAAAGAAAGGTAATCCATTTACATCCGTCGTCACTTTTGTTTCTGTATATAAATAGTCGGTATGAAACATCGAAAGCGTCGTCCGAACGATTTCTTCATATAAGTTTCTTTCCATACTGGACAATTTATCAATTACGGCTTGTGAAGGGATCTTTTTCGTCGGTATAATGGCGTAATGTTCCTGTACTTTTGAACTGTCCACATATCGCTTCTTCGGAACGAGCGAACTGATGGGAAACGATTGTCCGATAAGCTGTTGATAACCCGTCACTTGCTCTGCAAGGTAAGAGAACTCACTAGGTGTAATATAACGTGAATCCGTACGAGGGTACGTCACAAGCTTCTTTTCGTAAAGTCCTTGCATTGTCTTCAATACATTCGCAGGACTCGTTTTCCACAATCGATTAGCTGTTGCTTGCAATGTCGATAGGGAATGGAGCTGAGGTGGAGGTATGCGCTTATCCTGCTTCTCTACAGAAGTAATAATTCCAGGAGAATTTGGGTGAATGGCATGTTTTGCAAGAAGCTCCTGAATGATTTCTCTTTTCGGTTCCTTCGCTTTTGCTTTCCCCTTATACGTTCCATGTTCTGCATTAAATGTTGCTTCGATTTCATAGAATGGCTCCGAAACAAAGTTCTCAATCTCCATTTGCCTTTGATAAATCAAATAAATAGTAGGTGATTGTACTCGACCAATGGGAAAAACATCTTTAATTCCTTGTGATTGCAATAAAAGAGAATAAAGGCGAGAACCGTTCATTCCAACGAGCCAATCACTAATTTGGCGAGCTTTCGCTTCCTCGTATAGTAAAAGGTCTTTACGATTATCCTGTAAATGTGCAAAACCTTTTCGAACTTCCTCTACTTCAAGTGAGTTAATCCATAATCGTTTAATCGTTTGCCGTCTTGCTCCGGTTTGATTGTATATACTATAGAAGATATTAGATCCTTCGCGGTCCACGTCGCATGCATTTATAACCGTATCAGTTGATTTCATTAGCTTTTTCACAATGGTGAACTGTTTGAACTTTCCTTTGGCAACCTGGAATTCATACCGATCTGGCAAAATAGGTAAACTGTTTAGCGACCATTTATCCCATTTCTTGTCGTATGCTTTCGGTTCTTTTAATTCAACAAGATGGCCGATTCCCCAGGTTATATAAGCACCTTCGGGGAAAGTTGGACATGGATTAATTTCTAAATATCCTTCATGTCTCTTGACTGAAAAAGCATCAGCATAAGCCTTTGCCTGACTAGGTTTTTCAGCGAGTATGACTGGTTTCAAGAAATTTCACCTCTTTTGTTTTAATAATAAAACATTCGTTCTTAATTATAGTGTATCAAATTCCAATAGACTTCACTATTTCTTTTCATGCTAAATAGTTTATAAATTGTTTATAAATTCTTCAGATATAGTTTATATCTGTTTGCTATATTAATGAAGAACAGGGAGGTGAGATGATGAAGATTTCGATGACGACGCGCAAGATTTTGTTAATTATTCATATACTATTTTCCGCGATTATGTTTGGTAATATGGTGACCTTCCTCATATTGAGCATTAAAATAGCTACAACAGATAATCCAATACTTATAGAAAGTAGTTATCAAATAATGCATTTGTTGTCTAGTACATCAATAAAAGCATCTACTATTGGGGCTACTTTGACTGGAGTACTTCTTTCTGTTTTAACAAAATGGGGGTTATTCAAATATTATTGGATTATCGTAAAACAAGTCATGACCTTACTTCTCATTGGTATAAATATATGGGGAATGTATAGTTGGACATTGAATGCATTAAATCAATTTGAACAAACTTCCATACAGACTTTCCACACAAATTTATGGGTAGGTATAATTGTTCAACTCACATCACTTATTTTTATATTTGCTATTTCTGTATTCAAACCATGGAGTAAACGAACAACCAAAAAATAAAAAATGGAGCTGATTAAGATGATGCATTATGGACATTTTCCACCATTTGGTTTCTTCTTTTTTTTAGTAATGATCGGATTAATAATAACAAACATTATTATGTGGAAACGGGGAAGAGGGAATTGTTATAACAACCGAATTGACGCGGTGAACGTGTTAGAAAATCGACTTGCAAAAGGAGAAGTGAGCATAGAAGAATACAAAGAAATCAAAGAAACATTGAGAGGATAAAATCATATAGAAGCATTGAAAATAACCATCTAAAGTCAGTGTACTCAGCTGAATTTGAATGGTTTTTTTATTGACTGGTTTCTTGTTTGTAAAAAGTCATAGTATGATTTACTTATAAATAATAATTCTTTTTGGAAGGAGTTTTATATGTCTATTCGAAAGCGTTTATTTCTTTCCAATTTTGCAATGATTGTAACGCCAATTTTCACTATCATTTTAATTTTCTTTTTAGTGAATATAGTATTCGGTGACGGCACTAGATATGGACCCAATAATTTAAAACAGCATTGGCTAGATTCCGATGACACAAATATTGAATTATTTAATAGTTTAAAGAAAGTAGCTTCACTAGATCAAGGGAAATTGCTCAATCAGACGTATTTAGATTTAATCTCGCTTCAATTAGAAAAGAATCATGCTAAAGTTTTAATACGTAAAGGAAATGATCTTGTATATAATCCTATCCAATTAAAAGACATTTCGACTGAAAAACTACCTCCCTTCGGTAATGAAGGATATGACTCGATAGGTATGAATTTAGGAAATAATCATTATTCAATAAGACAGCATGATTTTTACTTTGATGATGGTACTGAAGGATCCATAATTCTGCTAAATAGTTCAGAACCATTTGTGAAATTTGCCAGAACCTTCTTCCCGATTATTTTTATCTCTTTAATCCTTATACTCGTATCAACGAATGTAATATTATCCTATTTCATGTCGCGAAGTATTTTGCGCCCGGTAAATCAATTATCAGAGGCTTCCAAAAGAATTAGTAAAGGGGATTTGGATTTTAACCTGACTGCTATTAATAAGGATGAATTAGGCCAGCTTGTTAGAACTTTTGATGCGATGAGATCGCAATTAAAAGAATCATTTCAGTTGAGGGAAAAATATGAAAATAATCGAAGGGAATTAATTGCTAATATTTCGCATGATTTAAAAACACCAGTCACTTCAATTCTTGGTTACGTAGAAGGAATTCAGGACGGTGTTGCAAATACGATAGAAAAGCAGGGGCGATACCTTGAAACAATCCACACAAAGGCTACGTATATGAACCGATTGATAGAAGAACTTTCGTTGTTCTCAAAATTAGATGTAAAAAAGTTACCTTTTCATTTTGAATTGGTTGATATGAAGGAATTTATAAAAGATTATTTAGACGAAATAAAAGATGGGCTTAGTGAAAAAGGTGTGCAAATATCGTTTGATGCTGAACCAATGAATGTATATGTTCAACTAGATAGAGATAAAATTATTCGAGTAATGGAAAATATTATCTTTAATAGCGTAAAATATATGGACAAAGATACGGCACAAATCGGTATTTCACTATATGATCAAGGTGAAATGATTAAAGTGAGTGTTTATGACAATGGTCCGGGGGTTTCTGAAGCAGAGCTCTCAAAAATCTTTAGTAGGTTCTACCAAACGGATTCCTCAAGAAGTACGGGAGGAAGTGGACTTGGTTTAGCAATAGCCTCACAAATTATAGATGCACATGGTGGTATCATTTGGGCAGAGAATATATCAAATAAAGGTCTCGCAGTTTACTTTATACTAAAAAAGTCAGAGGATGATAAGCATGAGTAAACGGATATTGGTTATTGAAGATGACCAAAGTATCGCTGAATTAGAAAGGGACTACTTGGAAATAGAGGGATTTCAAGTAGAAATTGCATCGGATGGGTTTAGTGGTCTGGAGGCAGCACTAAGCCAACGTTTTAACTTGATTTTACTTGATTTAATGCTTCCGAATATAAATGGTTTTGATCTCTGTAAACAAATCCGCCAAGAAATAAACATACCTATTCTTATCGTTACGGCCAAATATGAAGATATTGATAAAGTTCGTGGCTTGGGATTAGGTGCTGACGACTATATTGTCAAACCATTTAGCCCAAGTGAGTTGGTGGCGCGAGTAAAAGCTCATTTAATCCGGTATGAAAGGCTAATCCATGCAGATAATCATAAAGAGGAGATTTTTGTACGTGGACTACATATTAACGCAGCATCCAGACAAGTATTTGTTAACGGAAAAGAAGTACTATTTACGACCAAAGAGTTTGACTTACTTAAATTTCTTGTGAAGAATTCAAACCACGCTTTTTCCAAAGAACAATTATACGAAAGAATCTGGGGTTTCGATTCAATAGGGGATACGGCTACAGTAACCGTTCATGTAAAAAGAATTCGCAAAAAAATTGAAAAAGATACAGCTAACCCACTATACATCCAGACGATATGGGGCTCCGGATATCGGTTTAATGGGTAAAATGGTTATACCCCGCTGTAAGTAAATCTCCAAAGAAAAAAATCCCATTCCCTCTTAGAAAGGGAATGGGATCTAATATAAATCAATTATGAGCAATAATAACTAATTTGCCCTTATCAAGCTCTTTTTCAGCCTCGGCAGCTTCTTCTTTTGATAAACCAGCTGCCTCCATTTTGCTTCGTAGTTCATCACCGCGAGATGTAAATAAATTTTTCATGGACTCAAGGAAGCCTTGTTCTTTAATGCCAACGTCTTTCGTATCTAAAGCGTCGTTAATATCGTCGGATCTTTCTTTGAAATGGGCGAATATATGAATGTTATCTCGTGAATATCCCTGTGTCTCAAGTTTCTCTATTTCTTGTTTTGCTTGTACGGCATTTTCTACAGTTAATTTGAGTGTCATTAAAATTCCTCCATTTTTCTTTTTTGTGTTCTAACTATCTTTACCCTGCCTGGGGGAAATTTAAACAAAATGATGGTAGGAGAATTCGAAAGTGTGAAAGAATATAATGATTTTGATATGCTTAAAAGAAAAAAAGATTGGAAGTTGAATAAATGGAAAATAAAATGGAACATATAGCGAGGTATAAAGCGGCAATGGGCAATTATCCCACAGGTGTTACAGTTGTAACTGCTTTTAATCAAGACGGAAAACCAATGGGATTGACGGTTAATTCTTTCGCATCGGTTTCGCTAGAACCTTTACTCATATTATGGTCTATTGATAAAAGAGTATATTCTTATAATGATTTTTTAAAAGTAGATAAATTCACGGTTAATATATTGTCGGCTGATCAAGGGGATTTATGTACGTTATTTTCAAGTAAAGTAGAGGATCGGTTCAGTCAATGCGATTGGAAGGAATCGTCATTGAATTTGCCTGTGCTCACGAATTCACTTGCAGCTTTGCAATGTAAAGTGTTTAAACAAATTGAAGCAGGAGATCATACAATCTTGATTGGTGAAGTTCTAGATATTCAAAATGAGGATAAAGAGCCTCTGTTATACCATAGAAGAAATATTGGTGCCATCCCTAAAGAATTTTATAATTAATAATTTCAATGCAAAAAGGATATCCATATGAGATATCCTTTTTGCATTGAAATTATTGGAAATCTATTTAGCGTGGCATTGGGTATCCAGGATATCCTTGTTGCCGAGGATATCCATATTGGCCATAAGGCATACCTTGGACTGGGTACCCATGATAACCCTGTTGATGATATGGTTGTTGATACATCGGATATCCTTGTTGTCCATAAGGCATCTGATATCCTTGTTGTCCGTAAGGCATCATAGGATATCCTTGTTGTCCATAAGGCATCATAGGATATCCTTGTTGTCCATAAGGCATCGGATATCCTTGTTGCATTTGTCCTCCCTGAAATGGTTGAACCATTCTTCTTCACTCCTTTTTTATCACTCCAAGTAGCATATGTAAAAGAGGGCAAGTGGACTGGGATATATAAAAAATATGAGAAATTCCTCATTAAACTTTCATTAACTTCTTAAAAAAGCTTTGGTAACTTTTCATAAGCACCTGTCAGAATAGTGACTGTAAGAAAGCTTCACCCAAAACTTTTTAGGAGGAATATAGATGAATAAGAAAATAATTATCCCGGCATTAGCAGCAACACTGATTGGAGGAGCGGTTGCAGGGAATAGCCTATTCTCTACCGCTTTTGCAAGTGGCAAAACACCAGCAACGAACCAAGTGGAAGATCAAAAAGACGATGACAATATTGCTGTGCTTCAAGCAAAGGCAAAATTGACTTTAGATGAAGCGCAAGTAATTGCACTACACAAAGTGTCAGGTACTGTAAAAGACTCTGAGTTAGAAGATGAAGACGGCGTAGTAGTTTACAGCTTTGAAATTAAAACAAAAGCTGGTGACGTAAGTGATGTAAAAGTTAATGCAGAAGATGGCAACATCGTTAAAATCGAAAATGGTGCAAACGATGAAGAAAATGACAAAGGAAAAAAAGAAGGAAATGAAACAGATGGTGAAGAAAATGACGATAATATCGCAGATCTTCAGGCAAAAGCAAAATTGACTTCAGATGAAGCACAAGTTATTGCATTAAAAGAAGTACCTGGAACTGTTAATAAATCGGAACTAGAAGATGAAGATGGTGTAGTGGTTTACGGATTTGAAGTAAAAACAGCTTCAGGTGAAATGAAAGACGTGAAAGTGGATGCTGCCTCTGGAAAAATAGTAAAAGTCGAATCGGATAGTGAAAACGAAGGCAAAGAAGGGAAAGAATAATTGCAGATTCTAAAAGGAAAGGGTGGGTTGGACCCATCCTTTCCTTTTCATTTCTTTTTTAAACATCTATTAGAGGGAGGTACAATATGATTCAAACGAAGGATTTAACAATGGAATACCCGAATGGGTTTACTGCAGTTAATCGATTAAGTTTACATGTAAATGAAGGAGATATTTATGGTTTTTTAGGACCAAATGGTGCTGGTAAAACAACAACTATTCGTATGTTAGATGGTTTGTTAAAGCCAACAGCTGGGGAAGTTCTAATTCAAGGGAAAAGTGTTATCAGGAATGAACGGGAAATTAGAAAAGTGATAGGTGTTTTACCGGAGTCACATGGCTACTATAACTGGATGACAGGAGCAGAGTATTTACTATTCTTTGCACAACTGTACGGAGTGGAAAAAAGTAGACAAAAAGAGCGAGTAGAAACTGTACTTCATCAAGTTGGTATGACAAGTAAGGCAAATATTCCTATTGGACAATACTCACGAGGGATGCGGCAAAGAATCGGAATTGCAAAAACGATTATTCATGAACCTGTTCTTATTTTTTTAGACGAACCTACACTTGGTTTAGATCCACAAGGACAAAGAGATATTCAAATGATTTTACATGATTTAAACAAAAAATATGGAGTTACGATATTCATAACTTCTCATTTGCTCAAAGAAATTTCTGAAATATGTAATCGTGTTGCTATTGTAAAAGAAGGGAATTTAATAGAAGAAGATTACTTAGATTCACTTTTGAACAAATATGGGCCAATGAAAGCAGACACAACGGAACCGATTACTTTGGAAGAGGTATTCTTTTACCTTACAGATCAAGTAGATAAGGAGATACATCTATGATAACGGCGCTTATCCGAAAAGAAATAAAAGAAAATGTCTTTTCTAAAAAAAGTCTGTGGATATATTTTGCTGTGACTATTTTGTTTAGTGGTCTTGCATTAAGTTTTGTCTCTGTGAAAGAACTAAGTTTACTTGCTCAAGTAGAAGTAAATATGACTTTCATGAAAGTAGTTTTAGGTATTAGTATTTTAGTTACGATCATTATTGGATCGAATATGTATGCAGGGGAAAGAGAAAGAGAGACGCTTGAAAGTCTTTTATTATCCCCATTGTCTAAAGCGCAAATTACGTTTGGAAAATTAGTAGGTTTGCTCTTATTTTGGTTCATTATTTCTTTACTATCTCTTCCTTATTTTTATGCACTAGCTATGGGTACAGATATATTTTTGAAAGCAATTGTATTTCTTTATTTCATTTGTTTTCCATTAGTCATTGGATTTTCAGCATTATCTCTAGGCTTTTCTGCAATTCTCTCATCTACTAAGAGTTCTACACTTTTAGCGTTTGTCTTCTTTTTAGTAACGGCAATTCCAATGTTCTTATCAACAACGATGAAAAAAAGTGGATTTGCACATATCGTTGATACAATTAGTCCGTTATCACGATCCATGCTTACGTTAAAGGATTACTTTGTAAATCGGCTTGGTTTCATGGTATTGATGGTAGATTTACTACCAGTACTCATCTTCTTAATACTTAGTATTGTACTATTGTTGTTCGCAAACAATAAAATCACGCTTAAAGGAGGAGAATAGAATGAAAAAAATATTCATTTCTTTGGCATTTCTCTTCTCTTTTATAGTAATGCAAACGAGTGGAGTCGTATCTGCTTCAGATACAGTTGATATAAAAATCCTTTCACCCGATGCAGTGGAAAATTATCCTGGCCTGGAAACGACAGTGCAAGTCGAAATTACCAATCTATCGAGCACAGAACTGAAGAATGCGATGGTTTATATTACAATGGCCGATATCGGGAAACATATGACCGTAAATTTAGAGGACTACGGTGCAGATGTACCCGTTTTACTGGATACATTAAAGCCCCAGCAATCTGTAAAAGTTGAATTACCAATTCGTTTTGTTTATACAAGCAAATATAAGTTGTATGTAACGGTAAGTAGTGACGATGATCAACAAATACACTCTAGTGAGTCAATACCCGTACATATTTTAGGGAATACGAAAATTGATCCACTTATTGTACAAATTGTTTCAATTGCGATGCCTGTAATATTGCTCCTTTTATTATTTTTCGCAAGAACAAGAAAAAAACAATAAAGAAATTTGTCTGTTCTACCATTGTTCGATAACATGTAGATAACTCAATTCGTTGGAGGGTTCATATTGAAAAAAGTATTAATCATTGAAGATGAG
This sequence comes from Psychrobacillus sp. NPDC058041, assembly GCF_042885655.1. Classification (NCBI taxonomy): domain Bacteria; kingdom Bacillati; phylum Bacillota; class Bacilli; order Caryophanales; family Bacillaceae; genus Psychrobacillus; species Psychrobacillus sp. NPDC058041. Next base: position 108,659 of record NZ_JBHVRO010000003.1, read on the forward strand.
GAAAGTATTACAGAGTTTCTAGAGCTTGAACTTAAACACGAAGGCTTTGATGTAACGGTTATCCATGATGGTAGAAGTGGATTAGAAGCTGCATTAATGCAACATTTTGACCTTATTCTTTTAGATTTAATGCTTCCTCACTTAAATGGAATAGAAGTTTGTAGAAGAATTAGAGTGGCGAAAGAAACACCGATTATCATGCTCACTGCAAGAGATAGCGTAATGGATCGTGTCATGGGTTTAGATGTTGGTGCAGACGATTATATGTCAAAGCCTTTTTCAATTGAAGAACTATTAGCAAGAATGCGAGTAATTTTTCGCCGAAATGAACGGCATGAAGAGTGTATTGTAAAATATTTAAAATTCAAGGAAATTGAAGTCGACACTATTTCAAGAACAGTTATGAAAGGTAATGAAGAAATTCCTTTGACAAAGAGAGAATATGAACTTCTTTTAATGTTTTTACAAAATGTAAATCGTGTACTTCCGCGTGAACTAATTCTCGAGAAAATATGGGGATATGAAACAGAGGTAGAAACGAATGTGGTAGATGTGTATGTAAGATATTTGCGAAATAAAATTAGTATAGATGATGACAATTATATCCACTCTGTCCGTGGTGTAGGTTACGTGATGAAATGATGAAAAAGTTAAAGCTAAAGTGGAAGATTGTTTTATGGGCAACTGCGCTTATGATTGGTTTGTTTGTTTCTTATAATATATTGCAATACTTTGTTATAAACAGTTGGATGACTCATTATGAAGAGCAATCCATTGAAAAAAAGATGACTACTTTGCAAAACTATTATTCTAATCAGAAACTATCTAGTCGGCTTATTAAAGAAAATGAAACGTTTGTTAAATCCATCAATGAGAAGTCGGAAACAATTCGAATTTTAGATAAAGAGGGAAATAGTATTGTAGCGGTGAGTGAAGAAGAATTATTGGGCATACCTTCACATTTAGTCCAAAATGATCAGTTTGAGTTGATCAAATCAGGTGATGACCGGCTGCTTATTTACCGAGAACCGTTAGTTGGCACGAGTTTTGTTGGAACAATTGAAATTGTACGCAACCTAGAGATTTTCGATGGTCTATTAAGTCAATTTGGATTTGTTATGTTTTTGTCAGGAATCGGTGCAGTTTTCTTAAGTTTAATGGGGGCATTTTTTCTTTCCAAACAAATAGTTAGTCCAATTCAGGATATTTCCAAAACACTTGCAAGGATTAAAAAATTCGGTTTAGAAGAAAGAGTAAAAGTTCAACCAACACAAGATGAAATTTCTGAATTAGCCATCCACTTTAATGAGCTAATGGATCAATTAGAAACTTCTTTCAATAAGCAAAAGCAATTTGTGGAAGATGCTTCCCATGAATTAAGAACTCCTTTATCTGTATTGAATGGAAACTTAATGATGTTGAACAGGTGGGGAAAAGACAATGTGGAAGTGTTAAATAAATCATTAGCTTCTTCCTTGAAAGAAGTGGATCGCATGGATAAATTGGTAAAAGATTTACTAGAGCTATCTAGACTTGATTCTGAAAAAACAATAAATGCTGCGATTCCTTTGATTAATCCAAAAAAGGTGATTGAAAAAGTTGTAAACGATTTTGAAATTACACACCCTGAATTTGGTTTTTCTTTTCAATTATATGATGACACTCCTCTTGCGATAAAAGAGGGACACTTAGAACAACTGCTTACAATATTAATCGATAATGCGATAAAGTATTCAAAGGATGATACAAGAGTGAACATAAATTATCGGCAACGGAAATTGAGTGTTCAAGACTTTGGAATCGGAATTTCAGAGGAGAGTCTCCCCCACGTTACAGATCGATTTTATCGAGTGGAAAAATCACGCAATCGGAAGAAAGGTGGATATGGAATCGGCCTATCCATTGCTCAAAAGCTGATGGATTCTTATAGAGGGAGTTTAGTTATTGAAAGTCAGTTAGGCCAAGGTACCTCTGTTACCCTTACATTTCCAAAAGTGCTCTAAAAAACGAACTACTAAAAGATTAAACTTTTAGTAGTTCGTTTTGTTTTATTCGCCAACATAAAAAAGCTTAAACAGGACTTCTCTTTGTGGAACCTTTAAAGCATCAAACTTTTCAAGGAAAGCATTTTTGTCGTAGGTAGCTTGATCAATACTGATTAAAGGTTTCATTGGTGAGAAATCAATAATTGCATAAGGAGCGATATTTTCTTTAGACACTCCTAAAGCACCGGGATTTAAGTAAGTTTGGTGTTCGTTGGAAAATAAATGCTCTGGATGATGATGTCCAAAACAAACAATATCCGCGGGATAATTAGCGTACATTTTCTCCATATTCCCTAAAGATGGTTCCAGTATGCTATAAAAAGGTTCATCATTTATATGGGCATTGCGCTTAGCTAATTCTATATGATAATGAATTCCCATGATACGAGTGCCAGTTATTTGTTTTTCAATCATTCGCGGTAGTTTTTTTAGTTTCTTAAAATTGTCTGTTGATAATCGTTCTGCAATCCATTTGTGATGTTCACGAGTATGTTTATAACTTTCAGGATGTCCTTCTCCTGAAATAAGCGATAAAATGGCTTCGTCATGATTTCCCGTAATCATACGAATATCTGGACGTGCAAACAGTATATCGAGTATTTCGTTTGTATCTGGACCCATCGCGATCATGTCCCCTAGACACCATATTTCTTCAACATCCTTACGTTTATCAATTGCATGAAGAACTGCTTTTAATGCTAGTTCGTTCCCATGAATGTCTGTAATGATAGCAAGTTTCATATATTTCCACTCCTAAAAGTTTCAGCTAATCTGCGGTATCTATATTTTTAATAGATTTCTTTTTCTTTTTTATTAAATAATATAGTACGATTGCTGCCACTATAATAATCCAAATAACGTATTCATTCCAATCAGCAAAAAATATACCAGCGGGAATTAATGACAACACAAAAAAATAAAGAAAGTTTCCAATTGTAGTTGCAAGTAAATAAGGAAGGATTCGGATGGTACTTAGCCCGGCTAATATGTTGACCAAACTTGTCGGGACAAAGGGGAAGATTCTTGCCTGGAATACATAAGCAAAACCATTAGTATCTAATTTTTCGATTAGTTTTGGGTGAAATTTTTCCAAAATGGTTTCTTGGAAAATATAGCGAACGCAATAATAGACAACAATCGAAGCAAGAATGCTTGTTAGCCAGCTCCATAAAAAACCATTAATAAAACCAAACAACGTAATATTAAGAGAAATAACAAGTATTAACGGAAATATGGTAATGGAATTTTGAATTAGCATAACTAAAAATAAGAAGAGTAGTGCATACCCCATGTTTTTCTTTAAAAAAGTTTGAGCCGCATCTATATTTCCGTCAATAAGCAGCATGATTAGCTCTCTATTCATTAGAAAAAACAGTGCAAATAATAGTGAGCCACCCCATATTAGCCATTGCTTCTTTGTGAGATTATTTATTATTTTTTTCATGCTTCACCTGTGCTTTCAATTTATACTATTATATAAAGCAGTTATTTATTCAATCCTATAAAATTGCATGTGAAAGGGGAAAACGGTGTGAATTCAACTAAAACTGTCATTGAAAAATTAAATATGGAGAAGTATTTGAAAAAGTTGATACTTCATAAACCGGAAGATATATGTGATTTTGATGAATTAGAATTCGATATTACTATAAAAAAGGATAAATATGATCTTGTATTTATATTTGTATTTAATCTAGAGGATTATGCTAATACATTAAAAAATGTGATTGAAAAGAAGTTAATTGAGAAAAACGGTTATTTGTACATTGCTTATCCTAAAAAGAATAATCCAACATATGCGGAATATATTGAGCGAGATAGTATGCTCGCCTATATAGTTTCAGATGAAGAAGGATATGTTCTACAAAGCGACTTAAAATTTTCAAGAATGGTTAGTATGAATGAAACTTTTACCGTTGTTGGTCTAAAATCAACGCCTAAGAAATTGAAAAAGAGTGCAAGTACTAGTCAATGTGTAGATGATTATATAGAGAACGTTGAAGATATTATAAAGTATTTGGAAAGAAATGAGAAATTACTTAACCTGTATAATCAATTAACTCCGGGCTATCAGAAGGATTGGGCGCGTTACGTATATAGTGCCAAACGAAAAGAAACGCAAGAAAAAAGACTATTTGAGATGGAGATAGTTCTTGGAGAAGGATATAAGACCAAAGACTTGTATAGAAGAAGAGGGGAAAAATAATGGAATATAGAGGATCGAGTGTGTATGACCAATCGGAGTTTTTCGCAAATTATATGAAAAGAAAGGGTAGAGAAGACAGTCCGAACAATGCTATTGAAGGACCAATAATGTATGAACTTATTGGAAACTTTCAAGAAAAGAGCTTTCTAGATTTAGGGTGTGGAGATGCCTCTTTTGGGAAGGAATTATTGGAGAAAGGTGCAAAGCACTACCACGGAGTAGAGGGTTCCAAACAAATGGTGGAAGCAGCAAATAATCACATCTCTGGCATGAACGGAACCATACATTTAGATACAATGGAGACTTTTCATTTTCCAAAAAATGAATTAGATATAGTGACCTCACGATTTGCCATTCATTACATAGAAGATGTCCAAAAGTTATTCACTAATGTATACAGTGCATTAAAAGAAAACGGTAGGTTCATATTTAGCGTTCAACATCCACTTACGACTTCTTCTTTTGTCAGTAAACAGTCAGGAGACAGACGTGAGAATTGGATAGTAGACGATTATTTTATCGAGGGAGAACGAAAAGAACCATGGATTGATGAAGTGGTTGTCAAGTACCACCGTACAATAGAACAATATTTCCATGCTTTGAAAATGGCAGGCTTCCAAGTAGTAGATTTACGAGAAGGTACACCACTGCGTGAGCATTTTACCAGTGAAGAGGAATTCAAAAGAAGACAAAGAATTCCCGTTGTACTGGCTTTTTCTTGTGTAAAATAGAGAAATGGCTATGATTTTAACAATCATTTCATCAGACTGTAGGCAAACTCTATAAAATGAGTTGTCTACATTTTTTATTAAACAGGACACCACTTATTGACATCTATTTGTGATTGTTGAATGAATGAGGTTAGAAAAACTCAAACTGTACTGAAAAGGAGTGCTTTCATTGAGTTTAATTGAAGATATAAAGAAAAATGCTCAACCATTCAAAACAAAACAAGATTTAACAGCCATAATAGAAGCAATTGGTGATGCTAAAATTGTCCTTTTGGGAGAAGCGAGTCACGGCACATCTGAGTTTTACAAAGTTCGTGCGGAAATATCCAAACGGTTAATTGAAGAGAAGGGATTTACGCTTATTGGCGTGGAGGGAGATTGGCCTTCGACTCAGCATATAAACAGATTTATTAAAGGCTACACGGATGACCAAACCAACGCTGAAGAAGTGTTAAAAGCATTTAATCGGTGGCCGACTTGGATGTGGGCAAATGAAGAAATAGCAGAATTTGTTTCATGGTTAAAGATGCATAATGGACAAAATGAGACGAAAGAGAAAGTTGGATTCTATGGAATCGATGTATACAGCTTGTGGGAATCCTTAGATGAAGTGATTACATATTTAAGTAATACAAATCCAAAAGGAATTGAATTGGAGTATGCTAAAAAAGCATTCTCTTGCTTTGAACCATATAATCGCCATCCTGAAACTTATGCTATTTCTTCTATCAACATTTCTGAAGCTTGTGTAGATGAGGTGTCAAAACTACTGACTACCATTCGTACTAAAGAGGAAAATTATAGTGACATAAAAGAGGCGGACTTAAATTTAAAAATAAATGCACTGGTTGCTAGGAATGCGGAAAAATATTATCGCGCAATGGTTCGAAGTGATGAGTTGTCTTGGAATATTCGAGATGAGCATATGGTAGAGGTGATTAATGAAATAATGGACTACCATGGGAAAGGATCGAAAATAATCATTTGGGAACATAATACGCATATAGGAGATGCTTCCGCAACGGATATGGCTGCTTCAGGTATGGTGAATGTCGGGCAAACTCTTCGATTGCAAAATAGAATAGAAGATGTTTTTGCTGTTGGATTTGGGACGCATAGAGGTACTGTTATCGCGGCGAATGAATGGGATGCTCCCTATAAACGTATGGATGTACCTCCTGCGAAAAAAGACACTTGGGAAGATGCATTATATGCTGCTGGGGCATTTGATAAGCTATTGATTTTTAATGAAAAAAATCGTTCAATGTTTAATGAGCTGATTGGTCATCGCGCCATTGGGGTAGTATATAATCCTGATTACGAAGCATATGGCAATTATGTACCTTCTAAAATAGCGGCGAGATACGATGCTTTTATTTATATCGATCAAACAAAGGCGCTTTCACCTTTAGGAACAAATGAATAAACAGTTAAGGCTGCTCAAATAATGTTGGAGCAGCCTTAGTTGTTAATAAATCATTTGAACAACTAAACGTTTTATTGTTTCTTTCATACCATTTTGAATGGCTTCCTTTTCTAATAAAAAGTAAGAGGATTTCAAAAAATTCTTAAATGCTAGTTGAGCATAATACGGTTGCAACTCACCATTTGAAGCAGCATAATTATCTGCAAGAGACTGCTTTAATTGTTCTAACCAAGTTACTATGAGATCTTCATTAAGATGATATTTAGTTAGTGTAACGAATGCTCGAGCCAACCGTTCTTCTTCATCGTCTTGATAGCCATTAGCGATGGTAAGAAAACGTGCGATATGTTGCAAAATCTTTAAGGCGTCATCTTCGGTTGCAGTAGGATGTTTCATAATGGAATCTAGTAAATCAGCGCCATGTGCAGCAGCATGTGCCCAACCTCTTTTATCAACATAGCCTCTTAAGTCTGATTCTTTACCCATATATTCATGAGTTGCCTCTATAACTTCTCGTACTAAGTCTTTACTAATTATTTGTTTAGTAGAATCGTGTTCTACTATCAAGGCGTAAACAAGTGTAGTGAAAGAACGAGTGAAAACAGAGTCAGTTAAGGGATTATCTATATCTAATACTACTGATTTATTCTCTAACAGTTTGTTTAAAATGAATACCATTTGCTGCTGATCCAGAAAATCTTCTGTTACCAACGTGTAAAAAGCAGTGTAAATAAGTTTGTCCCTCAAAATGGGGTCTGTAGATCCTATGTTTTCAATCATTTCATCTAAAACTTCCGTTGAAACCATTTTCAGTTCACATGAAATAATACTTTGTAAAATGTCTTTAAAATTTGTCATATTTTCTCCTTAAGATGCATTTGTTTGCATTAATAATAAAAGTTAAATCATGGTAAGTCAACTAGATATTCGGAGATAACTTTGTGCATTCCTCGGAAATAACAGTATTATCTAATAATTTCGTGATAAACTAGTGATATCTAATTTTGTAATACAGGAGGTTTAAAGTGACAATTTTAAAAAAACTCTTAGTAAGCTTAGTTTCTGTGTTTATGATAAGTGGCGCAATATTTATTCCAGTTACAATTGATTCTAGCGTTGAAGCTGCCACTTCCTATACGAACTTAAAAAATACGATAGATAATATTATGCAGGATAGCCGTATGAGGAACGCCTCTACTAGTGTGACGATTCGAAAAGCAACTACTGGAGACGTGGTGTATCAGTATTATGCGGATAAAGAAATTACTCCAGCCTCATCACTCAAATTGTTAACTGGCGCAGCTGCATTAGATATGCTTGGAGAAAATTATCGTTTTTCTACCGCTGTGTTAACGGATGGAAAGGTGAAAAATGGAACACTAAATGGTAACTTGTATTTACGTGGTCAAGGGGATCCGACTTTATTGAAAACACAGGTAGATAATTTTGCAGATGGATTAGTGAAGCAAGGAGTGAAAAGGGTATCGGGAAATTTAATAGGGGACGATACGTGGTTTGACTCTGTTCGATTGTCAGCAGGAATATTAGCAGAGGATGAGCCTTATTATTATGCCGCTCCCATATCTGCATTAACACTTTCACCAAATGATGATTTTGATGCAGGCTCTGTTATCGTTGAAGCTATTCCTGGAGTTAATGGAAAAGCTACGAAAGTAACGTTAACTCCTATAACTAGTGTATTACAAGTAGTCAATAATTCTAAAACAGTTCCGAAAGGACAAAAAAACACACTGAAAATTACTCGGCAAGTTGGTACGAACAAGGTGGTTGTATCAGGGAATTCTCCGATAGGAACTTCTGGCACAAAAGAATGGATTTCTGTAACTAATCCAACTCTCTATGCACTCGATGTTTTTAAAAAATCATTAACGGAAAAAGGAATTACGCTTGCCACTTCCTCTAAAATTGTTCAAGGTAAAACTCCAGAACGGGCTCATGTATTAATGTCCAGAAAATCTATGCCGCTGAAAGAACTGATTATTCCTTTTATGAAGTTAAGTAATAATACGCATGCGGAAATGTTAGCAAAAGAAATGGGTAAAGTTAAATATGGAGTAGGAAGTTGGGATGCAGGACTTAAAGTAATGCGTGAATATGCAGATTCTATAGGGCTAGATAGCGACCATTGGAACTTTGAAGATGCATCTGGAATGTCCTATTCCAATAAAACTACTTCTAATCAACTATCTCAACTACTGTATGTTGTCCGTTTTGAACCTTGGTATAACACGTATTTGAAAAGCTTACCAATAGCTGGTGAATCGGATCGATTTATAGGAGGAACACTAAGAAATAGATTGAAAATGGCTCCAGCAAAAGGGAATATTATAGCTAAAACAGGTAGTTTAGAAAATATTAAATCACTTGCCGGTTATGCAAAAACAAAAGATGGAGAAACGCTTATTTTTACGATATTAACGGAAAATGCAAAAACGAGCACTATTCCAGTCATCGACCAAATCGCCACAGCCATCACAAATTTCAAGTAATATTACAGGAGTGTTACGGGTGCCTGGCACCAGTAACACTTTTGTAATTTTTAGCTTTTTAGGGATAGTTTAAGTATTTGCTTGCATGTACTATACTTGAGTAATTAGTGGGGTGAGCGTAGTGGGAAGGGAAAGAAAGTTTACAGACGAGGAATTATTCAATGCGACTAAAGAAATGATTATTAATGAAGGGTATGAATCTTTTACTTTCAGTCGTTTGGCAGCCATTCTAAATGTATCGAGAGGTAGTATATATAAGTATTACGAAAATAAAGATGAATTAATTTCTGAGTTTTTAATGTACGAGATGAATCGTTTTCTAACTGAAATTAATGCACTCAATAAAGAAGGGGATTTTCAAACTCAATTTGATTTATTAATTGATTTCATTTTCCGACATAATAATATTCATCAAGTAATGGAGATAATAAATCAAATTCCTTCCAACACGACAAAAAGAGTAGAAGGAAACAAGTTGAAATTAGGCGAATACCATGTGGATATGTATCAGCAATTCCAAGGTTTAATCGATTTAGGTAGGGAAGAAAAAAGGATTAAAAGTCATTTACCTACAGCAGTTATATTAGGTATGATATTTCAAACAATTGCTATACCAAACCATTTCGATATTCCAAAGGAGGAATGGATTGCTTCTATAAAAGAAATATTATGTCATGGAATGCTCCAAAAAGAGTAATTGACATAACTGTCACTTTTGAACATACTATAAGAGACAGTTATGTTTTTTTTTATTCAAAGTGACAATAGTGTCACTTACAAAAAAAGGAGAGTGAATCATGCAGAAGATTATTCGCCTTGTAACAGATTTTGTAACTTCCAAAAAAGGAATGTGGATTACACTAGGGGTATGGGTAGTCATTACTATGTTGTTAGCGGTGTTTGCACCTAGCGCAAGTGAATACAAGGTGTCAGGTGTTACTTCCTTACCAGCAGATGCCCAATCTGTCATTGCTCAACAGAAAATAGATGATCACTTTAAAGATGCAGAAAGTATTCCAGGTATTCTCGTTCTTCAATCGGAAAACGGAGAAATAAATACAGAAATCCTTGGTGAGGCATTAGATAAAGTGAGTGCTGCTAATATTCCTGGATTAAAAAAGATGATACTTTTTAGTAGTCTTCCACCGCAAGCTCTTGCTGGTTTTTTCTCAGAAGATAAAGAGACAGCTGTGATTCCATTAAGTTTTGATCCTTCCTTAGATACAAAAGATTTAGAAGTAGGTATAGAGAAGGTAAAAACAATTGTCAGAGATCAAACAAAATTGACTATTTATATGACGGGTCCAGCGGGAATTGCTGTAGATACATTAAATTTATTCTCAAGAGCAGATATTGTATTGTTGCTATCTACAGTTGGAATTGTGTTGATTTTATTAATCGTAATTTACCGATCTCCGCTATTAGCATTAATTCCGTTGTTATCAACGGCATTTGTATATGAAGTAGTCAACCAAATTCTAGGACTATTTGGAAAAGGTGGATTAGAATTAGCGACTCAGTCTACATCCATCATGTCTATTTTATTATTTGCTGCAACAATTGATTATTCGTTATTTGTTTTTTCTCGATACCGGGAAGAACTGAAGAACTATGAATGTAAATATGATGCAATGAAGTGGGCGATGCGTGAAACAGGAATACCTGTATTTTATGCAGGCGGAACTGTACTTGCAGCGATGCTCGTTCTGTTTTTTTCAGAGTTTGGTGATTATCGAAACTTTGCTCCAATATTCGGTACGACAATGTTTGTTATTATGATTGCATCGATTACGTTAGTACCTGCAATGTTTACACTTTTCGGCAGAAAATCATTTTGGCCGAAAGTTCCGAAATTTGGAGATGTTGAAATAAAAACAAATACGCTGTGGAGTAAAATTGGTACATATATTGTTAATAAACCTATTGTTGCAGCACTATCAATATTAGTTATTCTAGTAATATCTGCTTTCAATATGTTCAATATGAAATATGAATTTGATACAATCAAATCTTTCCCAAGCAACATGCCTTCTCGAGTAGGATATGAAGTTATTGAAGCGAAGTTTGAAAAAGGAGATCTAGCCCCAACGACGGTCCTACTTGAATCAACAAATGAAATAACGTCTGAGGAACAAGAAAGTTTAATGAAAAATATCACCAAACAAACTTTAGTAAGCGGAGTTCGTGTAACCGGAATTTCAGAAGACGGTCATGCGATTCAATATCAATTAACTTTTGAAGAAAATCCTTATTCGGTTGAATCAATGGATGCATTAGAGAATATAGTTGAGAACGCGGAAAACATTATACAAGAAAGTAAAATAAATGGAGAACTCTACTTTGCAGGTGAAACAGCGACGAAAGTGGATGATCGATCGGTAAATGATCGTGATTTAATCGTTATAGTTTTGTTAGAAACAATATTAATTTTTATTATGCTAATTTTTTTAACGAAGTCTATTAAAATGCCAATATACATGATGGGAACGATTTTATTATCTTTCTTAGCAGCAGTTGGGCTTGGTATGTTCTTAACTAATTTACTTTTTGACATCGATACGATAAGTAATCGAGTTCCGCTGTATTCATTTGTTTTCTTAGTAGCACTTGGAATTGATTATAATATTATATTAATCTCTAGATTATTGGAGGAGCGTAAAAAGCACACTGTAAAAGAAGCGGTTCAAATTGCGGTTGCTAATACGGGTGGGGTTATTTCGTCAGCAGGAATTTTACTTGCAGCAACCTTTGCAGTACTTATGACACAACCAATCCAATTACTGTTTGTGTTTGGATTCATCGTAGCGGTAGGAATTATTCTAGATACATTCTTAATTCGGGGAATACTACTACCTTCCTTAATCGTCCTATTTGAAAAAGATAAAAAGTAAGAAATAGCATGGTACTGGGTTTTTATCCTGGTACCATGCTATTTTGTTACAAAAGTGTTACGGTTGCCTGGCGTCCGTAACTTATTTTAAGAGAATATATATGAATTGGAATGGGATGACCAGGGTGATTTCTGCTGCAGGCAGACGCCTAGGAGACTGAAGCCATGCCCGCGAAGCGACCGCCATAGCGGAAATCAAAGACATTTCTAAATTACTCTTCTTAAAAGGACCTGGCGTCTTTTTGCTCGGTTTTTCTTAGGTGTAATTGAAGTTAAAAAAGTATTTTATTTTGATAACTCAAAAAATATACAATATTTGCCGATAATAAACTGTAGATATTTATTTGGTGAATTATTTGGGGAATCTCTAGAGAGAAGGGTTAGTAGGATGAGGAGAAAATCATTAAGTACAAAGATGTCATTAATTCTTATTATGGTCATGTTATGTTTGTTTGTAGCAGTTTCAGCATTGTTTACTTTTAGTACACTTAGAACGGTTGAAGACTCTATTAGAAGTCAGGCGGTAACAACTGCTGATTATTTGGCTAGCAGAGTAGACGGAGATAAATACAAGAAGTTTATGGATGAACCAGTGGAAAGTGATACATATTGGGAGTTAAGAAATGAGTTTGTTAATGAATTGGATAGCACAGGTATACTTTATCTATATACGTTAAAAGCTGATGCAAATTCGGTTGAAATAATGATTGATGGGTATCCAAAAGGAGCAGAAGGTGCAGCAACTATTGGACAGAAAACGACTGGAACAACTTTTGAAGATGTAAGCCCTGTTTTACAAGGAAATTCGGTAAGTACGAAAGTTATTAATGATCCTGAGTTTGGAAGATACTTATCGGCATTTTCTCCAATTAGAGACAGTAAAGGTGATATTGTGGGGATTTTGGCGGTTGATATTGATGCTGAAAAAGTCGCAGGAATTCAGAGCAATCTTCTTAAAACTACTATTCCACTTGTTGCGGTAATATTCCTTGTCATTATTCTTGTTCTTACAACCATATTTTATTTATATACAAAAAGAACGTTGGCTCCTCTTACTGTTGTAAGTGATGCTTTGGGAGACTTTGCAGAAGGGAAATGGAGTTTAGCTGCCAAAAAAGTTAGTGGAATAAAGTTTCGCTCAGAAAATGAAATATCTGCATTGGCAAAATCGTTTATTGCTTCTCATGAGCAATTGAGCTCGGTCATGAATGTGATGAATAGTCATTCTTCACAAGTTTTATCATCATCAACTCAACTCTTTGAGACCATTGAAAAAACAATGGATACTAACCGGACAATTAATAAAAATATGGCTGAATTAGCGGCGGGAAGTACAAAATCATTACATCATAGTGAAGAATCTGTTACTGCACTAGAACAGATGTCCATAGGAATTCAAAAAATTGCTGACTCTGGAAATGAAATGTCCAATACATCCAATGACGTAACCATCTTCATTAGAGATGGTCATGAAGAATCGAAGAAAGTCGTGGAGCAAATCAGAGATGTTCAAAAAATGGTCCATCAAACTGGAGGAAAAGTAGAGGAGCTAGGTAGCCAATCCAAACAAATTCAGGAAATAACAAATGTTATGACAGACATAGCTGAACAAACCAATTTACTTGCATTAAATGCTGCAATTGAAGCAGCACGCGCAGGTGAGTCAGGAAAAGGGTTTGCGGTAGTAGCAGATGAAGTAAAGAAATTAGCCGAACAATCCAGGAATTCAGCAGAAGAAATTAGAACACTTATTGATAACTTTGAACAAATTACTAATGATGTTAGTCATGTGATGGCTGCAACATCTACCAAAGTTACAGAAGGAACGGAAGCAGTCCAAAAAATTGGAGAAATGCTTGAACATGTTGTAAGTACAATTAGTCAAATAAATTTAGAGATTCAAGATACCTCTGCTATTACGGAAGAAATGTCAGCAGGTTCTGAGGAAATTCTAGCGGCATTTGAAAATATTAAAGGGTTTGCAAGTGATGCTACTAATCAAACAATGGAAGTAGCAAGCTCAACAGAAAACCAAACAATTGCAATGGGTTCATTGGAAGAAATGAGTGGCGAACTTCAAAAAGTAGCGCATTCCTTAAGCGAATTAATTCATCGATTTAAATAGGTTTTAATACTTAAGAGTCGATTATCAAGTTTTTTATACGTTAGCGTTAAAAAATAGTAGGATAGACCAACTAATGGTTTATTCTACTATTTTTTTATGCTCAAATTATTTATTTCTAATAATTCAGATACTGTTACAAATTTGTATCCTTGCTTTTTAAGTTCTGGAAGAATCTCTTCTAGAGCTTTAACTGTTTGTGAACGATCTCCGCCTGCATCATGAAATAATACAATATCACCTGGTTTAGCCCCAGATACTACTCTTGATACGATTTTTTTAACTCCTGGTGTTTTCCAGTCTTCGGTATCTTGATGCCACGACCACATAACAACTTTGTAACCGTTTTGTACAGCAGTATTAATAATGCGATCATTGTAAGTACCCCCAACAGGGCGGTAATATAAAGGATAAGTACCAGTAATATCGTAGATTATTTCATTTGTCTTTTTTAATTCTTCTTTGAGCTCTTCAGGTGTAATTTTATAAGGGTGGGTATAAGTATGGTTAGCTATTTCATGGCCGCCATAGCCTATTTGAAGAATGAGGTCTGGATAGGTTAATGCCCTTTCACCAATGACAAAGAACGTTGCTTTTGCATCGTATTCTTCAAGTAAATCCAGTATTTGTGGAGTGTAGACAGAATGGGGCCCGTCATCGAATGTGAGAGCAATGACTTTTTCCTCTGTATTAATACCCCAAAGAACATATCCCTTCTTTTCATAATAAGGTCTCCCTTTATCCATTGCAGAAGAAGCGTAGGCTATACAAAAAAATATGATAAGAAATACTCCGATTTTTATACTTAAAGACTTCATGATTGATTCCTCCTTACCTTACTATTTTGGCGGAAGGCTTTTTTTACTTTTTAACTTAGAAATATTGTTCACCGATGAGCTATGAAATATACTAATATTATTTTGAAAAAGTATTTTTAAAACCAAATTACTTTAAGTATCGTGCATATAGTTTTTTGGGGAAGTAATAATCTAACAAAAAAATAAATAAAACGCTCGGTATAGGGAATAATCACCTTACCAAGCGTTTTTTATTACAAAAGTGTTACTGGTGCCTGGCACCGGTAACACTTTTGTAATGTTTATGCGATTTTTTTATGGATTATTTTTGGGGGTTCGTTTAGAAGATTTTTTTGCGGTCTCTTTCGTCTTTTAATAGTTCGACTGCTTCGCGGAATCGGAGGGAGTGAATATTTTCTCTTTCTCTTAAAAATCTTAATGCATCGTTTATACCAGGGTCATCGGAGATGTCTATTAACCATTGATAGGTTGCACGGGCTTTTTCTTCAGCAGCTATGTCCTCGTAAAGATCGGCAATGGGGTCGCCTTTTGACTGAATATATGTGGAGGTAAAAGGAACACCACCAGCATTTGAATAGAATAGGGAATGTCCGTGGTTGACAAAATGGGCTCCTAAGCCTGCTTTTTCTAATTGTTCTGGTGTAGCATCTTTCGTTAACTTATAAATCATAGTTGCCAACATTTCTAAGTGTGAAAATTCTTCTGTCGATATATCTGTTAGAAGGCCAATTACTTTATCAGGAACAGTATAGCGTTGATTCATATATCGTAGAGCAGCAGCAAGTTCTCCGTCCGCACCACCGTATTGTTCCATAATGTATCTTGCTAGCATAGGATTACAGGTGGTAACCTCTACCGGGTAGAGCAGTTTTTTTTCATAAACCCACATTACCTTTCTCCTTTCTCATAGTTGCCATGGCCATGGTGTTTGATTCCAGCGCCAGCCTACATCAATTGCTTGTCTGGAAGGGGCAGACATTAATGATAAAGGTCCAAATTTACTTTCATAATGTTTGCGTACCCTTGCCGCCTCTTTTATTGCTTCTCTCCATTGTTCTAAAGCGTCTAAATCATCTTGGTGAGTATCTGTGTATAAAGTTAACTCAACTACTACAAAGTCCATTTGTTGTACTTTTTTTAACAAGTCTAGTCTTTCTTCAAATTCATTCATGAAATTCCTTCCTCTCGCGAAAATCCATCCACAAATTGTGGCCAAAGAGAACCTTGCCATAGTGCTTCTTCTGGAGAATTTTGCGGTAGACCAGGAGTTTGAAAATTCGTAAAGAGTTGAGGTGGTAAAACAAAATGCTTAACTAAAATAGGGGGGCAAGGGTCTAATGGTGACACAAAAGGGTAATAACTTCCTCGATATAATGATGGCTCCAAATGAAATCACTCCTTCAGACTATCCTATGAAGGATGGGCACAAATGAGACTAAGTGGACAACCTGTTTAAGTAATTAAGGATTGATATAAATCAAAATAAAAAAATGTTAGCGGATAAATAAAACCAAATACAATTCCAAATGTATAATGCAATCGCCTATCCCATTCACAAATTTATAGGTGAATGCATATATTTTTAGAGGGGGAAAAGGAGGGGTTTTACTGGAAAAAACATTTCAGGAATCCGCATTGTATGAACTTCATTTTTGGTTGCAAGTGTTAGGAGATCATGGAAGATTTATTCATGATTCATTAGCTCCTAATGAAACGGAAAAAATTGAAGCTGCAAATTCTTTTACTAATCTCTTTGATCAATTATTAATGACCTCAAAACAGCCATTAAATACAGATGAACTTATTTTGTTAGTCAAGCAGGCAAAATTAGCGAGTGAAGAAATCCGTGTGTTTAAGTTGTATCTCATAAAAGATCATTTAATTGGGGATATTAAAATATCCTTATCGCCATCCTTTATCAATCATATGGTGAACGAAGTGGAAGAGGCTATCCGTGTATTTACCTACTTAGAACAAGGTCAGGAAGTTCCAATAATACATCCTTTACATCATGATTTGCTTTGGCTGCTTGATGCGGCGGGTCATGCGGTTGCTATTGATGCAAATTTAGACATAGTAGAAAGAAAACTGAAAGACCAAGGACAGCAATTTATGAAAGACTGGGAAGATTTCTATTTAAAAGCAGTTGAACTAGCAGGTTTTTTACGTGCGAATGTAGAGAGATTTCCAGCATTAGATAAATTCCATAATGATATTGAATTGGAAATGACGATTTTTAAAGTGTTCTTAAAGGAATTGGAAGAAATGAGAATTAAAAAAGAAGCATTAGGGACCTTTACCCCTCTAATGGCAGATCATATGGCTAGAGAGGAAACGTATTATTTACAAAAGATAAAGTAAAATCCGTTAATAAAAACTATTTGAAATTTAAGAATGCCAAGGTGAATTTTTGTTCATCTTGGCATTTTTTCTTGTTAGGTACTACTCACTTAATAGATTGTAGTGAAAGGATGAGTGAGACAGATGGGCCATCACAACGAACGCGTCCACCTAAAACGGAAATCCGAGGTATTATTTAATTCTTTAAAGTACTATCAACATTAGTTAGAGAGGGGGAGCAATTGCACTTGGTCATCCACTGGGGTGGGTGCAACCGGAACGAAATTATTTGTTACGTTGATGAATAGACTAGAACATATAGGTGGTCGATATGGATTGCTTGCTATATGTGAAGGAATGGGAATGGCGAACACTACTATAATTGAACGAATAGAATAGGAGTGATAGACATTGGGAAGGTATAGATTTGAAACAGATGAGCATGAGATGTTTCGAGATTCGCTTCAGAAATTTCTTCAAAAAGAAGCAGTACCTTATTATCATACATGGGAAAAAGAAAGAATCATTCCTATTTCTTTTTGGAAGAAGCTTGCGGAGATGGGATTCCTTTGTCCTCAAGTAGAAGAGAAATATGGCGGTTTGGGTTTAGATTTTAGTTTCAATGTGATCATTTCTGAGGAATTAGAAAGAGTAGGAACTAGTTTAGTTGGAGTAAGCTTGCACAATGATATTGTTGTACCGTATATTGAATCGTTTTGCTCAAAAGAACAGAAGCAAAGGTGGCTCCCAAGTTGTGTGACTGGCGATATCATTACAGCAATTGCCATGACAGAACCAGGTACCGGTTCTGATTTAGCCAATATTAAAGCGTCCGCTATCCGCGATGGTGATTATTATGTGTTGAATGGCCAAAAGACATTCATTACAAATGGTATTAATGGAAATCTATTTCTCGTTGTCGTAAAAACGGATTCGAGTATAGAACCAAAGCATAAAGGAATTAGTTTAATAATGGTAGAGGAAGGTACACCCGGTTTCACAAAGGGAAGAAAGCTTGCCAAAGTTGGACTCCATGCACAAGACACAGCAGAATTGTATTTTGAAAATTGTCGTGTTCCTGTCTTAAATTTAATAGGCGTAGAGGGCCATGGATTCGGCTATTTAATGGAAAAGCTGCAACAAGAAAGACTAGTTGTTGCCCTTGCAGCGCAAATTGCATCGGAGGATATGCTTGAAACAACAATAGAATATGTAAAATCGCGTAAAGCTTTTGGGAAGTCCATATCAACTTTTCAAAATACACAATTTAAAATAGCGGAAATGGCGACAAAAGTAGAGCTTGGAAAATCATTTCTTGAGTCACTTATTGAAGACCATCTTAATGGGAAAGATGTTGTCACGAAAGTGTCGATGGCAAAATATTGGCTGACAGAAACTGCTCGTGAAGTTTCCATAGAGTGTATGCAATTACATGGTGGATACGGTTATATGGAAGAGTACAAAATCGCCAGGAGATATAGAGATATTCCCGTCGCATCCATATACGCTGGAACAAATGAAATTATGAAAGTAATTATTGCGAAGAACTTAGGATTATAAATAAAATTGATGAATATGGCCTCTTTTCGTTGTCTAATTGACAAAGAGAAGAGGTCTTTTACTATTATTTGTGTAGCATATTACGTTGCAATAAAAGTAAAGGAGAGGGTAACATAATTGGTTGCGATCCATCATTTAACAACTTTTAATGTACAATAATTCCAATCCTATTCACAACTTCTCATAAAAACAGACTCATTCCTCAATATCACCCGCAATACATGACGGATTTTAACCAACTTATCTTCTCCTGTTAATAAATTTCCTTCCTTCATAAAAGAGGTTGCTAGGTAAGTCAATTCGTTAAGTTATCACTTTCTCTTTTTCTGCTATAGTGAATGCTTGCTCGAAGTCTGCAATCAAATCATCTACATTCTCTAATCCGACGGAAAATCGGAGTAGTCCATCGGTAATTCCTCGTTTTTCACGTTCTTCTTTCGGCATAGCCGCATGTGACATTTGGGCAGGGTGAGATAGAATGGATTCAACACCACCAAGACTTACAGCAAAAACAGGAATTTTTACGTTTTCTACAAATACTTTGGCAACTGTCCGATTAGGTAATCGGAATGAAAGAACAGCTCCTGGGTTGCTCGCTTGCTTCACATGAATATCGTAACCAGGATGTGTAGATAAACCGGGATAAAAAACTTCTTCTACTAAGGAGTGTTGCATTAAATAGGTAGCGATTTTCTGTGCAGATTCTGAGGATTTTTCAAATCGTACACCTAAAGTTTTAATTCCTTGAATTAAAGAAAAAGAATCTTGAGCACCTAAAACTGCTCCGAACGAGTTTTGAATGAAGGCTAATCGTTTTCCCAGTTCTTCATCTTTCGTTACAGCAAGCCCTGCGATAATATCACTATGACCTGATAAAAACTTGGTAGCACTATGTAGGACTACATCTACACCAAGATCGAGCGGACGTTGATAAAGTGGAGTCATAAAAGTATTGTCCAAAAAAGTAAGACAATCATTCCTTTTAGCAAGCGCTACAATGCTGGCAATATCTGTGATTCCAAGACAGGGATTCGATGGTGTTTCAATATATAATAATTTTGTATTTGAACGAATAGCATTTGTAACGGATTTTACATCTGTAAAATCTGCAAAAGTATGTTCAATTCCAAAACGAGGCAATACTTCCGTTACAAATCGAAAAGTTCCACCATATACATCTTCTGTAATGACAATATGATCACCTGAAGAGAGAAGCATGAATGCAGAAGAAATTGCTGCAATTCCGGAAGCAAATGCAAATCCGCGAGTTCCGCCTTCTAACTCTGCAATAGTTCGTTCTAAAGCATCTCTTGTTGGATTACTGGAACGGCTATAATCATATGGCCCAAATTCATCAAAATTTCCTTGGTGGAAAGTGGAAGACAAATAAATAGGAACATTGACTGCACCAATTTTTCTCTCTGACCAACCTCTTGTAGAAGTCGTTATTAAACTAGTTTCTAACTGTTCGTTTGGGTAGGTCATTATTCACTCACATCACTTTCTAGTTCATTAAATACTTGTCTCAAGTCTGCGATTAAGTCCTCTACTTCTTCAACACCAACTGAGAAACGTAAAAGGCTATTATCTACACCACGGGCATTGCGCTCTTCTTCCGGTATATCTGCATGCGTTTGAGTAGCGGGATATGTAATGAAACTTTCCACTCCACCAAGACTTTCTGCGAAAACAATTAATTGAAGTTTTTCAAGGAAAGGACCTACCCACTCGCTTTTTTGTAAGCGGAAAGAAAGCATTCCGCCTTTTCCAGGATAGAGTACATTCTTTACTGCAGATTCGTTTTGCAAAAATTCTACTATCTTTTTCGCATTTACATCATGCTGGTTCATTCGTAAATGAAGTGTCTTTAATCCTCTGATTAGTAGCCATGAATCGAATGGGGAAAGCACTGCGCCAGATGCATTATGATTTGCATGTAATTTTTCACTTAATTCTGTCCCTTTTGCTACAACAAGACCAGCAAGCACGTCATTATGACCTCCAATATATTTGGTTCCACTATGAATGACAATATGTGCACCAAGCTCAATAGGGCGTTGTAAGTAAGGAGTTAAAAATGTATTGTCCACAATTAATAGTAATTGATGCTCTTTAGCTAATTCCGCATATTTCTGAATATCGATCTCCTGCATTAAAGGATTTGTCGGTGTTTCAATAAAGATTGCTTTTGTGTTCTCGGTAATAAGTGATTTTACTTCATCTACGGATGAAAACTTTGCATATGTAGTATGAATATTGTAAGAATCTGAGTACTGATTAAATAGTCGGTACGTTCCCCCGTAAAGGTCTTCTGGAGCAATCAATTCGTCACCAGAACGGAAAAGAGATAGTACTAATTGAATTGCAGCCATACCCGAGCTACAGGCAAAACCTGCATCTCCACTTTCTAATTTAGCGATACCTTCTTCTAAAATAGCGCGAGTAGGATTTTTAGTACGTGTATAATCAAATCCTGTCGACTGGCCAAGACCACCATGGATGTAAGCAGTTGACAAGTATATTGGCGGATTAACAGCACCTGTTATCAAATCACTGTGGTTCCCTAATTGAGCTAGTTGGGTTTCTAAACTATTTTTTGACATATAATATTCATCCTCTTCAATTAAAATAAGAAATACGTAGGCCTCTTGGTGGCCCTTTTAAGCTTCACGCAGGAGTAAAGGAGCTGATATTTCTCCAAATAAAAAGAGGATTCTCTAATAAGAAGAGAATCCTCAAAAAAATACTGAAGTTAGTCTTCTTATCTTCAAGACGATGTCCGTCTATTGGAATTAGCACCACACCATTATTGGCTGGTTGCTGAGACATCTTCGGGCCAATCCCTCCGTCTCTCTTGATAAGAAATAAAATATTAAATTTTCTAAATGTTAAATTTAAAATAGTTTATCATGGGATGGATAATAATACAAGGAGATGAAGTAATAAATAGTCAAGGCAGATGGTTGTCCTTTAGTAAGGCTTGAAATGTAAAAAAGGCATGTGCGGTAAATGCGCCGAACATGCCGCAGATTTATTAGTCAACATGTAGCTATTGGAGCATCGGAAGGAAGAATGCAATTGCTCCAAGTACTATAGAAATCCAAGCTAGGAATTTTTGTGGGGAAGTTAAACCAACTAATCCCAAGACTACCGCACCACCACCAAGTATCATAGGATAATAAAAGAACCCCACAACTGCTAATACAATCCCAATCCAGCCAATCCACATACCTAAAGAAGCTTTCATTGCTAACACCTCCTTTCCCATACTTAAGAACAATATTTTCATAGAAAAATGTTCTTCCACTAGTATATGAAGAGGAGGTCGATTCTTTATAAACAATTTGCGGAATAAAGTAGAATAAAAGAGTTTTTTACAGAAAGTATATAAATTTTTAATTTTATGGCCATGAACAACTGGTTCCTTTGCGGAGCAGGCAAGATATGGGCAGATAACCAAAGTTAAAGGGGAGATAGTGACTGCTTAGGGGTACAGCGAAAGTTAAAGGGCATATAACATCAGGATATGGGCAGATATTTTTTGGTGGCAATATCATGCCGTAGAAGCTCCATGTCATCTATCTTACTAAGCAATGATAAATCGTTCCATACATACTAGTTGATTGGAGGGGATGTGGCGACTTCATCGGGATTAGCAGATGTTTTCTGCGCCGAAAGCGAAGCGGCAGGTGCATGAGCAGATGGCTCCGCATTAACGCAAGAAAGGGAAGGAAGGCTAAAGACGCCTCTTCCCTGGGGCAACGCATTCATGACCAACATCCTGTTGGCCTAGGAGAATGAAGCCATGTCCGCGAAAAGCTCCGCCAAAGCGGAAAGCCCGGTTATTCTTAAGAAGTAAATAAAGAATGGCTCATAATAACTATTTATTTTCCTCCTAAAAGATCAAATATTCCACCAGCGATACTTCCTTCATCCTTTGAGCCTCGACCTAGTGTTTGCGGAGCAGCTGCAAAAACACGGCTCGCTAAACGGCTAAATGGTAACGATTGAATCCATACAGTACCTGGTCCACGAAGAGTAGCGAAAAACAAACCTTCTCCTCCAAAAAGAGCAGTTTTCACTCCTTTAACCATTTCGATATTATAATCTACGTCAGAAGTCATCGCTACTAAACAACCAGTGTCTACCCTTAAAACCTCACCAGGCTGAAGTTCTTTTTTATGAATCGTTCCTCCCGCATGAATAAAAGCAAGACCGTCTCCTTCAAGCTTTTGCATGATGAATCCTTCTCCACCAAAAAAACCAGTTCCTAACTTACGTTGAAATTCGATTCCAACAGAAACACCCTTCGCTGCAGCTAAAAAAGCTTCTTTTTGACAAATAATTTTACCGCGATATTCACTTAAATCTATAGGAATTATTTTTCCGGGATATGGAGAGGCAAAGTAAGCATGTTTTTTTCCATTACCTGCATTCGTAAATGTAGTCATAAATAAACTTTCGCCTGTTAACATACGTTTGCCTGCCCCTATTAATTTGCCCATTATTCCATTATCAAATGAACTTGAGCCGTCACCAAAAATGGTTTCCATAGTAATGTCATCTTCCATCATCATTAAGCTACCTGCTTCAGCAACTACAGTTTCTCCTGGGTCTAATTCAATCTCTACAAACTGCATATCATCTCCATATAATTTGAAATCAATTTCATGATTATTCATGTATATTTTCCTCCCTAATTAATATTTATTTAATAATACGAGAAAAGTAATAAAAAGTTTCAAGTTGAAAATTCATATTTTTCAATTTTTTTGAAGGAATTTATCAAATAAATAGAGAATGTATTTAAAATGGAAACGTTTTCACCTATATAGAAAAGAGGTAGGGAAATGAAATTAACTAATTTTATCGATGGTAATTGGCAAGAAGTAGGAGAAGTAGATTACACAGCTGTTGTAAATCCTGCGAATGGTCAACATTTGGCGGAAGTTCGGATGTCAACAAAAAACGACGTAGATCAAGCGGTTGCTGCTGCAGTGAAAGCGCAAAAGAAATGGGCACTAGTACCGGCACCAAAACGGGCAGATTACTTATATGAAATTGGTAGACTGATGAAAGAAAAGAAGGAACACTTAGCGCAAGTGTTAACAAAAGAAATGGGTAAAGTCATTGAAGAAGGCCGTGGAGAGGTGCAAGAAGGAATTGACATGGCATTTTACATGGCAGGAGAAGGACGTCGTTTATTCGGAGAAACAACACCTTCAGAGCTTGCCGATAAATTTGCTATGAGTGTTCGAGCACCTATTGGAGTAGTTGGTTTAATCACTCCTTGGAATTTTCCTGTTGCAATTGCTACATGGAAGTCATTCCCGGCTATAGTTGCAGGAAATACATTCATTTGGAAGCCGGCAACAGAAACACCAATGATGGCATATGAAATGGCGAAAATCTTTCAGGAAGCGGGATTGCCAGCTGGCGTTGCAAACGTTGTATTTGGCTCTGGTTCAGAAGTTGGAACAGCTATGATTGAGCATCCCGACGTAAAAGTTATTTCTTTCACCGGTTCAACAGAAACAGGTCGCAAAGTGGCGGAACTTGGCGGTCGACATTTAAAGAAAGTATCACTCGAAATGGGTGGGAAAAATGCAGTAATTGTAATGGACGATGCAGATTTGTCTCTTGCAGTTGAGGGGATTTTATGGAGTGCGTTTGGAACAGCTGGTCAGCGTTGTACCGCATGTAGTCGTGTAATCGTGCATAAAGATGTAAAGAAAGAGTTAGAGAATTTACTTCTAACTCAAATGGAACAGCTAACAATTGGAGATGGTCTGGACGAATCGGTAAAGATAGGACCTGTAATTAATAAAAACGCATTGGAAAAAATTCATTCTTACACAAAGATTGGACAAGATGAAGGCGCAAAATTACTTGTTGGTGGAGAAATATTAGAGGAAGGGAAGCTTGCAGGAGGGAATTATTATGCTCCAACCCTATTTACAGATGTGACGCCAAAGATGCGAATTGCGCAGGAAGAGATTTTTGGACCTGTAGTTTCACTAATAGAGGTAGGTTCTTTAGAGGAAGCAATAGAGGTAAACAACGGTGTGAAATTCGGACTTTCAAGTTCTATTTTTTCAAGGGACGTAAATAAAATTTTCCGTGCTCAACGGGATTTGGATACAGGAATTGTTTATGTTAACGCAGGTACAACAGGAGCAGAAATTCATTTACCTTTCGGAGGGACGAAAGGAACAGGAAATGGACATCGTGATAGTGGAGTAGCAGCACTTGATGTATATACCGAATGGAAGAGCATTTACGTAGATTTTAGTGGGAAATTGCAACGTGCACAAATAGACACAGAATAATAGGGGGATGACAACATGAAGGTTGCTGTATTAGGAGCAGGATTAATGGGGAAAGAAGCAGCTCGTGATTTAGTATTAAGCCCAAACGTGGAAAAAGTTTTATTATGTGATTTAGATGTGGGACAAGCTAATTTGTTTAAAGAGAGGTTACAAAATTCGAAGGTAGAAGTAATAAGATTAGATGCAAATGATGATGAAAATATACTACAAATAATGCGAAAAGTAGATGTTGTTATAAATGCTTTATTTTATACGTTTAATGAAAAGGTTGCTAGGCTTGCCGTGGAAGCTGGCGTGCATTCCATCGATTTAGGGGGGCATATAGGAGGAGCAACAGACTCAGTGCTGTCACTCGATAAAAGAGCGAAGGATAAAGGTGTTACCCTTATCCCAGATTTAGGAGTGGCACCTGGAATGATTAATATTCTAGCGGGTTACGGGGCAAGTAAATTAGATAATGTTTCTGGTATTCATTTATATGTAGGTGGAATTCCAGCCGTTCCGGAAGGGATATTTGGATATAATATTGTCTTCTCTTTAGAAGGAGTGTTTGACCATTATACCGATCCTTCCCATGTTATACGAGGCGGGAAATTACAAGAAGTGAAATCTTTATCAGAAATTGAACCTATTTATTTTGAAGAGTATGGTGAATTAGAGGCATTCCATACCGCTGGTGGTACATCTACCTTAACGAAATCCTTTCCGAATATTGATACGTTAGAGTACAAAACGATTCGTTACAAAGGGCACGCTGAAAAGTTTAAATTGCTTGTCGATTTAGGACTAACAAATAAAAATACAATAGTAAATGTAAATGGAAATATGGTTAAAGCTCGTGATGTCATAAAAGAAGTATTGACACCTCAATTATTACTTGGTGATAAAGAAGACGTAGTTTTATTGAGAGTGATTGTAACAGGTATTAAAGACGGTGAGAACACTACGTATAATTACGAATTGGCGACAAAAAAAGACAAGCTTTCTGGTACAACAGCAATGGCAAGAGCAACAGCTAACACCATTTCAGTTGTAGCACAAATGATTGGTAATAATGTCATCTCCAAACGAGGTGTATTCCCACCAGAACTCATAGTTCCTGGAGAATTATATATTAAAGAAATGGCAGCTCGAGGAGTAAATATTGTGGAGTCAGTTATGAGAGGTGTCAACGTATGAATTTTGAATTTACAGAGGAACAGAAACTGCTTCGTAAAACAGTTCGTCAATTTGTAGATAATGAGATTATTCCTCATATCGCTAAATGGGAAGAACAAGGTGCATTTGATAAAGGTATATGGAAACAATTAGCTGACCTTGGTTTGATGGGTGTTTGTGTACCTGAAAAATATGGTGGAAGTGGTATGGACTATAATGCCTTAGCGATTGTATGTGAGGAGCTTGAAAGAGGAGACACTGCTTTTCGTACAGCAGTTTCTGTGCATACCGGACTAAACTCAATGACACTTATGCAATGGGGAACAGAAGAACAGAAACAAAAATATTTAATACCCCAAGCAAAGGGAGAGAAGATTGGAGCTTTTGGCTTAACGGAACCAGGAGCAGGATCCGACGTGGCTGCTATGTCGACAGTGGCCGAGCTTGATGGTGAAGATTATGTGATTACTGGGCAAAAAACTTGGATTTCACTATGTGATGCTGCTGATCATTTCCTTGTGTTTGCTTATACAGACAAATCGAAAAAACATCACGGAATCAGTGCATTTATTGTAGAACGTACAATGGAAGGATTCTCTTCAAAAGCGATAAAAGGGAAGTATGGCATTAAATCTGGAAATACGGGTGAAATATTTTTTGAAAATATGCGAGTGCCTAAAGAAAACCTTCTTGGAAAAGAAGGAGAAGGTTTTAAAATAGCTATGGCGGCACTAGATAATGGTCGATTCACTGTGGCTGCTGGGGCGGTAGGTCTTTCATTAGCTTGCCTAGAGGCAAGTGTGAAATACTGTCATGAACGAGAAACATTCGGTAAAGAAATAGGAAAACACCAACTTGTTCAGCAGATGATTGCGAAAATGGAGGCTGGTCTTCAAATGAGCCGATTACTCGTTTACCGAGTCGGTGAATTGAAAAATAAAGGAGTTCGCAATACACGAGAAACGTCTCTAGCAAAATGGCAGGCATGTGACTTTGCCAACAAGGCTGCTGATGATGCAGTACAAATACACGGTGCTTATGGCTATTCAGACGAATATCCAGTGGCAAGATATTTGCGCAATTCCAAAGCTCCAGTGATATACGAAGGAACAAGAGAAATCCATACAATTATGCAAGCGGAATATGTTCTTGGCTATCGAGAAGATAAAACACTCTCTCATATGCTACCGAAATGGCCATTTGAGGAATAAGAAATAGGTTTTCCTGGAGTATGAACTCAGGAAAACCTTTTCTTGTTTATCTTTTAAAGTTAGGTGAGGAGAGAGATTAAATTTTCCTTTTATTCTACTCTCCTTTCTTAATTATACGGTAGTTAAAAAAACAGAAAATTCTCTATACCTAATCAATAATTTAAATAAATACTGGAAGCAGTGAAACCAATTGGAGAAATTTAAGTCTAATGGATTAACAAAGAAGTGGAGAGGGTGATCACCATGAAAAAGAGCGGTATTTGGCTAATTACTATAGTTTTAATTATCGGTTTTGTAAGTGTATTGGCTTCAACAAAAACGATAGTAAGTGCACAAGAAGTGATAATGTCACATCAACCATTAGAAGTAAAGTTTTCTTCGGTCGTTAGTAAAAATGCCTGGGAAAAAGGGGATATGTATGTAACTAATCAACAAGGAAAGGAAGTAAATGTAAAGCATAGTATTTCGAAAGATGGAAAATCTGTAGTGGTAACAGGACTTGAAGAAGGGTCGTACATCTTACATGTAAAAAATCAATTTGGTAAAACAAAATTCCCGATTAAAGTGTTTAAAGAGATTCAAGCGGTTAAATCGAAAGAAGAGCTAACTGCATATTTTGAGTTAGTGAGAAAGGTACATGGGGATAGAGTGGGAGTTGTCTCAGAGGACATAATGGCTTTAAGTGAAAGAGACTCTTCTAGTGATAAAAGTAGCGATCATTCTACGACAAATAACCAAGTAGAAGGTGTCGATGAAGCGGATAGTGTAAAAACAGATGGTTCTCGTATATTTACGATTAATGAAAACAATGTAGCAATAATTAATGTGGAAGATCCAATGAATATGAAAGAAGAGAGTAAAATAAAATTCGGGGATGATTTTTATCCTACTCAGCTTTTATTATCAGATCGTACATTGATTATTATGGGGCAAAAAAATATATATCAGTCGTTAGATTTGAAAAGTACTCAAGACATGGCTAGAATAGCGCTACCTAGGAATCAGTTGACAACTGTGTACTTTTATGACATTTCAAATCCCAAATCACCAAAATTGTCTAGAGAGATTGGAACAGAAGGTTATATGAACGGTGCAAGATTAACGGATAATACACTCTACTATGTTACTTCTGTTTATCCAAGGTATTGGATGATGGAAGAGAATGGTGACTCAGAGCTACGTCCGTTCATCTATGACTCTAAACTAGATAAAGAGCCTAGACCTTTGAATTACGATAGTATCTCTATTCTTCCAAACACTTTAGAAGCGAGCTATAGTATTGTTTCAGCAATAGATTTATCAGATCCAGCTGGAAATAAAGTAAATACAAAAGGTTTCTTAGGTGGAAGTGAACAACTATACATGTCTAAAGAAAATTTATATTTAACTTCCACTTTATATGAAAATATTACACCAACTGTGCAAAAACTAATTTGGAACCCTGGAAAAATGGATACAAAAATATTTAAATTTGAGTTAAACAATGCAACCATAAAATTTGTTGCGTCAAGTAGAGTAACGGGTACTATATTAAATCAGTTTTCAATGGATGAGCATAATGGTTATTTCCGTTTAGTTACAACAAAAGGGAACACTTGGGACGAAAATGAACCTTCTGAAAACAATCTATTTATCCTAGATAATGGAATGAAAACTGTAGGTTCTTTAACAGGTCTTGCAAAAAAAGAAAGAATATATTCTGCAAGGTTTATGGGTGATAAAGCATATATGGTTACATTCAAACAAACGGATCCATTATTTGTTATCGATGTAGCGAATCCAACGGCTCCCAAAGTATTAGGAGAATTACAAGTTCCAGGTTTTAGTAACTATTTACATCCTCTAGATGAAAACCATCTAATCGGATTTGGGTATGAAACGAAAACGGTACCACAAGAAGGTAGCAAGGAACCGCTTATTATGACAGAAGGAATGAAAATCTCGTTGTTTGACGTAACTGACCTTAACAATCCAAAGGAATTGGATACAAAAGTAATTGGTGGTCAAGGAACTTACTCACCTATTCAGTATGATCACCATGCATTATTCCAATATGAAGAAAAAAATCTGTATGGTTTTCCTGTTTCGATATATGAAAAAGGTGCCGGACAAGAATATTCTCAATTTAAACAAGAAGGTTCTTTAATCTATGAAATTACTCCTGAAAAGGGAATTGCTTTGAAAGGTAATTTATTGAAATCTAAAAATCCAGCTCAGTTATATGAAGACTGGGAAACTAGTATTCAGCGTATGGTTTATGTCGGGGACTCTCTCTACACAATATCCATGAAAGAAATAACAAGTTATAACTTGAGTAACTTTGAAAAAATAGGGAAGTTGACGTATTAATATTTATAGAAAAAAGGATGAGAACAACTTTTTAGTTGACCTCATCCTTTTTCTAAGAATAAGAGAGTATATCAATTTTTATGCCATGGACAGGTTAATTTCTGCTGAAGGCGGAGACTTGCAAGTCGAGCATGCAAAGAGGAGTTGGAAGTGACGCAATAACTTCCAACTCCTCTAAATTTTACAGTAATAGTGTAGCCAATGTTTCGTTAAAAGCACTCGGGAAATAAGTGAAGACAAAGTGCGATTGCAGCTTGTCTATTTTTTTAACTCAGAAACAGTCACAAACGTATAACCCTCACTTTGTAGATAAGCAAGCACAGCGTCCAGGCCATCCGCAGTTGAAGCATGGATATCATGCATTAAAACGATTGAACCATCTTTTACATGTGTTTTCACATGTTCTAGCAAGTGTTTAGCATCCTTATATTTCCAATCGAGTGTATCTACATCCCACAAAATGACGGGAAGGGGAGACTGGCTACGAACAGTTTTGTTAACAGCTCCATATGGAGGGCGGAACACAGTAGGTTTACTGCCAGATGCTTTTTCTATTGCATTACTTGTATTATTAATCTCAGATGCTATTTTTCCGACAGTAGCTTTTGTTAAATCAGAGTGTGTCCATGTATGGTTTCCTAATTCATGGCCGGCTTCTTTTATTTCTTTAACTACCTCAGGGTAAAATGAAACTCTACTTCCAAGCATAAAAAATGTAGCTTTTGCATTATACTTTTTTAAGGTTTCTAAAATTTTTCTTGTTGTTTCTGGATTAGGTCCATCATCAAATGTTAGGGCTACTACTTTACCAGATGAGGGTGTTTTTGTTACTTCATCTTTTGGTGTTTCTGTTTCAACAGATGTTTGTTTTTCCGGAACATTATTAGGAGGGGTTGAATCTCCCTTCCCAACTGGAAGTTTATATTCATCTGCTAATATATCATCTAAATCAGAGAGTGGAATGGAGATCGTTGTAGCTCCTGCAGCTCCTGATGCTATCTCATATTCATCATAATAAAAATCAAGTGAATTTTTATTCAATACAAAATTGCTGAAATTTCCCCATTTTGGAGATGTTTTTTCATCGAATTGTTCCAACAGTAAATAAGGACTTAATTGTTTATCGGAAGTTATTGCCTTCCTTACTTTTGCGGAAAGCTTCTCCAGTGATTGTTCGTTTTTTGCAAGAAGGTCCTCTATCGTAAGCATATGTCCTGATTGATTATGTAAATGAATGATTTTTGTTTCTGATATACCGTTTGCTCCACCTGTATACATTCTCGAATGGATGACAAATGAGTAATAACCAGAGGTGTGCTGGAAAACTTCAAATGATATATTTAGCTCACTTTTAGTATGCTTTTTTGTTTCGCTAAAATACTTTGTATCTTCCAAATATAGTGTTTTTAGATTTTGGGTATATCCCTTCACGATTTTGTTGAAACTTGGAACATCACTTTGGGGATATTGAATTGCAAAAGGTGTATCTATATCATTAGATGTTTCTGTGATGATACGAATCCCTGGATAGACTGAATCGCTTTCGCTTACTTCTTCCTGTGCCTTAGGGGAATGGCTTGCTGAAACTTTACTTTCTTTCTCAGAAGGAGAAGGAACAAAAAGAAGAAATGCCGTTAAACTACTTAATAAGATGATAGAAACAATAAACATAATGTCGATCCAGTGACTTCTTTTTCTGGATCTTGGATTTGTGGACATGGTAATTCTCCTCTTTTAAAACAAGAAATTATAACCAGGAGCCTGGAACTCCTGTACTCGACGTAATAAAAACGGTACTCCTATTAAAGCTGGTTTCGAACTGGGAAAATAGGGCCTGGTGTTTTTCTTATTATATTATATTAGATTAGACGGATGAATGTATGAAAAAGTTTTAGTTTATATTGTTTTTATTTCTAGCGTTCGATAAGATTATCGTACATAGAGGAAGGAAGGTGTTCCGATTGACTCCAAACTATGATTTAGCAGTAGAATGCTGCTTACTCGCAGGTCGATTGATGATGGAAAGTGGAGCGGAAACATACCGTGCAGAAGATACAATGGATCGTATGGCCCAATCACAGAAATTGACGGAATCGCAAAGTTTTGTAACGCCTACTGGAATTATTTTCAGCGGAAATAGAGCACTTCCTACCAGATTAGTAAGGGTTAACAATAGAACAACAGATTTAGGGAAGATTGCACTTGTAAATGCAGTTTCAAGAAAGTT
Organism: Psychrobacillus sp. NPDC058041; assembly: GCF_042885655.1. Lineage (NCBI taxonomy): Bacteria > Bacillati > Bacillota > Bacilli > Caryophanales > Bacillaceae > Psychrobacillus > Psychrobacillus sp. NPDC058041. The sequence goes on from NZ_JBHVRO010000003.1 coordinate 140,581, forward strand.
AGCTAATGATGAAATATCATTAGAGGCTGCATATATAGAGTTGAATAAAATTGATGAAGAACATAAAATGTACCCATTTTGGATTCAAATTATTGCTGCTTCAATTGCCTCGGGGGCTTTTCTAATACTGTTTGGTGCTAAGCTAATTGATATTCCAACTGCTATGTTTGCGGGGGGGATTGGCTATGCTATAGCCGATAAGTTAGAGTTAAGAACAAAAGTAAAATTTTTCGCGGAATTTTTAGCCGCTTTAGTTATTAGTAGCATTGCGACATTCTCGGTGGCATATGGAATTGGCAATGAAGTAGACAAAATTATTATTGGATCTGTCATGCCGCTTGTTCCGGGACTTCTTATTACGAATGCTGTACGGGACTTAATGGCAGGGCATTTTGTATCAGGGTTATCAAAAGGAGCAGAAGCATTTCTTACAGCATCTGCGATAGGTGCAGGGGTTGCAATTATTTTATCATTGTAAGGGGAGGAAGCCTATGTCATATCTATTACAAGGAATATTAAGCTTTATTGCTGCAACGGCGTTTGGAATAGTTTTCAATGCTCCGAAAAACTCCCTTTTTTATTGTGGTCTTGTTGGAATGACAGGGTGGCTAATTTATTCTTTTACAGATCACTTATCAAATGATCCTGTCAAATCGTCTTTTGCTGGAGCATTTACAATTGCATTTGTTGCACATTTAATGGCAAAACGGATTAAAATGCCAATGATTATTTTTAGTGTAGCCGGAATTATTCCTTTAGTTCCAGGTGGGGTTGCATATAATGCAATGCGTCATATTGTGGAAGAAGATTATGGAGTAGCTATTCAATATGCATCGCGAGCATTAATGATTTCAGGAGCTATAGCAATTGGCTTAGTATTTGCTGAAATAATTACAAAGTTACTATTAATGGCGTTAAAGAAGCCGAAATTAAAACCGTGAAAAACTCATATGTTTTTCACGGTTTTTGTTTCTTTATTTAATAGTGATTCTATTTCACTTGCTGAAATAGGTTTGCTCACATAATATCCTTGAATCGAATCACAACCCATTTGCATTAATAGCGTGAATTGATCTTCCGTTTCAACTCCCTCTGCTACTACTCTAATATTCAAGGAGTGTCCAAATTGTATTAAACCTTTAACTAGACTTTGTAACTTTTCTTGTTGCAACAGGGAGCTAATAAACGATTTATCCACTTTTAATTGGCTGATGGGCAAAAGTTGTAAATATCTTAAAGATGCGTAGCCAGTGCCAAAATCATCTAGCACAAATGACACACCATCCGCCTGCAACGTTTGCATTTGTTGGATAATTGATTTCTCTGCTTCTGCTTCTAATGCGAATTTTTCTGTAATTTCTATTATTAAAGTATCTGGCGAACAATTATACTTTTGTAACATTTTACGTATTGTTTTAACCATATTTTTATCTCGAAATTCTCGTATAGATGAGTTGAAGCTTACTTTAATAGGAAAGCCTTTGCTTTGCCAAACAGATGCCTGCTCACAACACTTTTCTAGCATAAAATTACCTATCTCATTAATCAATCCAGTTTCTTCGGCTATCGGAATTAGCTCTTCTGGAGAAACTACACCTAGTACTTCATCTTCCCAACGAACGAGAGCTTCAACAGAAGTGATTTTGCCTGTTTGTACATCTTTTTGTGGTAAGTACATTACATGAAGATCCTGATGATTTAAAGCTTCTAATAATCGTTTTTCAATTTGTATCGTTCGACTGAGTCTATTTTGATCAGATTGAGAAAGACTTACAATAGAGCCGCCACCACCTTGCTTAACCTTCTGAATAGTGGCATTTGAAGCCTTTATTAAGTGAATATAGGATTGTTGATCTTCTGGATACTTAGTAATTGCCCCACTAATTGTAATTGGAACGATCTTGTTATTTAAATAAATTGGATGCTGCTTTAAATAATTCGTAAACCCTTGAATATACCAATCACTTAAAGGAGTCAGAAGGGCAAATTCATCCCTACCAATTCGAGCTATGGTTGTCTCTTCAAAATAAACTTTTAATCTTTTAGTAAATTCAATTAATAATTCGGCTTCCGTTTGATCATTGAATATTTCTTTCAATGTATAAAACTGATCGATTGTAAAAAAAACAAAAGAAAAGTTCCTTTTTTCTTCAATATATTCTTGTACGACGCCTTCTAAGCGGTGTCTGCTCATAAGTCCTGTTTCCATATCCACATAAGCTATTTGTTCTAGACGGGACTGAAATAATTTCTTTTCCGTAATTTCCTCTTCCAATAGTAAATAATAGAGCGTATGATTCTTTTTATCAGTTACAGGAATGGCAAGTAGATTTACCCAGTAATTTGTTCCGTCTTTTGTAGTTTTCTCCACTGCACCATGGAATCTTTCGCCTCTATTAAGTACATTCATAATATTGTCAGCTATTTTTGTATTGTCAGGTGTATTAGGGAATAGCTGCCAGAAAGATTTTCCTAAGATTCTTTTCGGGGTCCAGTTACTTTTCTTTAAAAAATGTGTATTCGCATGTGTAATTAAACCTTCTTTATCTAAATAAAGTATCATAAATGATTCGGATAGATTTTTTTTCAATAACTGTAACTCTAAAAATGAAGATGCTTCTGAATTAGAAATATAATCGGTTTCAATAACAAATAAAACATAACGGTCATGCTCGAAAGTAAATGATTTTGCTAAAAGAGAAGCCATGGATTGTTCACCGTTTGAATGATTAAGTAGGACGGAATCATATCGAATAGGCTCCACATTATGTAATTGGTTTTCTAATATGGAAGAAAAATGTCCTTGTAGACTATTATCAAACAAAGGGGGATGCTCTGATTTTGCATCATCAAAGGTATATCCGAAATGTTTTTCAGCTTCCCTACTCCACCAGACAATATTCCCTTCTTTATTTGTTAAAAAAGTAGGATAAGGTAAATGGCTGAAAATAGTACTACATGAATCTAGTAATGCTTCAATAGAATGCATCTCTATGACCCCTTTCATTATTATTCTATTAATTATATAGAATAGAGAGAATTTAGTCATTACAATAGAACAATATATTCACTTTTTTAATGTTGATAGATATAAATATCTATCATTATTAGTGTTAACAAGGTCTTTTTTACGTTGAATTACATAGTAATTAAGTTAAAATTAGAACAATGAGAATGAGGTGAATATAAAGTGGAACGCTGGAAAGGTATTATACTAATAATAGTTGGTGCTATGCTTTGGGGTGCATCTGGCCCAATGATGGAATGGGTATTAAAAAATAGTGGATTAACAATTCCATTTTTTTTAACAATCCGTTTAACGATCGCTGGTATATGCATATTAGTTTTTATGAAGTTGAGTGGAAAGAAGATTTTTACTATTTGGAAAGAACCAAGTTGGTGGAGGCAACTAATTGTCTTTGGAGTTTTTGGGATGTTAGGGGCACAATATACATTTGTAGCTACAATTGAAGCAAGTAATGCATCTATTGCGACGTTATTACAATTTCTAGGTCCTATCTATATTATTTTGTATGTATCATGGAGAAACAAGGCGTTCCCACCTAAATATCAAGTAATCGGTATCATTGGCACACTCATTGGTCTGTTTTTCTTATTGACGAATGCTAGAATAGACGAGTTATTGATAAGTACTAGAGCTTTGCTATGGGGTTTGTGTGTTGGTATTACGTTTGCAATCTATACAGTCTATCCAGCTAAACTTATGAAAGAATGGGGAGTACTAATTGTTGTTGGATGGGGAATGTTAGTCGGTGGTGTAGTTTTAGCTATAGTTACTCAGTCTTGGCGAACAAATGAATGGAGTAACTTGATGGAGTTCCCAGTGAATTTGATGATTGCTGCCGTTATTCTAATCGGTACAATTGCATTTGTGCTCTTTTTATCAAGTATGAAATACATAACTGCTGTAGAAACAAGTATTCTTTCTAGTATGGAACCTTTAACAGCAATGGTTATTTCAGTGATTTGGTTTGGACAAATACTTGGAGCGTGGCAATACTTTGGGGTAATTGTTATGCTAGCTTTTGTAACATGGCTTTCCATTGCGGGAGAGATTAAGTGGAAAAAGATAATAGTTCTGAAACAAAAAAAATAATAGTAATTTGAATAATTATTGATGAATTAATAGATTAGCTCTGTTTAAAGATAAAAGGTTTCGTGAATGTCAAAACTCACGAAACCTTTTGATTTTTAAAAATAAGAAAGTATATTAATTTTTATGCCATGAACAGGTTGATTTTCGCTGCAGGTGGACGCTTTCTGAGGGGCAAGCATCAAGCTCTTGCGGGTAAGAGGAGTAATCGAGAACCAACAGGAGCGGAGCGACGAGGATACTCGATTCTTCGCCCGCGGAAAGCGAGCGGTAGCTTCGGAAAATAACTGGATGAAATTCTTTATACATGAAAAGCGAATATCTTTTTCCGTTCTCAATTTTTTCAAATTTTCTACAGAATGAGATGATTCAAACAATAGATCATCTTTTTCTATAAGTTCAGAGTAACTTATGGCATAATAAGTTTAACAATAATTAATTCGAGTTACGAAGAATCTAGGGGTGTTATAAACGTGAAAACAGTTTTTGCTTATTTATCACCATATAAACGGCTTGTCATTATAGCATTATTATTTATGCTTATTGAACTTTCCGTAGAGTTAATTCAGCCATTATTGATAGCAACTATTATCGATGATGGAATTTTGGCAAAAAGCCAGCGAACGATTATTTTTTGGGGAAGTATTATGCTTGGCTGTTCTGTGATTGCATTTTTAGCAGGGGTTATTAATACATATATCGCTTCGCATGTTGTACAAAGCTATGGATATGATATACGCCAAGTACTTTTTAAAAAAATCCAATCGTTTACGATGGCAACTTTTCTAAAGTTTCCTTCCGCAAGTTTAATCACAAGATTAACAAATGATGTAACAATAACACAAAACTTATTTTTCATGGGACTTCGCATTATGTTACGAGCTCCGTTAGTAGTTGTTGGAAGTATTATCATGTCTTTTTTTGTAAATGCATATTTAGCATTGTTTTTAGTAATTGGTGCACCTTTTTTAGTCATTTTTCTATACTTTATGAGTAGAAAAGGGATGAAGCTTTTTGCTAAAGTACAAAAAAGTGTAGACCGAGTAACTAGAAAAGTACAAGAAAACTTGCAGGCGGTTCGCTTAATAAAAGCGTATTTACGTGGTAACTTTGAGTCAAGCAGATTTGCTGGAGTCGCGGATGTATTGAAAATCGATAATGTGAAGGCATTTAGAATTATGGAGTTAATATTACCTGTTCTTCTATTTGTGATGAACGTAAGTTTAATGGCGGTACTCTGGTTTGGTGCTAAGGAAATACAAGCTGGAGGAGCACAAATGGGGCAACTTGTGGCAATTGTTAATTATGCAATGCGTATGACAGGTGCTTTTTCAATGTTTTCCTTTATCATCGTCTTTTTCTCTCGAGCAAAAGCTTCTGCTGAGCGTATGGAGGAAGTATTGATAGTAGAAGAGGGGATAGAAGAAATAAATACAAATACAGCAGGTACTATTCCTAGAGTGGGTGAAATTGAGTTTCAACATGTTTCATTTCAATATCCATCAACAGATGCACCAGTTTTAAAGGATATATCCTTTATTGTTAAACCTGGTTCGAAACTCGCTATAATGGGTGCGACAGGTTCAGGGAAATCTACACTGCTTAACTTAATCCCGCGATTCTTTGATGCAACAGAGGGTAACATTTTCATAGACGGGGTTGAAGTAAAGGATTGGCCATTAAAAGAACTTAGACAAGTGATAGGACTTGTGCCACAGCAATCCATCCTTTTTACAGGTAGTATTGAAGAAAATTTAGGCTGGGGTGACTCTACCGCAACGGAAGAATTATTAAAAGAAGCTGCTAAGCAAGCGCAAATACACAATTCTATTGAGCAATTCCCAGATCAATATGATACAAGGGTTGGCCAAAAAGGTGTTAATTTATCGGGTGGACAAAAGCAAAGGCTATCAATTGCGCGAGCATTAGTTCGTAAGCCAGAGATTTTATTGTTAGATGATAGTACGAGTGCGCTAGATGTTTCTACAGAAAATGCATTATGGGAAGCGTTAGAAAATGAACAGGCAACGATGCTTGTCGTTACACAAAAAATTAGAACTGCTAAGGGAGCGGACCAAATTCTTTTACTGGAAGAAGGGGAAGTTTCCGCTTATGGCACGCACGATGAGTTGATGGAGAGCTCTTATTTGTATAGAGAAATCGCAGAATCACAGCAGGAGGGACACCATCATGTTGAACTTCATTCGTAAACCTTTTGGATATGAACCTATCGTAACAAAGAACGACTTAAAGAAAAGTACTAAGAAGAAAGTGGAAAAAGCCTCTGACTGGAAAGGGGTACTTGCACGTATTTGGAAATTAGTAGACGAGCAACGACTGTTATTAATCATTGTTCTATTATTAGTAGTTGTAAGTTCTGCGTTATCCCTACTTGGTCCTTATATGATTGGAATAATAATTGACAATTATATTACGAAAGAACAATTTGCAGGGCTGTTGAATATGATCGGGATACTAGTAGTGGTATATGTTTTTTTGTCGGTTTCAATGTATTTACAAAGTTATTGGATGATAGGAATATCGCAACAGACAATTTATCGCTTGAGAACTGGTCTATTTAATAAACTTCAAAAACTACCCGTAGCTTTCTTTGATAAAAGACAGCACGGCGAACTAATGAGTAGGATGACTAATGATATTGAAAACGTCAGTCAAACGTTGAATTCATCATTTATACAAGTATTTTCAAGTATATTAACGTTAGTTGGGACCACTGTAGTAATGCTTCTTTTAAGTCCATTATTGACGGCTATCACGCTTATAATTGTTCCTTTTATGTATTTTGCAATGCGTTGGATTACGAGACGAACGTCGAAATTGTTTAAGGAGCAGCAGCAAGCGGTAGGTGAACTAAATGGCATGATTGAAGAAACAATCTCTGGTCAAAGAATAGTTAAGGCTTTCTCTCAAGAGAGTCGTATGTTGGAAGAGTTTTCAGTAAAAAGTGAACGGCTAAAAAGAACGGGATTTTGGGCACTCATATACTCGGGTTTTATTCCCAAAGTAATGAACTTGCTAAATAATGTGAGCTTTACCCTAGTCGCAGCTGCAGGCGGTGTGTTGGCGTATTATGGTAAGGTATCGATTGGGGAAATTGTGATATTCACAGAATATGCACGTCAGTTTACTCGACCTCTAAATGATTTAGCAAACCAATTCAATACTGTACTTTCTGCGATCGCAGGGGCAGAGCGTGTTTTTGCTATTATGGATGAAACAATAGAGATAGACGAAGCAATAGATAACAAAGACTATATACTAAAAGGAAATGTCACGTTTGAGGATGTAACATTTAAATACAATGAAGAAGAGGAAAGTCCAACCATTCAGCATGTTTCATTCCATGTAGAAGCTGGGAAAACCGCCGCTTTAGTCGGTGCAACTGGTGCAGGGAAAACAACTATAATGCAACTGCTTGCCCGTTTTTATGAAGTAAATGAAGGTCGTATATTAATTGACGGTATACCAATGGATAACTTGCCGAGAAATACATTAAGAAGTCAAACAGCGTTCGTATTACAGGATCCTTTTCTCTTTGAAATGACTGTTAGAGAGAATATACGTTATGGGAAATTAAATGCAACAGATGACGAGGTGTTATATGCTGCGAAAGAAGCAAATGCTCATGACTTTATTATGAAGCTACCTAACGGATATGATACAGTATTAACAGCTGATGGAGGAGAAATTAGCCAAGGGCAAAAGCAGTTATTATCGATTGCACGAGCACTAGTAGCAGATCCTGCACTTCTTTTACTAGATGAGGCAACGTCTAGTATTGATACGGTCACAGAACTGAAAATTCAAGAAGCACTCGAACGATTAATGGAAGGTAGAACAAGCTTTGTTATTGCCCATCGATTAAATACTGTTCGTAAAGCGGACCTTGTCTTCGTAATGGAGAATGGAAAACTTATCGAATCTGGTTCACAAGAAGCTTTATTAAAACAAAAAGGTCGATATTTTAAAATGATGACGAATGCGAAGGTTTAAGGAGGATTTATGCATATTTCTTATATGACAGTTTCAATTCCATTAGATGTAGATACAATGAATGAAATAAAAGGATTAATGCAAGAAACATTATTAGGGGACAAAGCAAATTACACATCACTACTAAGTGTCGATGAACTTACCGATTATTATTTAAAAGGATTTTGTGTATTAGCATACGAGGATGAAACAGATAAACTAGTTGGAGTATTAACTGCTATTGATCGAATTGCTACATTAGATTTTGAATGGAGTTCGGTTGTATCGCCAAACGTTCGCAAGCAAGGTATTGGTGAACAGCTAGTGAAGGAGCTTGAAAAAAATTTAAAGCTTAGAGGAGCGGAAACAGATCTAGCGTTGGTACATGAAAATTCGGAAGCGGGTCAACAGTTATTAAAGAAATTTGGCTATGTACATGACTTTTCTGAAATAACAATGTACTCAAATGCAGAGGCAAATGATACTTTCGATAAAGTAGAAATCGTCCCATATAATGGACAGGATACAGAGTTGATTGAGGTGTTAGTAAGCGCATTTGGCGACACAGAAGAGGAAGCCAGAGAGATGATCGCCTTTAATACGGAAACTCCCAATCGAAGACTAATAGTTGTTAAGGTAGACAATGAAGTTGTAGGTACTGTTGCTATCGTGGATGATTCCGATAAATTATGGGTAACCGGACTTGCTGTGCATAAGAAAGCACAAGGCCGTGGAATTGCAACTAGTCTATTAAATTGGTCAAAAAATGAAGCACATCATTTAGGCAAGACGGATGTTTATCTAGATGTGGAAACAGACAATGAAAATGCATTATCTGTTTATAAAAAAGCAGGATTTAGGAAGAACAATCATACGAAATTTTATAGAAAGGGATGACCCGTTTTGGTCATCCTTTTCACTATTTTAATGGGTAAACTAATGTTGGGAAAAAGTGCAATCAATTAGCGCTAACAAAAGCAGGAAGGGGATCTTCTATTAAAGACCAATTCATTTTCATTTCCTCTTCTGTTAATAAGCACTCATCTAATGCTGTCACTATTTCTTCTTTGTTCATATCCATCCCGATAAATACAATCTCCGTCTGACGGTCCCCGTGTTCATTGTCCCATCTATTTGAAACAGAACAATCTTCTTCAAAAATTTGTTGCTGCTGTTCTTTAGGAAGTGAAGCAATCCAATATCCAGCACCTTGAAACTGAATGGAAGAACCAGCTTGAGATATTAATCCAGCCATTTCATTTCTTGTAGGTAACCAAAAGAAGCCTTTGGAACGGACAATTTCTTGTGGAAATTTTCTTAACCATTGTTCCCATCTTGTTGGATGAAATGGGCGTTCTCTTTTATAAACAAACGAACTAATGCCATATTCCTCTGTCTCTGGGGTATGTTCTTCATTCAATTCTTTTATCCATCCAGCACCACTAGAAGCTCTTTCGAAGTCAAATAATTGACGATTAAGTAGGACAGAAGTATCTATTTTTCCATTTTCAACTGTATGAATCTCCGCGTCTGGATTCATTTTTCGCAAGAACGCTTGAAAAGCTTCTACATAGTCAGGTGTTACCAAATCTGTTTTAGAAACAATTAGAATATCTGCAAACTCAATTTGGTCAATTAGTAAGTCGGAAACGTCTCTTTGATCATACTCATCATCTGTTTGTTTACGTTCAAGCAATGTCTCCCCACTTTCGTAATCTGTCCAAAAGCGAAATGCATCTATTACCGTAATCATGGCATCTAATCGGCAATATTTAGATAAATCAATCCCTACTTCATCATCTATATATGTAAAAGTTTGAGCAACAGGAATAGGCTCGGAAATTCCAGTCGATTCGATGACGATATAATCGATGTCACCTTGTTTTGCCAACTTTTCTACTTCAATCATTAAATCTTCACGTAATGTGCAGCAAATACAGCCGTTTGTTAACTCAACAAGTTTTTCTTCTGTTCTGGAAAAACCGCCACCTTGAATTAGCTGGGAATCTATATTAATTTCACTCATATCATTTACGATGACAGCTATTTTCTTTCCTTCTTTATTCGAGAGCAAATGATTTAATACGGTCGTCTTCCCAGCACCAAGGTATCCACTTAGTACAGTAACAGGAATTTGAGTTGTTAATTGCATACTATTTCTCCTTTTTTAAAACGTAATTATTACGATTTATATATTAAACGAATGAAAAATAGAATGCAAGTAAAAAAGATGAATCTCCCTATGGGCTGATGAATCAGTGATATACAGTTAATTTAAAGGATTTAACGTATTTAAAGCGAAATAAAAATAGATTATGTATTTAAAGGAGGCAATTGGAATGACTCAACCACTTTTAATAGGTATGGAAGGTATATTTATACCAATTAGTGATCCTAAAATTTCAGCACAATGGTATGAAGATAAACTTGGTTTTAAACTAATATATATTGAAAATGAAGCAGCAGTAATGAAAATTTCAGATGTTTCTCAAACAGTAGTATGTCTTGTCCGAAGTATAAACCATCAACCAATGAAATTCCCTGAGAACAACTTTGGTGTAGGGAAATATTATAACTTTATCTCTAAAGATATTGAAGAAACCCACAAATTGTTACTTGAACGAGATGTCCAAGTAAATTCTATTGGTGGAGATGGAACTACTAAGTTTTTTACTTTTTATGATCCTGACGGAAATCCATTAGGTGTTTGTCAGTAAGTCGATAATTTTTTAATGCCGTTAAAAGGGTGAAATTTTTATAAGTTCATGTATAAGTGAATAGAGAGTATGTTTGTTTTTACTATTTGATAAAAAGATAGGAACAGCGTGAAAGGAAAATTAGTAAGAATAGGTATAATATATATACCAGTGTATAACGGAATACTTGTAGACGAATTAGTATTAAGTGGAGATTCATTATCTATCTTTTTGTTCATATTTACAGTTTTATTTGCTATCCTTAATCCCTGTATCTAACTTTGGACAGTAGGATGGTCTAATAAGAGAATGGAAATCTTTAGAGACATTTGACCAATAGTAAGAATATACTCTTCTCAAAAGGACCGGGCGTCTTTTTGCCTGGTTTTTCTCACCACCAGTTCGAAAACAAAGTGTAACATGCATTAATGGATTCCGGCACAACACTAGTGCGCTTAGATAGGGTATTAGAATATTGGTTATGAATTTGATGGGCAAATAAAAAGAAGGAAGTGCTAAACGATGAATTTAGAAATGGTTATGCAGGAGCTTGAAGCCCTTGGCAAGGAACGAACTAAAAAAATGTACATATCCAACGGTGCGCAAGAGCCACTTTTTGGCGTTGCAACAGGCGCTATGAAACCAATCGCAAAGAAAATAAAGATAAGTCAGCGTTTAGCTGAAGAGCTGTATGCCACAGGGAACTACGATGCAATGTATTTTGCAGGCATTATTGCAGACCCAAAAGCCATGACCGAGCCGGATTATAATCGTTGGATGGATGCGGCGTATTTTTATATGTTGTCCGATTTTGTAGTGTCCGTAACTTTATCAGAGTCAGATATTGCACAAGAAGTTGCTGATAAATGGATCGTGAGCGGTGAAGAATTGAGAATGTCAGCTGGCTGGAGTTGCTACTGCTGGCTATTAGGGAATCGACTAGACGTTGAATTTTCAGCAAGCAAGATTTCCAATATGCTTGATATTGTGAAAAATACGATTCACGATTCCCCAGAACGAACGAAATCCGCTATGAATAATTTTCTATACACTGTCGGTATTTCATATTTGCCGCTCCATGAAAAGGCAGTAGAGACCGCAAAGGCAATAGGTACAGTAGAGGTCAAACGGGACAAGAAAAAAAGCAGTTTCCTAAATGCTTACGAGAGTATTCAAAAATTCGATAAAGGAAAGCTTGGTTTTAAACGCAAGTATGTAAGATGTTAAAATTATCCTCGCATAGCGAAAGGAGGGCTGACGCTTCATTTTATTGGTGTCAGTCCTCTTTAGTATTAGATTTCATTGATTCTAATTTTACAAAACGAAATATTTCTAACAAAACCACATTTAAACTGACCCAGACTCCTCCGAAAATGTATCCAGCTACTACATCACTTGGGAAATGATTATTAAAATAAATTTGACTGAGTCCTACTAGAAATGAGACTCCGATTACCAAAAGAAACGCGCCTGTCTTAATCCATGCTATGTGAATATATCGAGCCAAAAGAAAAGATGTAAAGCCAAAAAAAGTCACTGTCATGAGTGTTTGTTCACTTGGAAATGACTCAGGTAATAGACTTGGACCAACACGAAGGAAAAAGTTAGATAATATTTCTGTTAGAAATGAACCACCAAGTAAAACGAAAAGATAAAAGGATGCATCCAACAAACGATTTTCTTTTTGGATCATGATGAAAATAAATGTTATGAGAGAAATGGTGAAAAGCAGATAAATAGAATCTAAATATGAAAATCTTGTCATCCAAGCCTTCCAGCTTTCATCGAAAATAGAATGTACGATAAAGGTAGTTATATTGTCAAACTCAGCAAACTCATTTGCTAAGAAATCTTGAATTAAGCCTACCATCAAGAAGAAAAGTGTTAGAAACAAGATAAATGAGAAAAGGAGTAAAAAACGAACTTTCCTTAACGATCGAAAAGTTTCGATCAGCTTGTTAAGTAGTATAGAGATTGAAACGTACAGTTTTTCTTGGTACTTATTAAATAAAAAGTAGATAATGGTCAGAAAAACTAAGATAATTCCAATGATCACTAAATACTTTGAAATTGTTTGATGGTACAGTTCCCACTTGGGACCAAGAATCTTTCCTAGTGAAATAAAGGTTGATACCCATAAAAAAGCACCTATATAAGCATATAAGGCATATGTTCGAAAAGGCATACGTGTAATACCAGAGAAATAACCAGTAATATGACGAATACCAGGGATGAAGAATGCAATTACGAGTAGTTTCACTCCAAAGCGTTCAAACCATACTGACGTCTTCTTTAACTTTTCGGGGCCGAAATGTATTTTATGGCCATGCTTTTCAAAAAAGCTAGGCCCTAATTTCATACCAATCCAATAAGAAATTGTCATTCCAAATGAAGTGCCGATCCCAGCTGTTAGAATGCTTACCACCAAACTAAAATGCCCCTGAAAAACCATCATTCCAGCATAAGTCATTAAAACTTCCCCAGGTAAAGGTAGAGCAAGTAATTCAAGGAATAGTGAAATGCCAAGTACATAGTATCCGTATTGTTCCATTAAACTTTGTATGAAGTGTGCCATGTTGCCCTCCGGGATTGTATGTTAATTTAATTGAAAGATGGCATCCAATAATTCGCATGACAATTTGAGTTATTTAATAAATTCATTATAAGGCAATAATCATTTTTTAAACAATTGAAGTGATTTATTTGAAATAATAATCGTAAATACCCGCTTCATAGTATTTGTTATCGATTTACAAACACTAAACATAACCCCCATATCCTTTTCATAAACTTGTTTTAAGATGAATGGGAAAAGATTATTCAATCGAAAAGGAGAGATATTATTGGATTTAAATGAACACCATGTAACAATGAAAATTTCGAAAAAACGGTTGAATTCTTTACCTTTTACTTATGTAAGAAAGAAAGTACAAACAAGTTTGCAATGGATTATATTAAAAAAAGCACGACCACCTAAGTTGAAATATATTCCTATTCCACCTAGAAAGTAATTAGTCTTATATCATTTCTATATTTGTATGAGGTTTTTTATTTGTTCTACCAGTATATAATGATTTAAAGAGTAAATTGGTGGGGAGGTTTTCAAGTGAAAATATACGCTCATAGAGGTTCGGCAGGGACGCATCCAGAAAATACAATTGCTTCTTTTAGAGCGGTAGCATCACTTCCTGTGCATGGTGTAGAGTTTGATGTTCATCAAACGAAAGATGGAGAACTTGTAGTTATTCATGATGAATCCATTGATCGTACTTCGAATGGACATGGTTATGTTAAGGATAAGACGCTTGCAGAATTAAAAGGCTATGATTTTGGTGGATGGTTTTCTACAAAGTTTAAAGGGGAAAAAATTCCTACCTTAAGAGAAGTACTTTACGTTTTTAAAGATACACATCACCATTTGAACATAGAATTGAAATCAGATGTTTTTCCGTATGTGGGAATGGAAGATAAAGTTTATCAAATGTTAAAGGATTATAGACTAGAAAGCAGAGTAGTTATTTCTTCTTTCAATCATGAGATGGTGAGAAACTTTAAAATGCTGGCCCCGCAAATCGAAACAGCTATTTTATTTATGGAAGTCATGATAAAACCTGATGAGTATGCAAGTATAGTTGGAGCAGATGCGTTACATGCGTTTTTTCCAACAGCTTTTAGAGCAATGGGGAGAGAAGCTATAGCTAGTGGAAGACAATTCCGTGTGTTCACTGTGAATGACGAAATATATGCGAATAAACTACAAGAAATTGGTGTCGACGCGATTTTTACAGATTTTCCTGAAAGAATGTACCAATTTTTGAATCGAAGAATCTATTAAACAGACGTATTGTAAAAATAAAGTTTCTCTAGAATGCAAGATGAAAAGAGGATATCTCACTCGTCGAAAATCAAATGACGTTGAGATATCCTTTTGATTTCCAGCAGACGTACAATGCAAGTCGTGTAAGCATGAAACTGCTTCCTTCGATGCGCGCGAGGCCAGAGTCTTGATATGCTTGCCAATCCCCTAGGAGTCGCCACCTTCCGCTCCAATCAACAGTTCTATAAGGGAAGAATAACTTCGTACAATGAATGAATTAGTACTTTCTTTGTTTTTTCCATATGGAAAGCGGAACCAGAGAAAAATAGGTAGTATCTAAAGGTAAAGAAGGGAAGAGTTTCCGAAATGGTATATTCGGAAGCTTTTAAAAGAGTAGGAAAGTATTTTTTCTCTAATTATCCAAGAGGGCGATGGACAAACATACGCCTCAAGATGACTAAAAAAGAGGAGTTGGAAGAGACCTAGTCACTTCCAACTCCTCAAATTCTCCCGGTAATAGTGTAGTAGATGTTTCTTCCAAAGCACTAAGGAATTAGTGAAGCCAAGATGCACTAAAAGGGTGCTCGGTCTTTTTCTTATTTTTTTAATAATAAATACATAAAATAAGGAGCACCAATTAAAGCTACCATGACCCCGGCAGGAATACCATTGGGCTCAACAATATTTCTACCAATTGTATCTGCAAAAAGTAATAGCCAACCACCGATTAATATAGCAATTGGAATAAACAATTGATGTCTTGGACCGACAAGTGATTTTGCAATATGCGGAGCCATTAATCCGATAAAAGCAATACCTCCCGTAACGGAAACCGCAGATGCTGCTAGTGCAACGGCGGCAAGCAATAGAACAATTCGTTCCTTCTCAATTGATACTCCAACACCAACAGCTACAGGTTCACTTAATCCTAGAAGATTTAACTTATTTGCTTTATAAAACGTGAAAGGGATAAGAACGATTAGCCATGGTAAAAGTGCTAATATAAATGGCCAATCAGACCCCCAAATGTTACCTGCTAACCATTTTGCGATAAAATCTACTTTTTGACGCTCTGCTGATGAAATAAGTACAATCATCAAACCCGATAATGCCATAGAAAAACCAATACCGACAAGTATTAAGCGAACTGGCTGCAACCCTACTTTTCGGTTATAAGATAGTATGTAGATAAAAAATGCAGTGAGTAAAGCTCCGATAAATGCCACAACAGGAAGCATATAAACAAAAGAACCTGGCTGTATAGGGAAAAATAAGAAAAATAGAGCTATTGCAACTCCAGCTCCAGCGTTTATTCCAATAATACCTGGGTCAGCCAAATCATTGCGTGTAATGCCTTGTAAGATTGCTCCAGATAAAGCCAATGCCATTCCTGCAAGAATTGTAATAACAATCCGTGGTAAGCGAACCGAAAATAAAACAAATTCTTCTTTAAACGTCCCATTACCTAATATGGTTGGTAAAAGTCGATTAAATGATAAAGAAGAGTAACCAATTCCAGCGCTAATTAATGCAGTTAACACAATTAGGGCAAGTAAAATTAGTAGGAGAATTCGTTGTTTTTTTAATAGCTGAGATTGGATCATTGGAATACACTTCCTCCTTTGCGCACAATGAGAAGGAAGAAAGGTAGTCCCATTATTGCTATGATCGCTGCAACGGGAGTTTCATAAGGAATGTTTATAGTACGGCCAAGTGTGTCAGCAATCAACATCATAATAGCGCCTACTACAACAGACATCGGAATGATAAATCGATAATCAGTTCCGACCACAGCCCGGACGATATGAGGTACCATTAATCCAACGAAAGCCATATTACCGACGATTGCTACAGATGCTCCAGCTAGTAATATAACTACAATAAAAAGAATCATTTTAATTTGAGCGGTTTTCTGACCAAGTCCAACAGCAACCTCTTCATTTAGACTCAAAATAGTAAGTTGTCTAGAGAGTAACAGAGCAACTAATATACCAATACCAATAAAAGGGCTGATAATCTCTAACTGTTTCCAAGAGGTACCTATTAAACCACCTGCCGTCCACATGGAGACATCTTTTGAAACTTTAAAATAAATTCCAACACCATCTGCAATTGCATATAAAAAAGCAGAAACAGCAGCTCCAGCTAGTACAATTCGTAATGGAGAGAAGCCACCTTTTTTCGCAGCGCTAATGCTGAATACCATAACAGCGCCTACAGCAGCTCCAATGAAGCACGCAATCGTAATGCCTAAATAGTTTGAAACAGGCAGAAGTGCAATCGTTATAGCAAGTGCAGCATTTGCTCCAGAAGTAAGTCCGAGTAAGCCTGAATCTGCCAAAGGATTGCGCGTTATTCCTTGCATAATAGCTCCAGATACAGCAAGTGCGGCACCGACGATAATCGCTGCAACTTCTCGAGGTAGACGAATTTCACGAAGAATATTGATTTGATCATTTTTCAAATTTGAAAACATTGCATGCCATAAATCCTGGGTCGAAGTTTGAGCTGCCCCAAATATCATAGCGACGATAAACATAGCGAATAGTAAAGACAAACCGACAATGAACTTTATACTGAAATGAGCAGAAGATTTCATATTACGTTCCTTTCTCAATAATTAAGGAGGAATTCTTAGCTCGAATTCCTCCTTAATCATTACTTACTTAAAAAGTGATCTTTGAAGAAATCAAGTTGGTAGTCTAATGAAATTGGATCATTAAAATAAAATTCCTTCGCATTTGCTTCAAATACTCGATTGTTCTTAACTGCTGGAATATTTTTGTAAACATCTGTATCTTGGAAAGAGTTATCTTGATCGGACGATTTACTGAAAATAACATAATCACCAGCAAATTGAGGTAGAACTTCTAATGATAATGCATAATATCCATCTTTTAATGCCATCTCTTTGACTTTCTCAGGCATTGCTATGCCCATCGCTTGATAAAGTACTTCTGTTCCACGTCCCCAGTTATCACCAAATACATATAATTGTTTGTCAAAGTTTTCAATTACTGAAACAGTAGCATCCTTGCCGATAACCCCTTTAATTTCTTCACCTGCAGATTTAGTACGTTCTTTAAAGTCATTAATCCAATCCTGTGCTTCTTTTTCTTTGTTTAAAAGTTTTCCTATTTCTAAATGCTGTGTTAAATAATCTAATTTTCCATAAGTGAATGTAACTGTTGGTGCAATTTCTTTTAATTTATCTAAGCTTTGTGCAGTAGAAAGACCGATGATTAAATCCGGGTCTAGTTCAATAATTTTTTCTAAGTTCTCTTCTGATACTTCTTCGACACCAGATAAATAGCTATCGTATCGTGGATTTTGTTTGGACCATGAATCTACGCCAACCATTTTTACCCCAAGAGCAGCTACGTTACCAGCAAAAGACGATACGACAACTACACGCTTAGGATTTGCGGGCACTTCTATAGGACCTTCTTCAGACTGATAAGTAATTGTCGTTGGTTCTTCTTTTTCTTCCGTTGCTTTCGATTCTGTTTTGGTATCCGTAGAATCATTACCACAAGCTCCTAAAATTAGTACAAACAAAAATAATATAGGTAATAATAATTTTTTCATCTTGTTATTCTCCTTTGAGTAAATTGTATGTAATACACATTGGTTTATTTGTTCTTGGATCAACGCCAATTTCAGCATTGATATTGAACACATCTAGTAATACTTCATGCGTTATAACTTCGTTGCAGTTACCGGCTTTGACAATTTGTCCTGCTTTTAAGGCAATAATATAATCCGCAAAGCGTGCCGCTTGATTGAGATCGTGTAAAACCATGACAATAGTACGTTTTTCTTCTTGGTTGAGCTTTTGAAGAAGTTCTAGTACTTCTAGTTGATGAGCCATATCTAAATAGGTAGTTGGTTCATCTAAAAAAATTATTTCAGTTTCTTGAGCGAGAGCCATCGCAATCCAAACCCTCTGACGTTGTCCACCTGATAGGGAATCTACAGGGGAGTATTTAAACTCGCTTGTACCAGTCACTTGAAGTGCCCATTCAATTACTTCAAAATCCTTTTTTGTAAGGCGTCCAAAGCCTGTTTGATAAGGAAATCGTCCGTAGGAAACAAGTTCACCAACAGTAAGCCCACTTGCACTTTCAGGTGTTTGAGGTAAAATTGCCATCTTTTTTGCAAGTTGCTTTGTATTTTCCTTTGCAACATTTTTTCCATCGAGTAGGACAGAACCAGACTGATGTGAAATGATTCGTGTAATTGCCTTAAGTAAAGTAGATTTACCACAACCGTTGGGCCCAATAATCGTAGTAATTTTTTGATCAGGTATTTCAACAGACAATTCTTTTACAATTAACCGATCACCATAGCCAATAGACAAATCATCTGTATAAAGACGAACCATATACTAAACCTCCAAACTTATAGTTGCGTTAATAATTGATAACGATTATCATTATCATATGCTACTATATTTAATAACATGACCAATGTCAACAATAACTTTTTTTGGGTGGGAGACTTAAGTAAATGAAAAATATATATGATGTGACAATAATTGGTGGGGGACCAGCGGGACTATATTCCGCTTTTTATAGCGGTTTAAGAGAAATGAAAACAAAAATTATTGAATACCAACCACAATTGGGCGGAAAAATTCACGTATATCCTGAGAAAATGATTTGGGATGTTGGCGGACAAACGCCAATTTCAGGAGAAAAATTAATGGGCCAATTAATACAACAAGGACTCACATTTGATCCGGAAGTAGTGTTAAATGAGAAAGTAGAATCCATTGCTAAAGATGAGAATGGAATTTTTGTTCTACATACAGTTTCAGGACAGAAGCATTATTCTAAAACCATCATAATAGCTGTAGGTAGTGGAATATTAAAGCCAACAAAGCTTGAAATAGAGGGTGCAGAACGATTCGAAGTAGGGAATTTAAATTACACAGTAAAATCCTTGCAACGTTTCAAAGATAAAACAGTCATTATTTCAGGTGGAGGAAATGCCGCGATTGACTGGGCAAATGAATTGGAGCCAATTGCTAAAAAAGTATATCTGACATACAGAAAAGATGCCTTGAATGGTCATGAAGCCCAAGTAACGCAACTATTAGAAAGTTCCATAACTTGTTACTTTAATACAACTATTTCAAAACTTATAGCGAGTGAAAGTCATGACGTTATTGAACAAGTAGCATTAACGAATCATGAAACAGGGGAAATATCCTATTTAGATATAGATGAAGTGGTCATTAATCATGGATATGAGCAAGATGCAGATCTTTTAAAGAATAGTAATATAGATATTCAAATTGCTGAAAACTTTTATGTAGCTGGCACCAGTTTGAGTGAATCTTCCGTTGAGGGTGTATATGCTGCAGGTGACATTTTACAACATCCAGGAAAGCTGTATTTAATTGCAGGAACTTTCCATGATGCTGCAAATGCGGTGAATCAAGCAAAACAATATATTCAACCAGATGCAGATAATATTGCAATGGTTTCGTCACATAATGAAGTTTTTAAGGAACGAAATAGAGAATTAATCAAACAACTTATTCAATAAAAAAAGCTGAGTTAAATTACTCAGCTTTTTACCACTTGGCTTTATGCTCCTCGATGCATCCAAGTAATTGATGAATATGAAGGGAGGGACCATTTTCTAACTGGATTTTACCGTTATAATATCCTACCATTTGATGCACGTTCGAAGTCACAAGCTTTACATTTGTTTTTGCAATTCTATGGAAGAATGGAGTGAAAGTTAAATTCACTTCATTTGAAAACTTAGTTTTTATTGTCCAAGGTTGCATGAAATCATTCGGATTATAGGTAAATAATAAATCTTCGTGAATTTTAGTTAACTTACCATCGATGAAAATTCCGTTTTCCGTCATCCCAGTTCCATCCGTCCATTTTCCTCCAAAGTTCAGTCCAATTCGTTTGGAACCAACACGTTGGGAAGCAAAACCCCAATTCCATAAAGCTTCACGTGGCCAAACACCTCTGCCATAATCGAGCACAGAGAAATTATCCTCTGTTTGAAAAGAATAACGAGCATCTCCAATTTTTACGAAACCAGTTGTAGGCAATAAATGATGTTTAGCTGTAAATTGAAACTGTGTCCGACTCCATGGAATGACTACATTGAGTGATTCATCATCTATAGGATGTGAAATATGTAAATCAGCATGTAAAAAATCCCCATCGAAGTTAGGTATGGTAACTGTCATATGAGTTTCATTTTGTATATATAAAAGCTGAATGGACATTTCTTTTGAATGTAATTGAACGCTTTCCAAAATCTGAGTAGGCATTTTCACTTTATTGCCCAAAGGAATCGTTACCGTCTTTTCAACGTAACGTTGAGTTTCATAATTTAAAAAATATACAAAGCAAACTGCTGCATAATCTAAGTGACTAATCGTTGCAGAAAAAAGGATTTCATCTCCAAACACACACCAATAATTCCACTTTTTCTTCCGCATATAGTGTCCTTTTAAATTGCTTTCAATGATTGGCTTCTTCGCATATCCAATCGCTTTTGGATTTAAATTGCCTTTTTCATCACAAAGCAAAGTTGGCAATGTAATTTCTTTCTCTGCATGTTGGGGCATTAGCCATCTTCCTTTCCAAACTAATAAGAAAAATAAACTTTTCTGCTCAGTTACTTTCTAAACTACATAACTTTTTTTGTTAAATTTTTGTTTTGAAAAATAAAATAGGATTCATTGAATCAATACTAGCATATTTTTTAAACGAAATCATATAAACAGAAGAGAAGGAGGTGGAAAATTGGCAACATATAACCGTGCCGCAGCAGTAGCCTATGCCCAAAAATGGTGGAATAGTAATAATCCTAAGTTTCCGATATTCGATGTGGACTGTACAAATTATATTTCACAATGTTTATTTGCAGGTGGTGCTCCCATGAGAGGGCAGCCAAATAGGGGAAGAGGATGGTGGCTTGGAAATCATTCGTGGAGCTATAGCTGGAGCACTCCACATGGATTACGATGGTATTTGGCAAGGTCAACAAAGGGGTTACAAGCGACCCAAGTGGATTCTCCATCGAAATTAATACCGGGAGATCTTATTTTTTATGATTTTGAAGGAGATGGTAGATACGATCACTCGACGATTGTAACCAGTATCAAAGATGGTATGCCATATGTAAATGCACATACAAATAATAGTAGAGACAGGTATTGGGACTACGAAGATTCTTATGCACATACACCAAAAACAAGTTATATTTTCTTTCATATTAATGACAACTTCTAACCGAACGAAAAGTGTAACCAAACGATGGACGTTTAGTTACACTTTTTTTAAATATTGCGCATATGTATCGGAATGTTGCGGGTAGTTAAGCAGTAGATATTTCGAATACGCTCCACGAAGTTGCGAATGGTTCCGAAATGGTATCTTCGGAAGCTTTTAATAGTGTAAGAAAGTATTTTTTTCTCTAATTATCGGACAAACATCCATTGTGAAGTGACGCAGTCACTTCACGATCCAAAATCCCGCTGTAATAGTGTAACCAATGTTTCGTCAAATGCACTCAGGAATTAGTGAATCCAAGATGCACTGAAAAGACGCTTTTGCTTTTCAAATTATTTTACATACCACAGTACTGCTAAAGTTTCTTCACCGGCATGAACTGCTAAAGCGGTGCTAATTTCCCCAATTGTTACCTGAAGACTGGGTGATTGGAGCTGAAGATCATTTTTTAAAGCATTCGCTTGTTCTATTGCATTAGCGTGCATAATGTAAACTAGATCTACACCCTCTGATTGAACAGATTCTATTACTTTATTGATTAGATATTGTATAGCCTTTTTATGCGATCGAACTTTATCCAGTTCTTTTAATTCACCTTTGTTGTTGATTTGGATAATGGGCTTTATTTTTAACAAACTACCAAGATAAAACTGGGCACTACTTAATCTTCCACCTTTATAAAGCTGAGTTAAGTTACCAATTAAAATGTAATTACGAAATTTAGTTGCTTCTTTTCTTAAAGAGGATGCAATTTCTTCAAAAGACAGTCCTTGTTCTTCCAAAAGCAACCCTTTTTCTACTAAACCTGTAATTCCGGCAGATAATGATAGAGAATCGATACATTCCACTTGAACTTGTGCGATTTGAGCACCATTTATAGAAGAAGATATCGTTCCGCTCAAACTCTTGGAAATATGGATAGCAATAATTGATTCATATTCTTTGCTTAGATTTGTATAAAGTTCTGCAAATTCACCAGTAGATGGTTGGGAGGTTTTTGCATTTTCCGTACCATTTCGAATTCGTTCGTACAGTTGTTCAGAAGTTAAATCAACTCCGTCTATAAACTGTTGTTGTCCAAAAGATATATAGAGGGGAATAATATACACATCAGGATGCTCTTGAAGCGAAGTATTTACATATGCACTACTATCTACTACCCAAGCAATTTTTTTCTTAGTCATAAAAACACCCTATTCAATAAATTAGTTAATTAATAATAATTATAGCATAATGTCTGTCACATACTTAATAACCATTGTAAAAATTACTATTGTATAGATAATAATTAAGGCAGCCTTTTCCACCATCGAGTATTCCATGATTCCGCTAAATCATATCGATGCCGTATAAGAATAATTATAATTGCTATGGAAAGTGGCCATGCATGGTATAATGATGGATTTAGTAAACATATGAAAGCGTAAGAAAGAAAAGCTAAAAACATGCTCAATGTAGCACTTCTAATAATTAGCAGTAAAAGGGCAAAAAATAATGCCAATATACTGAATAACAGTGGATTATAAGCTAATGCTACGCCAACAAAAGTTGCAATTCCTTTACCACCCTTAAATCTTAGCCAAAAAGGAAAAAGATGACCTAATATAACTAATAATCCACCAATTGCAACAATAACTAAGGAGAATTGATAATAAAAGCCGAAATATATAATTAGAATCCCTTTTAGTGCATCGCCTAAAAAAGTAAGAAAAAAAGCCGTTTTTCCAAGAACCGCTCCAGCATTTCTTGCACCTAAATTACCACTACGCATCGTTCGTAAATCAGTTTTTTTCCATTTACCTACCCACCAAGCGGTAAGTAAATTACCAAATATATAGCTAATTAACCAGTAAAGATACATTACATCACCCCAAATAATTTGTTTGTGAGAGTAGAGAAAGGTTGCCCAGTTTGAAAACACGATTTTCACTATTATTTTTACTTATATTATTTACACTAGCATCCTGTAATCCACAAAATCTTGCACCTCCATTGGCGAAAAATGGAGTGTTAGTATTAAGTAGAGAAGACTTCACTAGTACGGAGCTAATTCAACTAAATGGAGAATGGAAGTTCTTTTGGAAAGAATTATTAACTGAAAATGAGATAAAGGATAGGACTAGCCAAAACACACAGGCAAACGTGACAGTACCATCCAATTGGGAAGACACAGTAGGAACCAACTTTGGCTACGGAACTTACTATTTAAAGGTCATAATACCGGAAGAGAAAGTGGGCAATACTTTAGCAATTACAACGACAAACCAGAATACATCTTACACACTTTTAATAGATGGAGTTAGGGTTGCTTCCAATGGTTATGTAGGCACAAGTTTTCTAACAAGCGAACCTGATTATTCTAATCGTCTCGTTTACTTTACACCGAGAAAAAAAGTAATAAATATCGTTTTACATATTTCAAATTTTACAAATCCGATAGGTGGAGCAACGAAGCCAATATATTTAGGAACTTCAGAACATGTTTCAAGAACATATGAAAATACTTTAGCTTATACAATGTTCATTATCGGTTCCATTTTGGTTATGGGAATTTATGAATTATTTATTTTCTTTTTTAGAAGAAAAGACAAAGTATTCCTTTATTTTGGTTTGATTAGTATTTTCATTTCTTTATATTCCATATTAAAACCACCTTATTATTTTAACCATTTTGTCGCTATGATTCCTTGGGTTTGGGCAAATCGATTTGAAATTATTTGTATTTACACTCTTTTCATTCTGTATTTATTTTTTGTACGAACAATGTATCCTAATGAAATGGAAAAACCACCAGTCGTTATTGGCATAATTATTTCAATTATTGCACTGACGGTAACAACGTTTGCGGAGCCTGTCTTTTATCAACCACTTTTATATTACTTTTTTATACTCATTGCTTTTTTTATGATTTACATGTTATATGTGCTAATTTTAGCATATAAGAGAAAAAGACCTACTATTTTTGTGAATCTATTAGCGAATTTAATATTTTTTAGTTCGGTAATAAACGATATATTACTCTATCTAAATTGGATTCATTCCATTCCTTTTACAACAATTGGTTTCTTTTTATATGTACTAATACAGTCAATCAATCTAAGTAAAGAATATGCTCGCAAATTTGAAGAAGCAGAGAATTTGTCCATTGATTTACAACAGCTAAACGAATCGTTAGATGACAAAATTAAAGAAAGAACAGAGGAATTAAAACAAAAGAATGATGAATTGAAAAAGCTGACCCTAGTAGATGGTTTGACAGGGATCTATAATAGAAGATATTTTAATGAATATGTGGGGAAATATTTCAAGGAAGCATTTTCTACTAATCAGCATTTGTCTCTGCTAATGATCGATGTAGATAATTTTAAAATATATAATGACAACAAAGGACATATTGCAGGGGATGAGTTATTAATCCACTACTCTCAGCTAGTAAAAGAAATGTGCAATGGTAACACATTTGTAGCAAGGTATGGGGGAGAAGAATTTGTGGTCGTTTTACCAAGTGTTTCATTACAAGAAGCTACTCATTTTGCTGAAAACTTACGATTATTAATAGAGGAACAAAAGATTTCAAGTACCATTGATGATAATTATGTCACAATTAGTGTTGGTGTTTCATCGACGGAGCATCATTCATTTAAACAAAAGGAAGAATTAATTGAGCGAGCGGACAATGCACTTTATGAATCAAAGAAAAACGGAAAAAACCGAGTAACTGTGCTGTGAAAAAAGCAAGACTTTTAATGCACTCAATTAATTGGTATGATATTAATAATCATTCACGTTTATTAAAAGGGAGTTTTTCAAAAAATGATAGGTCAATCACTAACTGTTCGCGATGCGATTGTTCAACGACGTTCCATAAAGCAATTTAACGGTCAACCAGTAGAAAGAGAAACATTATTAGCTATCTTAGAAGATGGAATATGGGCACCAAATCATCAGTTAAGACAGCCATGGCGCTTTGTTATTGCTTGTGGAAAAGAGCAAGTAGAATTATATGATGTGTTAAAAGAATTTGCTATTCCAAAATGGAAAGAGCTTTCAGAAGACGATTTAGAAAAACAAATGAAAAAATATACAGCACCTGGTGGATATGTATTTGTAATCGTTCCTGAAGACGCACGTCAGAAGGAGAGACTAGAGGATTATGCAGCAGCTAGTATGCTAGTACAAAATGTACAATTACTTGCTTGGGATCGAGGAATCGGGTCTTGTTGGAAAACACCAGGATTTTTAGATAATCCAAAATTCCGAGAAGCACTTGGAATAAAACCGGGAGAACGCATCATAAGCATGTTACAAGTCGGATACTTCGATGAAATGCCTAAACCAAAACCACGTAAAAGTGTGGAAGAATTAATTACGATATTCGAAAAACAACAATAAGTAAATGGAAATGGCTATCTCGCATCGAGATAGCCATTTTTGTGTGTGAATAAACGGCACAACGAGACCAATTGCTCTCTAATCGAGACCAATTGCTCTCTAATCGAGACCAATTGAAGTAGAACCGCAACCAAATGGCACCTACTCGAGACCAATTCCAGTAGGAACGCAACCATTTCTCACAATAAAGAGTTAACTCGAAATGAAACGTTATCGATTTTTGCATCGATAAAAATTCACGGAATTATTATCCATAAAAAGTGAATAAACGGCACAACGAGACCAATTTATCTCTAATCGAGACCAATTGAAGTAGAACCGCAACCAAATAGACCCTATTCGAGACCAATTCCAGTAAACCGCAACCATTTCTCATAATAAAGAGTTAACTCGAAATGAAAAGTTATCTATTTTTACATCGATAAAAATTCACGGAATTATTATCCATAAAAAGTGAATAAACGGAACAACGAGACCAATTTATCTCTAATCGAGACCAATTGAAGTAGAACCGCAACCAAATGGACCCTATTCGAGACCAATTCCAGCAGAACCGCAACCATTTCTCACTATATTAGTTAACAGGTATGAGATAGAGCATTAGAAAACTCCAATTATTACCGCAACTTGTAACTAAAAAACCACATGGATCATAGAAATCCATGTGGTTTAGTAAGCATTATTTTTTTAGATCTTCTTTAGAAAGTTCTGCCAGTTCATAATAGTAGTCTCCGATTACACGTAAACCTTGATCGAAGTTTTCCAAATGGAAATGCTCATTTGGTGCATGGAAGTTTTCGGTTGATAAGCCGAATCCCATTAGCACTACTGGTAAGCCTAGAATTTCGTCGAAAGCTGCAACGATAGGGATGGAGCCACCACCGCGTGTATATGCTGTTGGTACATTGTATACTTTTTCGTAGCTACGACCAGCCGCTTGAATTGCTGGATGATCGAATGGTGTGATAAACGGTTTACCTTTATCAAATTCAGTTAATGTCACTGTGACACCAGCAGGTTTATTTTTCTCAATATGCGCTCTAAGTTTGGCAACAATTTCATCTGGATCTTGGTCTGGTACTAAACGACAAGTAATTTTTGCTCCAGCCTCACTTGGTAAAACAGTCTTAATACCTTCTCCAGAAAAACCACCGAATACACCGTTAATTTCTAAAGTTGGACGAACCCAAACGCGTTCTAAATGAGAATAGCCTTTTTCTCCGAATAATTCGTCTACGCCAATCTCTTTTTTCAGTTCTTCTTCATCGAAACCTAGTGCTTTATATGCTTCTCTTTCTTCTTCTAATAAAGGACGTACATTTTCATAGAAACCTTCTACTTCGATAGTGCCTTCTGCATCACGGAAAGAATCCAAAATTGAAACCAGTGCATGGATAGAGTTTTGAACTCCACCACCATATAGACCAGAGTGAAGATCGCTTTTTGCACCTTTAACATCAATTTGCACGCCACAAAGACCGCGTAATCCGTAACAAACTGCTGGTTGACCAGGTCCTTGCATTCCAGTATCCGAAATGACGATTACATCTGCAGCAAGTTTTTCTTTATTGTTTTCTATATATTCTTCTAAATTAGGACTACCTACTTCTTCTTCGCCTTCAATTAAAAGCTTTACGTTAACGGGAAGAGTTCCTTCTGTTTGAAGAAGAGCTTCAATTGCTTTTACATGCATGAATACTTGCCCTTTATCATCGCTAGCGCCACGAGCAAATAATTTATTGTCCCGTACTTGTGGTTCAAAAGGTTCAGTTTCCCATAGGTTTAAAGGATCCACTGGTTGAACATCATAATGACCATAAATTAGCATCGTTGGTTTTCCTTCTGCATGTAACCAATCTGCATATACAACGGGATGACCGCTTGTTTTATCAACGATTACATTTTCTAAACCAGCTTTCGTTAAAGAATCTGCTAACCATTCTGCTCCTTTTTGCATGTCTTGCTTGTGTTCAGATAAAGAAGAAATACTTGGAATGCGTAAGAATCGTTTCAACTCTTCTAAATGTACTTCTCTTTTTTCAGTAAAGTATTTATCTAATGTAGAAAATTGGCTCACTAGAATCCCTCTTTTCATAAAATTTCGTGAATAGAAATAGTATAGCATAGCATAAGATTTGTGACATCGAAAATGTGGAGGTAATTGTTAATGCATAAGTGAAACAGTTGCTTTAATGAATAAAAAATACGAGGGAACCGTCTAATGGACAATACCCTCGCATTGAAAGAAAAGATTAAACTGTATGTTCGTTAAAGAACGGTATAGCAATCCCTTGAATTACTTGCCTAGAAATTTTTCAATAAAGAATTCTAGCTGATAATCCAAGCTAAGTGGATCATTAAAGTAGAATGATTTTGCATCGGCTTCGTAGACACGATTGTTTTTGACCGCTGGAATGTTTTTATACATTTCAGTATCCTGGAATGAATTATCTTCATCTGCGTTTTTACTGAAAATGACGTAGTCGCCAAAGTAATCGTTTAGAACTTCCAGCGATAGGGCAAAATAGCCGTCATTGATCGTTGCTTCTTTCACTTTCTCAGGCATGCCGAGCTTTATTTCCTGATAGAGAATTTCAGTTCCTCGTCCAAAGTTATCTCCATAGACATAGAGTTGCTTATTGAATGTCTCGATGACCGAGACCGTAGCATCTGGGCCGACCTTAGCCCTGATTTCCTCTCCTGCTTTTGTTGCACGAGCTTTGAAATCATCGACCCAGGCTTGTGCTTCTTTTTCTTTGTTTAACAATTTACCTACTTCTAGTTGTTGTGTTAAGTAATCCACTTTTCCGTAAGTATAAGTGACTGTTGGAGCAATTTGCTTAAACTTATCGATGTTATTAATATCTGAAAGCCCAATAATAAGATCTGGCCCTAGTTCGATGATTTTTTCGAGGCTTTCGTCCGTAACTACCTCAACGTCTTTAAGCTGCTCTTCGAATCTTGGGTTGGTTTTCGACATATCGTCTACTCCAACTAAAGGTACACCTAAAGCCATAACGTTACCTGTTAAAAATCTAGTAAGTACAACCACGCGCTGCGGATTTTTTGGAACCTCGACCGGTCCATCCTCGGATTGATAGATAAACGTGTCAGAACCCGATTCGGACCCGTCTGCTACCGAGTTTGACGGTTTAGATGAAGTAGTCTCTTTGTTTGCATCGTTTGTTTTGCTGTCGCTACAAGCACTCAGAAGAAGTATAAGAAACAGGAATAACGGAATAAAAAATTTTTTCATAAGATGTTTTTCTCCCCTATAAATTGGTATGTGTTGATATAAGAACACCGCATGAGTTACGAAATGTTCAACATATAATTGAAAATGATTATCATTTTCACTACAAATATTATTCTAAAGCCACATGGAATTGTTGTCAATTGTTGTTATTGTATGAGTACTCATGGGAAGGGTTTATTCATCAATCTTGTTACCTTTTGGGTAGGTTCAACAACTATTACCGAGATAATGCAGATGTGTTAGAAATGGAGGGTTAGTTGAAATTTAATATAGTTATATAGAAATCCCAGGAAAAGCATAATAATATGAGTGCTTATAAGAATACTGTTACTGGTTGTCGTGACAAATAAAACCCCATTGATTTGTGACAACTAAAATCACAGTATGCTATAGTTATAAAAAGGAATATTGTTCGACTTTATCATTTTAGGAGGATACAAAATTGTACACAGAGTTTGTACTACTAGGTTTTGCACTACTTGTTTCGTTTTTTTTATCGGGTAGTGAAACAGCATTAATGACAGTTAATAGGACGAAGGTCCGGTTGCGAGCAGAGCAAGGAGATAGAGATGCTGAAAAATTACTTGTTCTTTTATTAAAGCCGGACCGTATGACCATTACTATTTTGGTAGGAAATACAGTAGCTAACATAGCGATGACAGTGCTTTTAATCCTTATTTCAGAACATTATCATTGGGATATAGTTTGGTCTGTAGTGATATTGACTGTCGTCATAGTATTATTTGCTGAAGTGCTTCCGAAAACAATTGCTGCAACTTTTTCAGAAACAATTGTTTATAAGGTAGCACCATTAATACGACTGTTTGTTAAATTATTTAGACCACTAGCGTTTTTAATAGCTGAACTGATTAATATGATGATTCGAATTGGTTCTAAAGGTACTGTGAAGGAAACGACCATTTCAAAAGAAGAACTTTTAAATATGGTAGATATAGCCTCTACAGATGGTACGTTTGAAGAAGAAGAGTCTGAGCGAATAAAAGGGATTCTCGACTTTCCAAACAAAGATGTATCGGATGTACTTTCGACGCATCGAACAGAAGTGGTTGCTATTCCTTTGGAAGCCACTTATGAAGAAGTACGTGATACCATACTGGAACATTTTTATACGAGATATCCTGTTTATGAAGAGGATATGGATACAATAGTAGGGATGTTTTATTCCAAAAAACTTATTGAGTGGTCGATGTATCCATCCAAAAAGTTGGAGGAAATTATTGATAAAGATCCGTTGTTTGTAGTGCAGACATTAAGTGTTGAAAGAGTGTTTAAACTAATGCTAACGCATAAAAAGCATATGGCGATAGTATTGGATGAATACGGAGGAACACTTGGAATAGTTACGCATGAAGACCTAATCGAAGAAATGATTGGACAAGAAATAGAGGATGAAACGGATGATGATGAAGAAATCTTAGTTCATGAAATAACTGAAAATAGATTAGTTTGTGCTGGACGTATAGAAATTGAAGAAATTAATCAACTATTTGATATTAACATTCTAAATGAAAATGACACAATTGGTGGATTTGTTCTAGATCAACTGGGCCATGTACCTGAAGAGACCGAGCAGTTTTCATATGAAAACTTACTTATTGAAGTAAACGAAATGGATCGGAACCGTATTGCCAAATTAACAATAATAAAAAAAGAAATCTTACTTCCCGTAACGCAAGAGAGTTTATAGCTCCTTGCGTTTTTTTTTTTTGTCACATGCTTAGAAATTATATAATTTCTAGACGTTTTTGGAAGTATGGAATTTTAGGTGGTTATAGAATGGTTTTGGGGGTTGATAGCGATAGTTTAGGTGGATATATCCCGGTCTAGACGCTCGATGTAAAAATATTTCATTTTGTTGAGGGATATAGTTGTTCTCAGATTGCTGTATTAATTTTCTTACACGTTTGTAATAAAGTTGAAAGAGAATCCGATGGAGTGAAAGGTTGTTATTTGGCATTATATAGGTAACAAGAGAAGATGAGCGGAGGAAAAAATATGCAAGTGAATATAGAAGGCGTATACGAGGAGTACAACCGTTACATATATTTTTTATGTTTGAAATTAACTAAAAATCAAATAGATGCAGAAGATTTAATGCAAGAAGTATGGATGAAAGTGGTAAGATACGAATCTTATATGAAAGAGGTTGATCATGTAAAAGCATGGCTAACTACTATTTGTATGAATACATTTCGTGATCGTTACCGCAAACAAGCAAGACGTAGTAAATACATTGCAAATCAGCCTGAACAACTAGACGTTTCTATTCTAGATTTAATCGCTTCGGATGTATTATCTGTTGAAGAGCAACTGGAAAAAGAAGATGTTGGCGAGATTATTCGCTCTAAAGTTGCAGAGTTAGATGGCATCTATCAAAAAACAGTTTTGTACTTCTATGTACATCAATATTCCTTAATTGAAATAGCGGAAGTGATGAAAGTCTCTATCGGTACAGTTAAGTCACGATTATTTAGAGCGAAACAACGATTGAAAGAATTAATTATGAATGATGAATTTGCGAAGGATTCATTAGTTTTAGTGTAATATGGAAAAGGGCTTCTCGACATTTTAATGTTGGGAAGCTCTTTTTTTATTTTTTAAAAGTAGAATAGTTGACTTGGTCTCGGTTACAGTCAAATTGGTTGCGACTGAGCTGGAATTGGTCTCGCATACGTGTCGAATGGTCTCGACTTCAAGTAAATTGGTCTCGAAGTGCCATTTACTGTAAATGAAATAGCTGAATCCACGAATTTAATTCTATAAAAAATAAAATAGGTGATTTGGTCTCGGTTACAGTCGAATTGGTTGCGACTGAGCTGGAATTGGTCTCGCATACGTGTCGATTGGTCTCGACTTCAAGCAAATTGGTCTCGAAGTGCCATTTACTGTAATGGCGTAGCTGAATTCATGGATTTAATCCAATAAAAACATAGAATAGGTGACTTGGTCTCGGTTACAGTCGAATTGGTTGCGACTGAATTGGAACTGGTCTCGCATACATGTCGATTGGTCTCGACTTCAAGCAAATTAGTCTCGAAGTGCCATTTACTGTAATGGCGTAGCTGAATTCATGGATCTAATCCAATAAAAACATAGAATAGGTGATTTGGTCTCGATTATAGTCGAATTGGTTGCGACTGAGCTGGAAATGGTCTCGCATACGTGTCGATTCGTCTCGACTTCAAGCAAATTGGTCTCGAAGTGCCACTTACTGTAAGTCGTAAAGCATATTTTTCCTTCTTCTAAAGGTAATAATTCCCGTAAAAAAAGACCCCAAGTCTCTAAAACTTGAGGTCGGTTGACACACTTATTCTTCTATTACTTCCTTGCCAGTGGAGAACCATTCTTCGACGTTCCACACTTTTGTTACTAGGCCTTCGTAGAATTCGGGTTCATGGCTTACAAGGACGATTGTGCCTTTATATTCTTTCATTGCACGTTTTAATTCTTCTTTTGCATGAATGTCTAGATGGTTCGTAGGTTCGTCAAAAATTAACCAGTTACTTTCTTCCATCATCAATTTACATAATCGAACTTTTGCTTGTTCTCCACCACTTAAACTAGAGAGAGGACGGGAGATGTGTTCACTTTTCAAACCAGTGCGAGCAAGTGCGCCACGAACTTGATTTTGTTCCATACTAGGGTAAGTTTCCCAAATTGATTCGATTGGTGTTATATTCCCGGCTTTTACTTCTTGTTCGAAATAAGAAGGGAATAAGAAATCTCCACGTGTCACTTTTCCACCTAGAGCTGGAATTTTGCCTAACATCGTCTTAAGTAAAGTAGATTTACCAATCCCGTTCATTCCAACAAGTGCAATTTTTTCACCGCGTTCAATGGTGAACGTTAATGGCGGAAGCAGTGGGTTATCATAACCGATTTGTAAGTGATCTGCTTCGACAACATAGCGGCCAGAACTACGAGATTCTTTAAAACTAAATTCTGGTTTCGCAGCTGTTTCTGGACGGTCAATACGCTCAATACGATCTAGTTGTTTTTGACGAGATTTTGCTCGTCCTGTTGTGGAATAACGTGCTTTATTTTTAGCTATGAAGTCCTCTTGTTTCTTAATAAATTCTTGTTGCTTTTCATATGCATCAATATGCTGTCTTTTATTCAACTCGGCTAGCTCTAAAAATTTATCATAGGATGCGGTATACCGAGTCAACTTCGAGAATTCAAGGTGGAAGATGACATCTACAATGCCGTTCATAAATTCCGTATCATGCGAGATTAATAAAAACGCATGTGGATAGTTTTTTAGATAGTTAGATAGCCAATTTACATGTTCTTCGTCTAAATAGTTTGTAGGCTCATCTAGTAATAATACTTTTGGTTTTTCTAATAATAGCTTGGCAAGAAGAACCTTCGTACGTTGACCACCAGAAAGTGCTTCAACTGGACGCTCTAAACCAATTGCATCTAGTCCTAGCCCACGTGCAACCTCTTCTACTTTCATATCTAATGAATAAAAATCTCCAGCATCTAGAGCATCTTGAATTTCTGCCATTTGTTCGAGTAATTCTTCTAATTCTTCTGGAGTTGCATCTGCCATTTTTGCGATAATTTCATTTAACTCTTCTTCTTTTTTATATAGAGGTAAAAAAGCATCTCGAAGTGTGTCAAACATCGAGCGTCCTTGTTGAAGACGAGTATGTTGATCTAAATATCCATAATGTGTGCCGGGTAACCATTCTACACGACCCTCATCATAAATAATTTCACCTGTTAAAATGTTCATCAAAGTTGATTTACCAACTCCGTTCGCACCAACTAGACCAACATGCTCTCCTTCCACTAAGCGAAAAGAAACCTCTTTAAAAAGAGTGCGATCTCCGAATGTATGTCCCAAATTTTCTACGTTTAATAAGCTCATCTATTATTTCCTCCAAAAAAGAAAGCTCAGCAGAATACAAATCTGCGAGCTTTCAGACTGTTGATAAACGCTTTCTTTCTTTGTTGCAAGTAGTACCTGACTGCCAAGCGTTTTCAAAACAGTCTTAGGTATCACTTTCGAAATATAAGTAGTCTTCAATCTTTAAGCGATGAATTTACAAATCCGCGAGTTGTTTGTTTAGTTCTGCAAGGTTTTCTTCCATTTTAGCTAGTCTACGTTCGGCATTCTCTAATTGAGCAGGATATCCGTTGGATTCTAATTTTTCCATATCACCTTGCAATCGGATATAGTCCATTTTCAATTCAGCAATTTCCATTTGCAGTTGGTCTTTTGTCATGAAAAGTCACCTTCAGCTTTTTGAATAATTGTAGCATAAAAAGTTTCTTAACGTACGATTTCTTCTTCCTCTTTTTTATTGGCAATTGTTTGTTCAATAAGATTTACCACATCTTCTAAGTTAGAACTAAATTGAAAGTGTTTTTGTTTTTGAATATAAGCGTTTCTTCTATTATCATGCAAAATGATTTCCATCACTGCATTTTGTAGATAGGACTGTTTTATTTTGCGCCCTAGTCCTAAATTCGCAAAGCCATTTTCTTCTTGAGGAAATGCATAATTTATTTCTTCCTCATGTGCACAAAGAACAATGCAAGGGATTTTTTGTTGTGCAACTAATAGAGGGGTGTAAGCGCCAGAAGTTATGACGATATCACTAGTGTATATATAAGATTCAGGTTCTTTAGTGGAAATAACTTTAATGGATTTTCGAGTAAGTGCGAACCTTTTTAGCTCGTGTATATCATGTTTATAATAATTATCAACTACCACGCTAATTTGTAATGGAATATGCAATTGCACAAGATGTCTTAGCGTTCTGTACGTTAAGTTTTCAGGATCCTCATGAGGAAAGGCAACAACTATATGCGGTGGATTCTGTAGCGTGTTATTATTCTTACTAATCGTTTTATTTGCTGGGATATACCCAGTAGGTCCATATACATAATTATCTTTAGTTAGGTCCTGTGGATTTTCGTATAATGCTTGAAAAACAATATCCGCTAATGCGCTGCCATCACCATGATCATCAAAATGAATAAGCGGGCAATTAAATGTTTTTAAATGCCGTATTAAATCTTTTTCGGAATTCCCATTATCGTGAATAATGCAATCTGGGTTAAATAGTTTTAGTTTTTCTAACAGTTGCCCATTGTTTCTGTATATATAGGCTGTGATATTTTGAGTTTCTAAGTATTCGATAAGGCTTGTATTCGAACTAGGAACAAAAACCTTACAGTCTGTAGCTTTTAAAGCTGGGAGTAGCATCTTTGCTCTATCAGCAGGATATAATCCACGGTGTGAAAATGTATTTAAAAGATAAGCTAGTTTCAAATTGCATCTTCCTTTCCTGACATATTCTATTTATTGTATGGAAAGGGACAGGTGCTTATGACTACTAGAAATAGTGGAAGATGTAGCTATGAAGTGAGGAGGTTTTATTGAAATGGGAAAAAGAACAGCTATTGTTATTGGTGCAACGGGTTTTACTGGTAGTTTTTTAGTGAAGCAGCTATGTGAAAGTGAAGAATATGTCTCTGTTTCTGTAATTGCTAGAAATAATATTTCCTATAAACATCCGAAACTCGAAGTGAGGATAAAAGACTTTGAAACGCTAGAAGAAAAGGATTTAGAAATTGCAGATGATCTTTTTTGTTGTTTGGGTACTACAATGAAGAAAGCAAGAACCAAAGAAAATTTTGAAAAGGTAGATTTAATTTATCCACTACAAATTGCTTCATTAGCTAAAAAAAGAGGGATACACCATATACTCGTCATTTCCGCGGCTGGTTCCAGTAAGAAATCTCCGTTTTTTTATAGTCGAGTAAAAGGACAGATGGAGCAGCAATTAATTGATTTAAACCTTCCGAAACTATCTATTTTCCGACCTTCATTGCTTACTGGGGGGAGAAAGGAATTTCGATTAGGAGAACGTCTTGCAGAAGGTGTCTTTCAATTATTAAATCCCCTTTTATTCGGATTTCTAAAAAGATTTCGTTCTATTGAGGGAAATCAATTATCTTATGCAATGTACCACTACGCTGTTTATGGAAATAAAAACAAAGTAACAATCTACAAAACGTTAGATATTTTAAATGCAAAGCCCTTCATTGAAGAGGAAGAGCAACCCATCGCTCGTGAAGAATTGTTTAATTGGGACAAGCGAAAAGATATATTTGTAGAGAAAGAAAAAATAGACAATTGAAGTGATTTACAGCTATTAAAAAGAAGGCATATACTGCATTAATTAGTTTAAAGTTTGATAATATACAGAAAAATTGAAGAATGGTTCTCAGTCAAAAGGATGAACTTTAAAAAAATGAAACTCGATGTCTAAAATAATCTTATTTATTTGATACAATTAGTAACGGGTAAAGGAGGTTCTAAATGATGAAGATTCTACTTTTAGATGGGACAATTATCGGCACAAAAACAGGTGTCATTTTAGAACAGGTGAAAGATTATATAGAGAAGTTGAATATGAATTATACGTTGGAAATCGTAAGTTTGGCGAATTATGAACATCAATTTGTAGATGGAAGACCGTTTGATGATTACAATGATGATATGAAACTGCTAGTAAGTAAATTCGAGCAGGCAGACGGTTATATTATCGCCTCACCTATTTTTCAAGGATCTATTCCAGGAGTATTGAAAAATATGTTTGATTTTTTACATCCGAAAACAATGCGATATAAACCGGTATCTATCGTGGCGAATGGTGGGACGTATCAACATCACTTAGTAATAGAAAATCAACTCAAGCCAATCTTGGATTATTTCCGGTGTCTTGTTACACCAAACTATGTATACACCCATACGAGCCATTTTGATGGAAATAATATCATTGTGGATGAAGATGTGCATAAGCGTCTTCGCGAACTAGCTCGTGTTTTCGTGCAATACGCAGAAATGAGCAAAACGCTTTGCAAAGAGCCAATTGATACGCACTAATTTAGAGGATGTCCCCAAAATGCTGGAGACATCCTTTTTTTATTTTAAAATAAATGAACTTTTTCGTACTTCGAATGTCTAATGTATAACATAATCGAAATGGGGTGATGTGATGGAGGAAGTTGAAGTCGCAAGTTGCGCAATAAAAGGGGACGAACAGGCTTTTATACAATTAATGCAATTAAATAGAGAAGATTTATATAGAACAGCTTTTGCATTTTTAAAAAATGAACACGATGCAGTCGAAGCAATGCAAGAAGTAACATTCAGAGCTTTTCAAAAAATACATACCGTAAAAGAGCCCAAATATATGAAAACCTGGCTTATCCGAATAATGATGAATTACTGCCAAGATCAGTTGAAAAAGAAGAAGCGATTTATTTCGAATGAAGTTCTGCAAGAGGCGGGCTATTCAGTGGATTCTACTATGGAGTTAGAAGAAGCTATAGCATCCTTGTCTAGTGACGAGCAGCAGTTAATATTTCTGAAATACTTTCAAAATACAAAGATTAAAGAAATCGCAGAAATAAAGAAGATTCCAGAAGGAACCGTAAAGTCGAGACTCCACACAGCACTAAAATCACTAAGAAATTTCATGACAGAGAAAGGAGATGCAGATCATGTATGAAAAAGAAGAAGAAATGTTGGACGAATCAAGAAAGCAATTGGAGCAAACCGAGATACCTGACCAACAAATAATGAATGCAATCCAGCAAGGCTTGCTCCAAGCTAAAAATAAAAAAAGAAAACGAAAAAATACGCTTTGGACTCTTTCAGTTGCCGCTATCCTAATGCTCTCCCTCGTGACATCTATTCGTGTGTCACCTGCTTTTGCAAGCGCGATTGCCTCTATACCAGGGATGGAGAGATTTGTTGATTTATTTCTAATTGATAAAGGATTAGAAGCTATTATTGAAAATGAATACTATGAGCCGATAGGTGTCAGTCAGGTAAAAGACGATATGACATTCACCATAGATGGAGTTATTTTAGATGAGACTGGAATGGAAGTTTTTTATACAATAGAGGCACCATCTTCCATTGAAAATATTATGTATGACAATGTTGATGTATTAAACGACGGTAGAAGTTTAAGCGATAATGCAGCCATTTCTTACGGATTCCATGGACAGGAAAAAACAAATCGAATAGAAGAACAGTTAAGCTTTAATTTTGCAGAAGCACATCAGTTTGCTTCAAAGCAATTTGAATTGAAATTTCAATTAAAGAATGAAAAGAAAACGACCTTCAATATTCCATTTACTATTAAAAATGACATTAAAAAAGGGAAAGTCTATTCAGTAAACCAAGAAGTAGAGATGGATGGTCAAAAGATGTTGGTGAAAAAAATTACTGTATATCCACTTCGCGTAGCAATAAATTTAGAATTTGATGAACAGAATAATATGGAGATTTTACAATTTGAAGATATGCGCATTGAAGATGAAAACGGGGAAGTATGGAGTTCCATTCAAAATGGAACTACTGGTTTTGGTGGAGTAGAAAATAAAGAAAGAACTTATTTTTTGCAAAGTAATTATTTTAACCAACCGAAAAAGTTGTTTTTTAAGTTTGATAAAGTGCAGGCGCTGCCTAAAGAGGAGAGCTATTTACTAATTGATTTGGAGAAAAAAGAAGTATTGAATAAACCAGCAGACGGGCAATTGGAAGTTATGAATATTAGTAACAATTCAGTTGAGGTAAAAATCCCACAAATTAAAGAAAATCACATGTATGAGCTTTTTGCAGATGCTAAAAATGCAAAAGGTGAAAGGATCGATATGCCATCCCAAAGTATGCATGGAGATGGGGATGGAGAATATAATTACACTACTATTAACCTGGATTCTAAAAACATTGTAAATCCAATTAAACTCTATTTCTCTGCATATCCAAATTACTTAGACGGCTCTGTTTCTGTTCAGATTAAATAAAGTGGCGTATTTGTTTTCCGCTAAATGGATAAGGGAGATCAAATTGAGTGTGAAAGCAACCAATTCACTAACTAAAGCAACCAATTTGCAAACAGGAGCAATCAATTCTACGAAAAGCTTCCGTAGGAGTACTCAATTCAATAAAAAGCAGATTCGTAAAGGAAAAAAGACTCAAACAGTTGTTGTAAACAACTTTTGAGTCTTTTTATTTGGTAGTTAGTAGATTTCTTAGCTACCTATAATATTCAATACTTTTTATATGTAAACATTTATATATAAATGTTTACATATAAAAAATATTGAAGTACACTATATAAAAAATTAATGGAGGTTTTTACATGCAATTACTTCGTGAAAAGGCTTTTGGAAATTTATTTACTGGCAGAGTGCTTAGTATATTTGCGGATTCGATTATGTTTTTTTCTTTAATGAAATGGATAGAACTTTACTCAAGCAGTTCTACTTCTTTTACTTGGTTTTACATTGCCTATTATTTGCCCATGACTATTTTTGCACTTCCTATTGGGGCTTGGTTAGAGGATAAAACACTTCAAAAAGTTATGGTATTTTCAGATGGAATTCGCGTTTTCATTTTAGTATTATTTTTATTGACGATGAGCTTCATCCAAGTAGAATGGACCTATTTGTTATTAATGATTATCAGTTTATTAGGGTTGTTTTTTGTGCCCGCTAGCCAGTCATTATTACCGTTTGTTGTAAAACAAGAGGATCGTGCAAAAGCAAATAGTATCTTTCAATTAGGATTTACGGTTGTACGTATGATTGGTCAAATTACAACTGCAGCACTTATAAAACTTGGGACCCCAATCCCTATTCTTTTATTGATTGTTGCTAGTTGTTTACTGCTATCTTTGGTTTTTATTTGGAATGTAAAACCATGGTTTCGCAAAGAAGCCCCAGAGACAGTAGGACAATGGGAATTGATGATGAATGGAATACGCTATATAGCAATTCACCAGACGCTAAAGCAACTTTTTCTATTACTTGCCTTTGCAATGCTAATTGTATCGTCCATCGATCTTGTCCTAATTTCGTTTTTAACTGAGCATTTAAAAGTTGGGGTAGAAAATCTGAGTTTTATAGGAACGTCATCTTTAATAGGTATTATCATAGGAGCGAGTATTACACCAAAATTGTATCGTAAAGTAGATCGAAAAAAACTTATTATTCCATCGCTATTTGCTATATGCTGTACATTAGGTGTTCTTCTTTTTGTGAAAACTTGGTGGTTTATTTTGCCTTTATTTACGATACAAGGAATAGCATTAGGTGTTTATCAAGTTACGTTTGTTACCTATTTGCAAGATGTTGTGGCAAAAGAGCACTATACGAGAACTTTTAGTTTGTTTCATATGATCACAAGTTCAATGGCATTACCTGGAATAGCAGTGTTTGGGTTATTATTAAATAAGATTGGAACGATGAATTCAATAAAAATGATGGTAAGCGCCATTTTCTTTCTAGCGGTGACAAGTTGCTTTACAGTACCTGCACTTGGGAAAGGAGAGACAGATAGTCCATCTTAGAAGAGGAGAGGAATTGATTGTCTTTAAAATATGGAATGCTCGGACTTTTAAGTAAATGGGATGCAACAGGTTATGAGATAAAAAAAGAATTTGATTCTTTCATGAGCATTTTTTGGCATACTCACCTTTCGCAAATTTACCCAGAGCTAAGTAAGTTAGAAAAAGAAAAATTGATTAATAGTAGAATGATTCCACAAGATGGGAAACCCGATAAAAAGTTATATTCTATTACAGATGAGGGAAGGAAAGAGTTATTCCAATGGCTAGAAGCAGCACCAGAGTCGCCTAATATAAAAGATTCCTTTTTAATGCAAGCCTTTTTTATGGATAATCTGTCTGCAAAAGACGTTATTTTCCAGTTAAAATATTATCAAAAGGAACGCGA
This sequence comes from Psychrobacillus sp. NPDC058041, assembly GCF_042885655.1. Lineage (NCBI taxonomy): Bacteria > Bacillati > Bacillota > Bacilli > Caryophanales > Bacillaceae > Psychrobacillus > Psychrobacillus sp. NPDC058041. Next base: position 181,913 of record NZ_JBHVRO010000003.1, read on the forward strand.
AGATAGGTTAAAAAAATTAAAACAAATCCTTTATGAAAAGTGGCAACTTATTAAAGAAGGAAATAAGTTTACTACACGAATATTAATGAGTTCAGTTGTATTGAAGAGAGGTCTTGAGCAAGAGGAGGAATACATTCTTTGGTGTAAACGAACAATCGAACTTGTAGAATCCATGGAGCACTTATGGAATGTTGAAAAGGATAATGGGGTAGCTACAGTAGGAGATGTAACTGACCTATTATATCGGTATTTTGAAGTGGAGGATGAAGAAGGATTAAAGAGCAGATTTAACTCTGGAGATTTTTTAGAATGAAAGAATTTGCGATTCGCTTTAATGCATTTACGTTGCTATGGTTGTTTTTCATCTTTTTAGCATATAATGATTCTTCTTCTTTATCATTGATTATTACACTTTTTGCAACATCGTTAACCTTGCATTTTTTTATTCCTATTGTAAAAAAGCCGCTAGTTCTTTATTTGGTAGGTCAAATAATTCTTATTTCTACGTTGTTTTGGACTTCCAGTTTTGAATATATGTTACCTCTAATTGCACTAAGTCTACTAGAAGGTGCATTTCAATTACAGGAACGACAATTGAGGGTGCTTGTTGTTGTAACGTTCGTTTTTGCAATTACAAGTTTAATATACGCACATTCATCCTATGCAATTAGTGGGTTGTTTGTTTTGTTCGGTATTGTCTGTTTATTTCTCAATCGCTATATTAATGAGGCAAAAGAGAAGCGTGAACTATATGAGGAGCTACTTGGTGAGTACCGAAATTTAAAACGTACTTCTTTACAGCAGGAAGAAGTTGTTCGATTAGAAGAACGTACACGTGTTGCTAGAGATATTCATGATTCTGTTGGACATAAACTAACTGCACTTTTAATACAGTTAGAAATGGATTCGATGACAGGAAATTATGCCAATGTTGTCGAATTAAAAAAACTAGCAAAAGATAGTTTAGAAGAAACAAGGCATGCTGTTCGTCAGTTAAAGCGGGAAGAAATAACAGGTATACAATCAGTGCTCCTACTTATTCGTAAGCTAGAATCCGAAAGTCATCTACTCGTTCGCTTTATTACAGAAAAAGGCGCACTATCTATTCCGCTTACTAATACACAAAGTATTACATTATACCGCGTGCTTCAAGAAGCACTAACGAATGCCATGAAACACGGTGCGTCTCGGGAAGTGGAAGTAACGCTTAGAAAAACATCTACAGGGGCATTACAATTTTTAGTAAACAATAAAATATCCAGTAGTAAACCAATTGAATTAGGGTTCGGATTGACAAATATGAAAGCTAGAGTAGAGGAATTAGAAGGAGAACTCAGAGTCTTGCGAACAGAGGAGCGCTTTCAAATTGAAGGATCATTTCCTGTAAAGGAGGTTTGAGCATGCCAAAAAAGATTTTAATAGTAGAGGATCAAGCGATTGTAAGGCAAGGCTTGCGTATGATGATTGATCTAGACGATGCTTTTACGGTTGTAGCGGAAGCAAGTAATGGAAAAGAAGCAATTTCCGTACTTGAACTGAATGCGATTGATATAGTGCTCCTTGATATTCGGATGCCAGAAATGAATGGTGTGGAGGCAACAAAAAGAATAAAGGAACGCTGGCCACAAGTTAAAATTTTGATATTAACTACATTTGATGATGATGAGTATGCAATTCAAACGTTAAAAGACGGGGCAAGTGGCTTTATGCTAAAAACTGCAGAACCTAATAAACTAATAGCAGCCATCCACAGCATTTCAACGGGTGGCCTTGTATTAAATGAAGAAGTTGCTGCTAAAATGATGCCTCGACTCCTGCAAAAAAATAGTGAACCAATAGTCGAACATACTTTAACTGTAAGAGAAATTGATATTTTGAAACTAGTAGGAGAAGGGAAGACGAATAAAGAAATAGCCGAAGCGCTTTTTCTATCCATTGGCACTGTAAAAAATCACATTACGCATATTTTACAACAGCTTGGACTTCGTGATCGTACCCAGCTGGCTATTTACGCAGTAAAAAATGGCTTCGTTTAATAGGAGTTGTCCCGAAAATGACTTTGGGGCAACTCCTTTCTTATGACGAGAGGTCAAATTAAGCACTTTCAATTGGCGATAAGAAAATTTGAAAAGATATCTAGCGATTTGGATGGTGGATCTTGCGATTCGCACATTTTTTTGTAAAAAGTCATTCCAACATGAGAGTAACGGACAAAATATTGAGTGAATGCATGGATATGTTGCGAATACCTCTTCCTATATTGCGAGTACACTCAACAATCTTGCGAGTAATGGACAAAATATTGCGCGCTACATAACTATTTGCGACTAAATAAGAATCCCTTTTTCTATTTAGTGACGGAGGTCATGTGTAGAAATGACTTAAGATAGTGGGGAGCAGGCATAAATTATCATATAGTGATTTGGAAGGGAGCGATCGATATGTTAGAAGCTGTAGGATTATCTAAAATGTATAAAAAAGTAAAAGCGGTTGATAATCTTAGTCTCTATGTTGAGAGAGGGGAGATTGTAGGGTTGCTTGGTCCAAATGGTGCAGGGAAATCGACGGCGATTGCGATGATTTCTACACTCATTCCAACTTCAAATGGAGATGTAAGAATTGATAATAAAAGTGCGTTGCAACATCCAAATGATTTGCGAAAAATACTTGGGGTGGTTCCACAAGAAATCGCCTTATATGAAGAGTTAACAGCACGTGAAAATTTAAAGTTTTTTGGGCGTATTCATAAAATGCCGAAAGACCAACTTAAAGTACGAATTGAAGAAGTACTTGAGCAAATTGGTTTGCATGATCAACCTAAAAAGCTTGTAAAACACTATTCAGGAGGGATGAAGCGTCGTCTTAATATCGGTGCTGCATTGTTACACGAGCCTCAATTTCTTATTATGGATGAACCAACAGTTGGTATAGATCCACAATCTAGAAATTATATATTAGAAACAGTGAAGCTTTTGAATAAAGAAAAGAAAATGTCCATTTTGTATACGAGTCATTATATGGAAGAAGTCGAGTATCTATGTGATCGCATTTATATTATGGATTCAGGTCATATTATTGCTTCTGGGAGTAAAGATGAGATTAAAAACATTTTATCCTCTGAAAAAACGATTCATATAAAGCTTGAACGCACTGTAGCAGAGTTTGTTGAAGGGTTAAAGCGTGAAACGGTTATTTCACAACTTCATGAAAAAGGAGAAACAATAGTTGTGACCGTTGCGAAAGACGTGAATTTATTTCCTAAATTATTGTCCTTATCTGAGCAAACTGGAGCTGTATTAGTGAGCGTGGATGTGGATGCGCCAAGTTTAGAGGATGTGTTCCTTCATTTAACCGGAAAAGCACTACGAAACTAAGAGGGGAGCGAGTGATAATGTTTAATGCTTTTATGAAAAAGCAGTTTCTCTTGTTTCTTCGTTCGCCACAAGAGTTGCTTATTTTATTATTGATGCCGTTTGTTCTTATTAGTATTCTTGGATTTGCACTTGGTTCAATAATGGATGGTGACGACGGACCTCCTCTGAAGTTGAAAGTAGGGATTGTTGAGCATACAAGTGAACAGCAGGAGTTAAGAGATATTGAAAAGCAGTTTGGAGAAATACCAAATATTAATACCTTATTACCACTTCATATATTAAAAGAACAATTATTTAACAGTGAAGAAGTAAAATCGTTTGTCACATTGGATGTAATTAGTCCAGAAAAATTAGAGGAAGCCAAAAAAGATGATGATTATGCTGCCATCATTGAAGTGCCAGAGAATTTTAGCCTGAATACGATCAAGGCAATTTTTCTTGAAAATCAAAAGAAACCTGAGCTAATACTGTATTCGAACGAAACAAAAAGTTTATCAGCTAGTGTGGTACAAAGCTTAATTGATTCATTTCAACAACAGTATTCGAGAATGGTGCTTCTTGGGAAAAATAAATTCTTAGTAGAACCGGTGAATGTGGATATTATTTCTGATATTCAAACAATCGATAACCACAAACCTGTTGGTGCAAGTGCGTATTACACAATTGGCATGAGTGTTATGTTCGTACTGTTCGCTGCAGTTAAAGCATCCGCAGTGGCCTTTGGTGAAAAACAATTATATTTATTTGACCGAATTTTGCTTGCAAATGTATCACGATGGACTTATTTATTAAGTGTTTTTGCATCGACAGTGGTGTTAGTAATTGCACAGCTATTGATTTTATTTGGTGGTGCATACTTAGTTTATGGGGTTAAGTTCCCGACATTTTCAGTATTTTTGTTAATAACGTTAATGCTTGGCTTAGTTATCGGTGCTATTGCTGCTTTGTTAACTTCTATTAACTATCGCGTAGGTTCGTTGAATGCTTCTAGATTATTTCAATCTATGTTTGCTTCGATGCTTGCATTTTTAGGAGGAAGTTTTTTTCAAGTGAGTGGTTTCTCAGACTTCTTTAATATCGCTGGAAATCTAACACCAAATGGAGCTGCGATGTCTGCCTATTTAAAATTAATGCAAGGGGATAGTTTGAAAGAAATAAGTAGTCATTTATATGTACTAGCAATCTTAGCTATTGTTTTATTAAGCGTTTCCATATCGCTATTTCCAAAAAAGGGGGGAGTAGCATGATTGGTATTATCTTAGCAAAATTACAATTGTTTTTTAGGAAACCGGCAACATTTATTATTATGACTGCTATTAGTATAATATTTGCCTATACTGTCGGGCTAGGTGGACAGGGAAAGATTGAAATTCCAGTGTATACAACACTTACTAACACAGAGGAACTATTAGAACATCTTAATGAATCAGAAAGTTTTTCGTTTGTAAAAAGTACAAAAGAAGATGCAGAAAATGAAGTAAGAGGAGGCCGAGTTGTCGCAGCAGTGGAGCTATTAGAAAAAGGGTTTACAATCATTCACTCCTCGGATGAAACGAATATACCACTGATTGAAAACGAACTTAGACTTGTATACGCAAAAAAACTACAGGATGAAAGTGTATTAGCACAAACAGATGAACCAGCTAAAGTAGAAGCACTGTTAAAGCAAGCGGAAGAAAGCCCACTCTTTAATGTGAAGCAGTCTAACTTTAAAAATGACCAGGAAAAAATTTATGATGGCAGGTTGCATAGCATTTTCGGTTTTTCACTCTTTTTCGTTATTTATACAATAGGAGGTAATGTATACCCTATTATGGAGGAGAAACAAAACCGTATTTGGGATCGACTAATATTATCTTCAGTTTACAAATGGGAAATGTATGCAGGTAATTTACTCTTCAGTTTTATAACTGGGTATGCACAAATATTCCTTATTTTTTGTACATTTCGTTATGTCGTAGGGGTGGATTTTTATGGTGGCTTTATGAAGACACTCATCGTTCTAATTCCATACGTTATTGCCATTGTAGCACTTTGCATTTTACTGGCATCATTAGCAGGAACACCAAGAAAGTATATGTCCTATTTGACAATCATAGCAACACCACTTGCAATGCTTGGCGGGGCTTATTGGCCGCTTGATATTGTAACCTCTAAAGTAATGTTATTTTTAGCAAAAATAACACCTGTAAATTATGGCATGCAACTATTAAACGGAGCAACAGTGAATGGCTATTCATATGGCGAGCTACTTGAACCAATGAGTATCCTTCTCTTGATGGCAGTTATCACGATGGGGATTGGCATAAATGTTATAGAGAAAAGAAATACGTAAAAGATGGTGATTCGAAAGCGACATAAAGCGGCTTTCAAATCACCCTTTTCTAGCATTACCTCAGAGTTTGAGCGTTTTGTCATAATTGACTGTCTTCCTTATAGACGGCAATCAGTAAGACGGCATCGTCTTCCCCGATGTTTTTAACAAAATGGGGGACACAGGCATTCCAGCTAAATGAGTCACCTGCGTGAGCGATTACGGAGTCTTCTCCTTGTTCTGCAAGAACGGTGCCCTTAAGTACGATATGGCTTTCTTCTCCTTCGTGAGCAATAGCTTCTCCAGTTGATGCGCCAGGAGGCAATTCAACATGCATCATTCGTAAACCACTTTGAGAAGTAAGATGTTCTATTTTAATATCATTAAATGTTGTATACACTCGCTCGGACTTCCTTACTACTTTCATATGTTGTTTTTTTTCAAGGAGTAAATAAGGCAACGGAACGTCCAAATAGACCGCAATTGTTTGCAGCGTATTGAGGGATGGGGAAGTATTATCGTTTTCGATGTTACTGATGAATCCTTTTGAGAGCCCTATTTGTTCGCTCATTTGCGCAATCGTTATTTTTTTTCGTTTACGTATATCTCGGATTTTTGAGCCGATTTCCACGTTAATCCCTCCCTAAATTGTATTTTATAAATAATATCGTAACACAAATATGTTGACGTTATCTATAAAGTGATGTTACTTTATAAGAAACATATATCTCTATTAGAATACTTTTTTATTGAAAGGAGAATACAAAGGGTGATTTTTTTAAAATTTAAGTTCACTCATATGAATAAAATATTTCTAAGAGGATATTGTAGAGGGATTCTTTAACAATGAAGGAAGGAAAGAGTAATGGATAAATTAGGAATTAGTACATTATTATTAAGACTTGTGTTAGGAATTAGCTTTTTTATACACGGACTTGCAAAATTTCAAGGTGGTATAGCTAATACTGTAGGATGGTTTGATAGCATTGGAATTCTAGGTTTCTTTGCATACGTAGTTGCTACATTGGAATTAGTAGGCGGCATTGCACTTATTTTAGGAATTGGAACTCGAGTAGTTTCTGCATTTTTTATTGTATTAATGATTGGTGCGATCGTAACAGTAAAATTTGCTGTCGGATTTTTAGGTACAGCCGATATGGCTGGTTATGAGCTAGATCTAGCATTCTTAGTAATTGCTCTATTTTTGGTGATAAACGGAAGCAAGTTTTTGTCAGTTGACGAAACAATTTTTAAATAAAACAGCATGATTATTATTTGAAAATGATGTACTAAATAAAAAAGAGCCTTCATGTCATGAACTGACCTAGAGATATGAGACACATATAAAAAACCTAATTAGGCTGCCGCAATTCCAAATTCTTTTGGCGTTTAGGTAGCCTAATTTTTCTTGGATACGCTCTTCATTGTAATGGTGAAGATATTCGTCAATTCGTTGCACAACACAGACATTGTTCAATGAATTAAACTTAATACAAAAACACCTCCGATTTAAGTACTTGTTTTAAATGTACTATTACCAAAGGTGTTTTATATTGTCTCACTATTTTAGGTTAGTTCATGAAAAGTAAATTTCAAGCTGCTTTTTTATTTGTTAAATAATTTATGCTCTCTCATTTTTATTACTATGGTAGTATTATTTGAGATTCGTTTATTATGGAGGGTTATATTTGGGTTCTACAATTACGGCAATCATTATTTTCGTTATTACGCTCGCACTTGTGATTTTACAACCGAGAAATTTATCGATTGGCTGGTCAGCATGTGGAGGAGCAGTAATTGCCCTATTAGTTGGAGTAGTCGATTTTCGAGATGTACTCGATGTAACAAGCATTGTGTGGAATGCGACACTTGCATTTATTGGGATTATTATTATTTCACTTATTTTAGATGAAATTGGATTTTTTGAATGGTCGGCGCTACATGTCGCTCGAGCTGCAAAAGGAAATGGCATTCGCATGTTCATATATGTGTCAATTCTAGGAGCAATGGTCTCTGCTTTATTTGCGAACGACGGAGCAGCCCTTATTTTGACTCCAATTGTACTTGCGATGGTTCGTAATTTGAATTTCAATGAAAAAATGGTGTTTCCATTTATTATAGCGAGTGGTTTTATTGCGGATACGACTTCGCTTCCATTCATCGTGAGTAACTTGGTAAATATCGTATCTGCTGATTTCTTTGGAATTGGATTTGTTGAGTATGCATCACGAATGATTATACCGAATCTTTTTTCATTAGTTGCTAGTATTGTTGTTTTGTTTTTATTTTTCCGTAAAAGTATCCCGAAAGATTATGATGCTGCCGAGTTAAAACGTCCGATGGATGCAGTAAGAGATATAAAAATGTTCAAGCTGTCTTGGTTTGTGTTAGTAATTTTACTCGTTGGGTACTTTTCTAGTGAATTTTTTGGAATTCCAGTTTCGTTTGTAGTTGGGATAATCGCCATTTTCTTTTTAGTTATGGCAAGAAGAAGTCCATCTATAAAAACAAAGAAGATAGTTAAAGGGGCACCTTGGAATATTGTATTTTTCTCCATTGGCATGTATGTCGTTGTATACGGACTTCAAAATGTAGGACTAACATCTGTTTTGGCAAAGGCTATCCAAGCTGCGGCGAATCAAGGCTTATTCGTAGGGACGATGGCAATGGGATTTATCGCAGCCATATTATCTTCCGTCATGAACAACTTGCCTACAGTTATGATTGATGCATTAGCAATTGCAGAAACCTCAACTACTGGTACAATACGTGAAGCATTAATTTATGCTAATGTAATCGGTTCTGATTTAGGCCCTAAAATTACGCCAATAGGATCCCTTGCAACGTTATTGTGGCTCCATGTGTTGTCTCATAAAGGGGTTAAAGTATCGTGGGATAGCTATTTTAAGGTAGGGATAGTGCTAACAATTCCAACACTATTCATTACGTTACTTGGGCTATACATATGGTTGGTGACTGTTTCGTAAAAATGAAAATTAATGACTTACTGCTGCGACAACTATTTTGGTTAAAGAAAGGGGGGATACAAAAAAAATGGAAATCATGAAATTTGACCCACTTGATACGGAAGAAGTTGTTTCTCTGTTTTATGATACGGTTCATTCAGTAAATTCTAGGGATTATTCACAATCCGAATTAGATGCTTGGGCACCGAGAAACGAAAAAGAAAACAAAGTGAAGTTATGGAAAGAATCTTTAGGCAGAAATATAACATATGTTGTTAAAATGAATAATAAAATTATTGGTTTTAGCGATTTAACACATAATGGACATCTAGATAGATTGTATGTTCATAAAGAATATCAAGGGAAGGGTATAGCAACAGCTTTAGTTGATATGCTTGAATCTGAAGCCAATAAATTAAATCTTTTAGAAATTGATACGGAAGCAAGTATTACCGCTAAACCATTTTTTGAACAGCGAGGGTATAAAATAATTTGTACACAAACGGTAGAACGAAAAGGTGTCAAACTGACTAATTATCAAATGATAAAAAAGGTAACATTTTTGGATTAACTCAAACTGATTAGCTAGTAGAATATCCGTTTTCCAGTAGTGTACATGTTGATTGAAGCGCAGGCAGTGACGAGGAGACTGAAGCCATGCCTGCGTAAAGTCCGCCATAAAATCTACTCTTCTAAAAAGGATCAGATTATAAATAATTGGTAATTTGAATCTATACTCCGAAGTCAGTTAAAGTATGTTCTTTTGATTTTCCGTTTCTGATTCTGATACTAACTTACAAAGGTAGCCAACGATGTATTCTCTTCGTGTTGTTTCTTCCATGTCATTATTATGTATAAGATCACTTTGCCTTTGTTTATAACTTTCCATAATATTGAATCCTCAAATTGTTTATATGGATGCGACATAGTAAAAATATTTCCCCCTAATACTTCTATATTATTTATTTCTTTTTCTATTAATCTGCCTCGTTTTAAAAACTCACTTTTTTCTTGATCAATTTTTCATAAGAAAATATTAAAATAGCACAAATAACTGCTACTCTTAAAAATGAAAATACATAGAAAAATGGGGAACCAACCATACCAAACGCTACTTCATTCTGAAGCACTTCTACATTATCCCAGGTACTTGAAATATCTGGAGTATAGTATTTTGTTTTAATGTAACCACCTATTACCGTGTAAACTATATAAATCAAATGAATTAACAATGAACCAATAATTGCTTGAAGAATTATCTTCATTTAAACAGCCCCCTCCACATTCCAAATCACCGTAATAAACTATAACTGTAATTATACTAACATGCCTGTTATTTTCTTTTTTCATTCCAAAATTCCATTAAGTTTTTGTTATATTCCTTTGGCTTTTCTATTAAACACCATTCAATTGAATGTGCTGTTGTTGGCATCCATTTCTTACGACGAATTCTAATCTTTTCGTGATTTGTGTAGTGTGGATAAATCACTGTGGCTTTAATATCATTGAAATTGCGATATTTTATATTTTCAATTTCTTCCCAATAAACTTTATTACCTTCTAAGTCAATTACAACACCTTCATCATCCCAATAAAATCCCTTGCCCTCAATTCTTTTTCTCAAAAGATAAATTGAATATCCTAAAAAACCAAATGAGACAATTAACACGATAATAGAAGGGAATATATTTGAGATTACTTCTTTTATATCCAGAAATAAACATAAGGGAAAAATACCCATAATCATAGTTAATAGTATAAAGAACCAAGATACTTTATACATTTTTACTTTTTCCAAACATAACAGCACCTTTTTAAACTAATTTATTTGTTATTTTATCAATTGGTCATCTACAAATATCAGCCCTCTGCCTGAAAAGAAAAAGGACTTATTAATTAGCAAAATTCTATTCGACTGCACTCTATATTTTGATTCGTGAAAAACGATTGTAAAGGTACTTACCAAAACGGGTACGATAATCGGAAAGGTTGTTTGTTAAAAATACCCCGAAGAATGAGTACATACCATGTGCCCAACTCATATAGAACAAATAAAAACCCCAATAAAGAGAAAAAAGTGCAATTACATAACGAACGACAATATTCAACTTCGTAAATTCCTTATCATGAGAAAACACTAATAGATATGCCACAAACCCAAACAGAATAAGAAGTAATAAACCGAGAAGTGCTAGAATGATATTCACTAAAAATACGATAGGCTTCCATATAGGACGGAAGGGGAAGTTATTAAATTCATCTTCGTTCGCTTGGTGGATCTCCAATTCTAGTTTTAACCCTTTTTCGAGGAAGGCTTCTTTATCTTCAAGATTAAAATCAATCTGTTCTAATGTGTTCGTAGCAGGATCTATTTGGTAGGTAGGGATACCGTTTTGGTTAAACCGTAAAAAAAGTTCGACTAAACCTATATCCATTTCCTCTGAAATTACAAAAGGATATTCTTTACTTGACGAAGAATCTGTTTTCTCTAACGATATTACAAAATGGTCATACCGTTTTCCTAAATTGTGTTCATTTGATTCATAGGTAATAGAAGACATTTGATCCCAAGCAATTGTTTTTCCTTCAAACTCACCATTTAAAAATGTAAACCCTATATCATCCATAAAAAATTGCTCTCGATTGTATTGGTTCTTCAGCAAGAAAATAATAACAATAATACACAAAACAGCTAATAGGAACGTGTACCATTCTAAGAACCTAATAAATAAAACTATTAATAATACCAAAATACCACTAAATATAATACGGCTCTTCGATTGCGAACGAATCATTCGGGTAGGTTTTGTTAGGTGCTCGTTTTCATATTTGTTGCTCATTTCAATATCCTCCATCTTGCAAAAAAATAGAAATAATTCCCTCTATGTATACCCTAATTATAATTGCAACCAATTTTGACAATTCACTTCTTTTTAACTACATAGATAATACTAACAGAAAGCAAATAATCAATCTTCTGGATAAAAATAGTATTTTTTCACATGCAAATGATGAAATTTTATTGTTATTTTGCTATGGAACTTCCATTAATTTGGAACGTATAAAGGAATAGGAGGAATTAAAAAGGAGGTAAAGGAATGAAAAAAAGAATAGGTTCATTATTTTTAAGTGTAATTTTCTTATTAGTAGCATGTTCGGAAGATGTTACTCAATACGAAGCAAAGGCTAGTGATTTTGAAGATGCAGGCTTTGAAAATACTAATAACCAGAGGATTGTAGCAATAGGTAAAGACTTATTTATTTTTGGTAATTTCAATACTAAAAGTAAAACAAGTATAGATAAAATATTGGAATCAGAGAATTTCGTTTCGGACCAGTCTTATCAAAAAAAATACAAAAACGTAAAAATTACAACAAAAAAAGATAAGTATTATATTACTGCTGATGGTGGTATATCATTAGAGTTTAAAAAAATAGGGGATCGCATTATTGTTGATGAAGAAGGTGTGGAATATTTCACAGAAAAATATCCAGAAAAATAAAATTTAGAAGCATTAATACTTTAAATAATAAAAGCCTTATACAATTAAATGTACTAAGGCTATTATTATTGGAATATTAAAATTTGTAGCAGATGTTTAGTCTAAAGTATTCAGGAATAGTGAAAGATTAATTTTACTCCAAATTCAACTTCTTTAAAGCTTCTGCAAGGGCGTTATTCACAGGCTCTTCTTCTTGATTTTGTTTTTTTAAGTACTTTTGCACATCACGTTTATCTACTTTTCCACCTGAACTCTTTTTACGACGTTCGAAAGCAGATAATTTTTCACGATACCCACATTTACATGTGAAGATTTGTCCTTCACCTTCTCCGCGAAGTTCGAGCTTTTTCTTACATTGTGGACAACGAGCGTTCGTTACTCTCGCAACGTTTTTACGGTGACCGCATTCACGATCTTGGCAAACAAGCATTTTACCTTTTTTGCCGTTTACTTCTAACATCGGTTTGCCGCAATCTGGACAGCTTTTAGTTGAAATATTGTCATGCTTAAATTTCTTATCGCTATTTTTGATATCACTAACGATTGTTTTCGTATAGACTTTCATTTCATTAATAAAAACGTTTTTGTTTAATTTACCTTTTGCAATAGCCTCTAGTTTTTGTTCCCATTCAGCTGTAAGGGCAGGGGTCTTCAAGTCTGAAGGAACTAAATCGAGCAATTGTTTACCTTTTGAAGTGAGGTAAATGTCTTTACCTTTTTTCTCCATAAGGAAAGAATTGAAAAGCTTTTCAATAATATCAGCTCTTGTAGCAACTGTTCCTAAACCACCCGTTTTATCGAGTGTTTTTGCTAGTTCCTTATCTTGTGTACCCATATATTTTGCTGGGTTTTCCATTGCAGAAAGTAAAGTACCTTCGTTAAACCTTGCAGGAGGTTTTGTTTGACCAGAAGTTTCTACAACCAGTTTAATTGCTAATTTATCGCCTTTTTCAATACGCGGAAGGATCTGTTCCTTCATTTCTTCAGCATTTTCCTCTTCATCAAAACGGTTTTCATACACTTCTTTCCAACCAGATGAAAGAATAGTTTTACCTTTTGCTACGAATGTTTCGTCTCCGATAGAAGCTTTAACAGTAATTTGTTCATATTCGAAAGGAGGGTAGAGTACTGCTATAAATCGTTTCACAACTAAATCATATATTTTACGTTCTTTATCCGTGAAGTTAGTTAAATTAACAATTTCTTCTGTTGGTATGATGGCATGATGATCCGATACTTTACTATCATCTACAAAGGCTTTATTTGCTTTGATTGGTTTAAGTAATACTTTGTTAGCAATTTGTCTGTATTGTCCGATGCCACATGACTTTAGACGTTCTTGCAGTGTTTCAACAATATCACTTGAGAGATATCTTGAATCTGTACGAGGATATGTTAATACTTTATGTCGTTCATACAATGTTTGCATAATGCCAAGCGTTTCTTTGGCAGAATATCCAAATATTTTATTTGCATCACGTTGTAGTTCTGTTAAATCGTAAAGTTGTGGTGCAAAGCTTTTCTTTTGTTTCTTATCAACTTCCACAATTGTACCTTGTTTTTTATCTACTTTTGCAACGATTTGTTCCACTTTTTCTTTGGAAAATGTACGAGTGTCGTTTGTTTGTTTATCTATCCATGTTAGCTTTAGTTTTTGGTCTGTATGTGCTTCCGCGCCATAATATGTTTTCGGTTTGAAGTTTCGTATCTCATTTTCTCGTTGTGCAATAATAGCTACTGTTGGAGTTTGCACACGTCCACATGATAACTGAGCATTAAATTTACTAGTAAGTGCCCGTGTCGCATTTAAACCGATATACCAATCAGCTTCCGAACGCGCAACTGCCGCATGATATAGGTTTTCGTAAGCCTTACCAGGTTTCAAATTTTGAAAACCTTCTTTAATTGCTTTATCTGTAACGGATGAAATCCAAAGACGTTTAATCGGTTTGTTTACTTTTACTTTTTCAATAATCCATCTAGCTACTAATTCACCCTCTCGTCCAGCATCAGTTGCTATGATAATATCACTGACATCAGTACGGACAATTTGGCTTTTGACAGCATTGTACTGCTTACTCGTTTGTTTAATGACAACTAACTTTAAGTCATTTGGAAGCATCGGTAAGTCTTCCAGATTCCAGGTTTTATATTTAGTATCGTATACTTCTGGATCTGCGAGTGTTACAAGATGCCCAAGTGCCCAAGTAACGATATATTTATCTCCTTCTAAAAATCCATTCCCTTTTTTATTGCAATTTAATACCCTTGCAATATCACGAGCTACGGAAGGTTTTTCTGCGATTACTACACTCTTTTTCATGTTAAAACATCCTTTCCACGGTAACCATTGAGTTTAAATATAGCATAAAACGTAGCGATTGGTAGAAAAGCATAGACTAAAGTTAAGCTATTAGATGTTACAGTTTAGTTAACTAAATATAATACAAAAAAACTATCACTCTGCTATGAGTAGACACTGTGGATGTGAAAGGAATTGAAACCTTTAGACTTCGCCATAAGCGAAAGGTCTTTGAATAGAAATATCCGAAGTGGAATAAATGTGAGGTATAAGTTACAAATGGATTTGTTTAATGAGTTTGCATTGGAGTTTATGAAGTAGATTTTTTAAGCGTTCTGGACAAAAAAAGACCTTTTTCAAGGTCTAATATGTTTCATTTCGCTATTAATATGTTCGCGAACAATTAATAACTCAATTACATCTTGAGTTGAATACGAATACGAAGAATTGTCAGGAATAAGTTCATTGAATTGGCGTACTATTTCATTAAGAGCTTCAACATAAAAGTTATTTATGGTTAATTCAAATTTAATCATACTATTCACCTTCTTTTTAAGTAGTATGAGTCGACTTGGATAGATTTATACAAGTAATAGTCTGATAGATAGATTTAAATGAAATTAAAAAACTAGAAATCAGCTAGCGGTTTTTATATTAAGTTAAAATTCATAAAATCGTTTTTATTACTGTATGAATTAAGTTTAAATACTTCCATTCGAAAATTAAATACACTACAATGAGTAATGTGAGGTGATAATATAGTGTTGATTCGAAAATTTAAGATTAATGAAAGTGGATTAAACCGCTTTTTTGGACCTCTTGAGGCTAAGATTATGGACATTTTATGGAACGATGTTGAAATGACTATTAAAGATGTTCAGCAAGTTCTTGATCGGGAAAAAATAACGAACTTCAACACAGTTATGACTGTCATGAATCGATTAGTAGAAAAGGGAATTCTTCAAAAGAGGGTAGAAGGAAGATCATCTTTATATCAACCGATTCAAACGAGAGTTGAGTTTTTAAATACACAGTCAAAAGAGATGACAAACGAACTAATGGATGAATTCGGAAACGTTGTCGTAAGTCATATGCTAGATGCACTGGAAGACGTAGATGATGAGCTTGTTGCTAAACTCGAACATAAAATTAAAGAATTGAAAAAGGAATTATAATATATGTCTAAACGTCAATCTTCTCTTATGTTTTTCGTGTCACTTATCATTTCAGGTACAATTTTTATTCAAATGGCTTTATACGTTATAGCTATGTTAGCAGGCTGGAATATCAAGTTTAATCTTGTTGAAGTATGTCACAGTACATTAAAATCAATTGGATTGTCCTCACTTGAATATGTTCTCGATGCGCTAGTAATTTATACGTTACTATTTTCGTTTTGGAAAATGGGTTCGCAGTTAGTTCATGCTTCTCGAATGAAAAGAAGATTTCAGCAATATAGAGAGAAAATGTTGACAATCGAAATGAATGAAACGTATAAAGATGGAGTAGATGACTTGATTGTTATCTCGTATCCGGGACCAATTGCTATTACCATGGGGTTTATTCGACCTAAAATTGTTATTTCAACAGGTTTGATAAATCTTTTAAATGAAGAGGAATTAAAAGCAGTCATATCGCATGAGAAATACCATAAAGAAAATCGCGATCCGCTAAAAATTTTTTTGCTATCTCTTTTCGCGTCTACGATGGGCTATATTCCCATACTGAAATGGTTTAATCAGAAATATAGAATCATTCAAGAAGTATTGGCTGATGAATTTGCGATTGAAAAACAGAAAACGTCGGTGTATTTGGGCAGTGCCCTTTTGAAAATGTTAAAGGTAGGGAAACAAGAAAAAATGCCTTTTACGTATGTGTCATTTGCAGATACGTCTGTAAATTACCGGATTGAATATATGTTAAATCCAGTAAAGGATATCCGATTAAATATTCCGGTGGAGGTAGCGTTCATATCTTTAACCATTTTTAGTTTAATCTGTGCATTTTTTATTTACGCGTTAGCGTAAATTTTTCACCAATCACACTACATAGTGTAGTTATAATTAGGAGTGTTTATTTTGTCTAAGAAAATATTTTGGATTATCGGTATAGTAGCAGTTTGTTTAATAGCGATTGTTGTGCTAACAGATGTGAAAGAAAAAGCAGTAAATATTGATTACGAAGGACAACCGTTTCTTGGCGAAGAGTCAGCGCCAGTTGAAATTGTTGAATTTGGTGATTATAAATGTCCACACTGTGAAGAGTTTAATAATAGTCTCTTTCCCATCATTAACAAGGAATTAGTGGAAACAGGCAAAGCTAAATTTTACTTCATGAACTATTCATTTATTGCTGCTGATTCGACAACAGCTGCACAATTTGCGGAAACAGTTTACAAGGAACTTGGCAATGAAAAGTTCTGGGAATTCCATAATCTACTGTTCGCAAATCAAACAACAGAGTCCGGTCAAGAAAATGTAATGACAGAAGAATTTTTAAAAGCAGTTTTAGAGAAAGTTGCAAGTCTAGAAGAAACGGAAAAAGTAATGCTTTCTTTCAGTAAAAACAAAGGGAAAGAAGCTTGGGATAAAGATATGGCTACCGCAAGAAATCTAGGAGTATCTTCAACTCCAGCGATCTTTATTGGCGGAAAAGAATTCAAGGGAAGAACAATGGATGATTTTATAAAAATGGTGGAAGAGGCTGCTGCAAGTGGTAAATAAACCTCTTCTCTTAGCATGGATAACAGCCATATTAGCAATGGCAGGAAGTTTGTTTTTTAGTGAACGTATGGGTTTTATTCCTTGTACACTTTGCTGGTATCAACGAATTTTGATGTATCCACTTGTCTTTTTCCTAGGCATTGCTTTTTACCGAAATGATCGAGATATTTATAAGTATGTTTTGCCGATTTCGGTACTTGGCATGGCTGTTTCAAGTTATCATTATGCGTTGCAAAAAATCCCTTCCATGCAAGAATTCAGTGCATGTACGAGTGGAGTTCCATGCTCAGGTCAATATATTAACTGGTTCGGTTTTGTAACAATTCCTTTTTTAGCGCTAATAGCTTTTACCATCATCACAATTATGATGCTAATGCTTATGAAACGTAAATAATATAAGTTTTCTTTTGCCTTCCTTAAATTGATAGGGAGGCTCTTTTTTTTAAAAAAAGATAAGAAAGTATATGAATTATCGTCCTGCGAAACCATTGTTCATAGTACTTTAAAGGATTAAATAATACCGCGGATTTCCGTTTCGGTGGACGCGTTCCGCGAAGTGAGCGATGAACCATCACCGCCGCTACGCGTTCGTTGTGACGGCTCATCTGTCTCCCAGAGGAACAAAGGCTAAGAGCGCCACATCGTGTGGCAACGCCTTCGTGACCAACATCCTGTTGGCCTCCGACTGGAGTCGCCACCTTTCACTACAATCCATTAAGGAGTTCCCTAACAAAAAGATTTAGAACAGTTATCGCTCAGAGGATAAAATATAGTTCCCTAACTAATTTTCATAGAATTTAATTATCATCTATCTTACTATGCAATTATAAATCGTCCCATAGATACTAGTTGATTGGAGCGAAAAGGCGACTCGATACTTCGCCCGCGGAAAGCGAGCGGTAAGCTTCGGAAAACAACTGAGTGGAGACAACAGTACTCTTAAAGGGGCTTGTGCTATTCTCATGGACTTTTTCATTTTAATTGCATACCCTATAATGGTATGGTATATTATGAAAAAGGATAGGAGGTTGTTTTTTTGGACAATTTAAAAGAAGAGGATACAATCGAAATGGATATATCTTGTCGAAAAAGTCATCATCCTGAAAAAGTAAAAAAAGATTTAACAAATCGATTAAATCGTATAGAAGGTCAGATTCGAGGAATTAAAGGTATGGTAGACAAAGATGTCTATTGTGACGATATTATTACCCAACTCTCTGCCACTCAGTCTGCTTTAAACAGTGTAGCGAAAGTTCTTTTACAAGGACATTTAAAAGGTTGTGTGGTGGATCGACTTGCAGAAGGCGATGATGAAGTACTAGACGAATTATTAGTAACGATACAAAAATTAATGAGGAAATAATCGGAGGAATGAAAATGGCAAATCAAGTTACTCTACAAGTGCAAGGAATGTCATGTGGTCATTGTGTCAACGCAGTAGAAAGTAATGTAGGAAATTTAGATGGCGTGAACCAAGTGAAAGTTCACTTAGAGTCTGGAGAAGTGGAAGTATCATTTGACGAGGAAAAAGTAACGCTTGAGAAAATAAAAGAAACGATTGATGATCAAGGATATGAAGTGGAATAAATGAGTGCTATTAAGGCACTCTTTTTCTTACAATATTATATACCCCATAGTGGTATGTTCGAGAGGTGGAAATAAAATGGACAATGAAATAAAAGAAACAAGTCTCCATATTACAGGAATGACTTGTGCCGCCTGTGCAACAAGAATTGAAAAAGGCTTAAATAAAATAGATGGTGTAGAAGAAGCAAATGTAAACTTGGCTCTTGAAAAATCTTTGATAAAATACGATCCGAAAAAGGTAAGTGATAAAGACTTTGAAAAGAAAATAATAGATCTTGGATATGGCATTGCCAAAGAGAAAAAAGAGTTTGCTATTACAGGAATGACTTGTGCTGCCTGTGCAACAAGAATTGAAAAAGGATTATATAAGTTAGAGGGAATATCCAACGTCAATGTTAACTTAGCACTCGAAAATGCAACAGTCGAATATAATCCTGCTCAAACTTCCGTTGCAGATATTATTGGACGAGTCGAGAAGTTAGGTTACAAGGCACATAGCAAGGAAAACAATAAGGATGCGGTAGATTACCGTGAACAGGAAATACACAATCAAAAAAGAAAATTTATCATCTCTGCAATTTTGTCGCTTCCTTTGTTGTGGACGATGGTTGGGCATTTTTCGTTTACGTCGTTTATTTATATACCAGAATTACTAATGAATCCATGGGTTCAAATGGCTCTCGCAACTCCTATCCAATTTGTCATTGGAAAACAGTTCTATGTGAGTGCATATAAAGCGATACGAAATAAGAGTGCCAATATGGATGTGTTAGTAGTGATGGGAACCTCCGCAGCCTATTTTTATAGTGTCTACCAAGCAATACTAACGATTGGTGAGAATCATATGGCAAACCTGTACTTTGAAACAAGCGCCGTGCTAATTACGCTAATTATTTTAGGTAAATTGTTTGAAGCAAAAGCAAAGGGCAGGTCTTCCGAAGCCATTAAAAAGCTTATGGGATTACAAGCTAAGACTGCATTAGTCCTCAGAAATGAAACCGAAATAGAAATACCATTAGAAGAAGTCGTCACTGGAGATACTATTTTGGTGAAGCCGGGTGAAAAAATTCCAGTTGACGGTAAAGTGATCGAAGGAAGTAGTTCGTTTGACGAATCAATGCTTACAGGGGAAAGTATTCCAGTTGATAAAACGATAGGTGATACTTTGTTTGGGTCAACGATCAATAAAAATGGTTTTATTAAAATGAAAGCAACGAAAGTCGGAAGAGACACTGCACTTTCTCAAATTATTAAAATTGTAGAAGATGCACAAGGCTCAAAAGCTCCCATCCAAAGACTTGCTGATAAAATATCAGGTATATTCGTACCGATTGTAATCGGTATTGCAATTATCACCTTTCTAATATGGATTATTTGGGTCTATCCTGGAGAGATTACCCCGGCATTAGAAGCTTTGATTGCTGTTCTTGTTATAGCTTGCCCATGTGCTCTGGGTTTGGCAACGCCTACTTCAATCATGGCTGGATCCGGGCGTGCAGCTGAGTTTGGGATACTGTTTAAAGGTGGCGAACATCTTGAAACTACTCACCATCTTGATACGGTTATTGTAGATAAAACAGGGACTGTTACAAATGGTAAGCCTGTATTAACAGATGTAATTACGGCAAAAGGTGTAGAAGAAGAGGAATTTCTTTCTTTAATCGGTTCAGCTGAAAAACAATCAGAGCATCCACTTGCCGAAGCAATTGTTCAGGGAATTCTAGAACGAGGGATACGACTCCAAAACATTGGAGCTTTTGTTGCTATTCCAGGATATGGAGTTAAAGCGACCGTTAATCGAAGAGAAATCCTAGTAGGAACCAGAAAACTGATGAATCAGTATGAGGTGGATATTTCCGATGTATTTAATGTGTTGGAGGATTTAGAGACTAGTGGGAAAACCGCCATGTTAGCTAGTATTGATGGTCAATACGCAGGCATCATAGCCGTAGCAGATACGATTAAAGAAACATCTAAAAAAGCAATTAAACGACTAAAAGAAATGGACATTCAAGTCATTATGATGACAGGAGACAACTGGCGTACCGCTACTGCTATAGGTAAAGAGGTAGGAATTGACCTCATTATTGCAGAAGTACTTCCAGAAGGGAAAGCAGAAGAGGTGAAGAAACTTCAAGTTACTGGTAAAAAGGTAGCGATGGTAGGTGATGGAATTAATGATGCACCTGCGCTTGCAGTCGCTGATATAGGCATGGCAATTGGAACAGGAACGGATGTAGCGATGGAAGCTGCTGATATCACACTAATTCGAGGAGATTTAAATAGTATTGCAGATGCAATCATTATGAGTCATAAAACAATGAGAAATATTAAGCAAAATATTTTCTGGGCTTTTGCTTATAACGCTTTAGGCATTCCAATTGCAGCTTTTGGTTTACTAGCACCTTGGGTAGCGGGAGCGGCAATGGCATTCAGCTCTGTATCAGTTGTGTTGAATGCTTTACGATTACAACGAGTTAAAATGGATGAGCAAGTATAGAAAATGTCTAAGTTTAATTTTATTTGTAGATGGGAATTTATTTATTGAAATAGATTAACAAGGAGGATAAAAATGAAAAAAGTTATAGCTGTAGTGATTGTTTCTCTACTTTCAATACTTGTCTTATCTGCATGTGCAAATGACAAAGAGGGGTCAAAAGTGGAGAAGCATTCCGACATGAATCATTCCAGTTCAAGTGAAATTCCAGAAGGGATGAAAGTGGCTGGAAATCCTACTTATAAAGTAGGAAGCAAGGTTATTATTGAAGCAGATCATATGCAAGGTATGAACGGTGCTGAAGCGACCATTGTAGGATCCTACGATACTACAGCTTATGTCATTTCCTATATGCCGACAACTGGTGGGGATAAGGTGGAAAATCATAAATGGGTTACTCAAGATGAGATAAAAGATGCAGGTGACAAAACATTAAAACCAGGAACTGAGGTCACGATAGAGGCAGATCATATGAAAGGGATGAAGGGTGCAACTGCAGAAATTATATCAGCAGAAAAAACTACTGTATATATGATCGATTACACTCCAACTAACGGTGGTGAAGAAGTGAAAAATCATAAGTGGGTAACAGAGGATGAGCTATCACCCATTAACCCATAATAATTATTTCTATAGAAAAATGCACCTTGAATTGCATATCAAGGTGCATTTTTAATGTGTGATTTTTTGTATTCCATATTCTTAGTGTTTAGGAAGTAGTTGTTTCAACTTAATCAACTGATTGTAAAGGCGAAACAATAACTGTACAAGTGGTTCCAGTTTCGCTGAAAAATACAAAACGATACCGCTTGTTGCACATGAAAGTAACGCACTGCCTATCACGTCAAATGGATAATGTACGCCAACATATATACGTGAAAGTCCAACAACTATTGCCCATATTAATATCGGATATTTAAACCTCTCATTTCGCATAATGAATGTCCATGCGATTGCGAAAACTAAAACTGCGTGATCACTTACAAAAGAGGAATCTACAGTATGTGGTACTAATTGCTGAACATGATGTGTAACAAATGGACGTGGGTGGTAATAAGCCAAATGTATAATCGCATTTACAACTAATGCAATAGCAGAAGAAAAAATAGTATAAATAGCTGTATACCTTTTTTCGATACCTTGTTGCTTGTTTCCTATAAACCAAAGATACAAAATGATGGCTACTGCTATATAAGGTAAACTATCAGATAACGTTATCATAATATTATCTAATAATTTTGAGTGTCCAGCCAATCCATTTATTTGTTGAAATATATGATAGTTCATAGTGTTTCTCCTTTCACAACTAACAATTTCGTAATTGAAACCAAAACAATATGATTTCTACTATTAAGGATAGACCTTGAATATGAAAATACGATGAAAATTAGCGTTCCTTATTAAATTTCACATACATGACCTTTTACCTAATATTGGTGCATCTATTTACATGACTATTGTGAGTTTGATTATTCTGATAAAGTGTTAAAATGTTATAAAGGGAAATTATGTGGAACGAGGGGATTCGTATGACGCTAATAAAGGCTTCTAGTAATGGTATTTTAAATCAGATTACTAGCTTGGATGAAAGAAAACGAGCGATGCAACGGAAAGACGCTGGCGAAGCATATCGAAAGCATGCAAAATATTTTCAGCCGAAAGTCTCTACTTTATCTGAATTAGAAAATCTCTTATTAGGCAATAAAGAACGAGAGGAAGAAACGCCTGAAGTAAGTGCTGCTATAAAAGAATTTCAGCAATTAGAAGGTGCGAACAATAGACCTATCAAAGGACCTAGCACCCCAGTGCAAACAATTGAGGGACCGACACCTGAAAAAACGATTGAGCTTTTAGAAAAAGTGAGAAGTTCAGCTCTAGCTCCAGCTGAACCAACTCCGCAAGATTTACATGTTGCTGCTAGTGCTACAGCTAAAATTCAGCAAAATCAGTCGCAAATTACGTTAAATCAAGAAGCTAATCGGCAAATTAAATTGGAAGTTAAAAAACAAAAAGAGGACGAAGCAGCTGTTTTTAATCGCTCCATTTTATCTGATTTTCAATCTCCAAAAGAGTTGAAAGAGGATTTGGAGAACTTACAGAAAAAAAGATTAAAAGAACAGGCGATTGCGAAATACTCATATCAAGTAAATTTAATGCGATATGGTTTTGCTAGCCAACAGAATAGCTTCTTCCGAATAGCTTAGGAGAAACAATGAAAAAGCAAAAAACAAATGCTGTTAGAATATTAGAGCAGCAAAAAATACCCTTTGATTTAATTGAATACGAGTTGTCGGGGGACCAAGTAGATGGGGTAACTGTAGCTAACAAAATAGGTCACCCTGTTTTTGTTGTGTATAAAACTTTACTTGTTACAGCCGGATCAAACAAATTCTTCGTATGTATTATCCCGGTGGATAAGGAATTAGATTTAAAGGCAGTCGCAAAAGTAGTTGCTGAGAAAAAAGTAGAATTGCTACCACTAAAAGATTTACTCCCAACTACTGGCTACATCCGCGGAGGGTGCTCTCCCATAGGAATGAAAAAGTTATTTCCAACGATAGTAGATGCAAATTCACAAAAACTTGATTATATAATTGTGAGTGGAGGAAAAATAGGACTTCAAGTAAGGCTTGCTGTTCCAGAGTTACTTATGATGACAAATGGTAAACTTGCTGAAATTATTAAGCCTAAAAATGAATAGCTTTTTAACTCTAAGAAGTTATAATTAAATGAATAGTATTTATTCCATTCCAACCATGTTGTGAATGGTTTTTTTACGGGAATAGAAAGTAGGATTTTTATGAAAAAGGAATTTGTTTGGCGCTGGATATTTTTTGTAGGTGGAGTCATATTAATGGCATTAGGTATTTCTATGACGATCAAAGGGCAAAGATTTGGAATTGGACCATGGGATGTTTTTCATGTAGGTTTGTTTAAACATTTGGGTTTGTCAATTGGAACATGGGCTATTTTAACGGGAATACTTATTGTAGTTCTCACGATGATCGGAACGAAAAAGTTTCCGCAACTTGGTACTTGGCTCAACATACTCTTCATTGGCTCATTTATTGATATGTTTAACTGGCTCTTGCCTGACGTAAACAGCTATATAGGGCAACTAATCATCTTCATACTAGGTGTAGTTGTAACGGGTATTGGTGTAGGTGTATATGTTTCGCCAAATGTTGGAGCAGGACCTCGCGATTCACTTATGTTATTAATCATGAAAAAAACGGGATGGAGCATAAAAACAGTACGTACATCTCTAGAAGTTCTAGTTGCCCTCGTTGGTTGGGCTCTTGGAGGACCAGTAGGCTTGGGGACGGTTATTATCGCAATATTATTAGGTCAGCTAGTTCACTATACATTGCCGATGTCTCAAAAAATTTTATTTCAAATTTGCGGCTACACATTACCTTACATAAAAGAAAGCGCCGAAAATCAGGAATGATTTTCAGCGCTTTTTTCATATTATCTAGTCATTTTACATATATTATTCATTGAATGAAAGATAGAAAGGATGGCAATTTGAACGGAACAATTACGCACTATATGGGCAAATCATTCACGGGACAAGGCGTTAAAAGTTTCTATAAAGAAATCATTCAAGAAGCCAAAAAAGTTTACTTTTTCAAGGGACCTACTTCCTACCGACTAACTGATACATTAAAAGAAATAGGATATGCAGGAATTCGTAGAGGAAAAAACATGGAATGGTTTTATGATCCTCTTCATGAAGAAGTATTAGAGGGCGTATATATTAAGGACACTAAAACGCTCTATATCCAAACGGATGCAATAGATCCATCCTATTATGGTGCGGGACATGAGTGGGTTCCATATTACGATGCATATGATGAAAGTAAACTTAGAGAAATTGGTCCCCTCATTCGTGATAAGCAAATTGTGAATGATGTTTGGTTAACAAAGGGACTACAAGCACTTACTCGTGCAAAAGTTATACATGATGAATGGGAGCAACTCATCCAACCAGCTGTGAATTGGGAAGGGATAAATGCTTTATTGGAACAATTAAACAAGAAAGCTATCGGTAATGTTGCACTTCAAAAAAATCCAAAAGTGACACATCGACTAATGGGATCGCTTACTCCACTCGGAGCAAAAGATACATTAAATTCGATCTCTAAAAACTTGAAATCTAGACTATTTATTAAAGGCCTACCAGGGAGCGGAAAGTCTTCTTTTATGAAGAAGTTTGGAGAAGAAGCTAAATTGCATGGTTTAGATGTTCGTTTAATTTGGTGTGGACTGGATGCAAATAGTGTGGACGGTGTTGTCGTTCCTGAATTGCAATTATGCATAGTGGACGCAACAAGTCCACATGTATACGAACCAGAACGAGAAGGGGATGAAATAGTTGATTTCTTTCCTTATATAGATCAATCGCTTTTGGACGAAGAAAAACTAACAGAAGTGCAACAAAAGTATTCTTCAGAAATGGAAATTGCGCAAGACTATCTCTGTACGTATGCAGGCGATTTAAAAATGATTAAAATGATGTACGATTCAGCAATAGATGAAAATAAATGGAGTTCATTGCATAATAGAATGGTAGAAACGATAGTATGAATTGTTGCAAATAAAGCTACTTTTTAACAAAAAAATAAAGTGAAGTTTTGTAAAAAAGATTGATCATTTATTATAAAGTTGGATAAAACAGCTTATTGATTACATAATCATAAGCTGTTTTTGTTTGTTATCTCAAGTGCAATATGAAGAATAGTTAGAGTTCTTTTTTTACTCCCATAAAAATTATAAACTTTCTTAAATCAGTAAAATGGCATAATAAAAGAGGTTCAGAAAAAGCTTTTTTTTTAGCTATTGGCTCCCTTGGATAAGAAAGTATATGCGTTATCGTCCTACGAAACAAGTGTTCATAGTACTTTAAAGAATTAGATAATACCGCGGATTTCCGTTTCAGGTGGACGAGTTACGCGGGGAGGCTAAGAGCGCCACATCGTGTGGCAACGCCTTCGTGACCAACATCCTGTTGGCCTCCGACTGGAATCGCCACCTTTCACTACAATCCATTAAGTGAGTAGTACCTAACAAGAAGAGGTGCTATCCTGTAATCGTTACTGAATAGGAGATGCTACTCTTCTTAAAAGGACCGGGCATCTTTTTGCCTGGTTTTTCTTATGAACAGAGCAAGGGTGTTGATTAAAGAAGCTGAAGCGCCATTTTTATCGAACTTATTGTACAAATGGTGCAGTATTATTAAAGAAGGTTTATCTTATTTATTGATAGAAATAGTACTTACAAGAAAGACAACACGGGAGGAAATTGTTGTATGCAACGGAGCAAAATTATATCTGATTTAGCTAATAAAATACTGGATTTAAGTTTAAATCATCCTGTTAGAGTAGGGATTAGCGGGATAACAGCATCTGGAAAAACAACACTCGCAAATGAGCTCGCTGAGGCACTTATTAGTAGTGGAAAGGATGTAATTAGAACAAGTATAGATAATTTTCATAACCCAAGAAAAATTCGTTACAGACAGGGAAAGGAATCTGCTATTGGTTATTACGAGGATGCTCATGATTACCAGTCATTTAAGGAAAAACTTTTAGTTCCTTTAGGACCAAACGGAAACCTTTACTACCAAACAATCTCCTTAGATTTAGAAAAGGATGAGTATGTTAATAAAGTAGAAAAAGTAGCAACTAAGGATATGATTCTCATTGTAGATGGGACATTCTTATTCAAACAAGATTTAAGTGACCTGTTTGATTATAAAATATTCGTTGATAGTGACTTTAAAATAGCAAGAATGCGAGGTGCCAAACGGGAAGAACGAGCATTTGGAAGCTTTGAAAAGGCTGAAGAAATTTTCTTGAAAAGGTATCATGCAGCTTCTAAACTCTATTTAGAACAACATTCACCTCAAGTTCATGCGAATGCTATTATTCAAAACAATGTCCTTAATAATCCAACGATAGTATACAATTAAGTATTTCTTGTTGAACTTCTAGGTGCAAGGCAAGATTGGTGCGGGTGGGTTCTATATCACAATACAATAGTGTATCCTTCTTCGCGACAATAGAAACAGAATAGACGGGGGTATCCATTGTTATGCTGCGGCGATTTTACTCTTCATGGATGGCTAACTTGGTGCTTTAGTAAAAGAGAAAGGATTTGCTTAGGCAGCTCCTTTTTTTTATTAAACTAACTGGGCAGCGTAGTCGAGGTGCTTTTTGATTAAAGATGCAGTTTAGTTCAAGAAGGAAAAAGGATACTTTAGATAAGAATGATAAAATATAAGGTGAATAATTTAATCGGGGTGCTTTAAATGAGTAATGAACGTGAATCAATAGTAACTATTGACATAAGTAATATCCAAACTGCAAATCAATTACATTTGCTTCTTAAAGAAAAGCTTGAGTTCCCTGACTTCTATGGAGAAAATTGGGATGCAATAACAGGGCTTATTAGTATGCCAGATAAACTTGTGCTTATTGGATGGTTAGAATTTGAAAAAAACTTGCCTTCAGATGCAAAAACAATGAAAGAGTTTCTTTACCTACACAATGAAGAATATCCTGATTGGAAATGTGAGTACTTGTTCAACTAACAGAGGCATTAGTTGAATATGAGCTACCAAAAAAATGCTTACTTTTAATATATTGAAGTAACATAGGCGTTGATCCCCCAAAAAAGGATTAACGCTTTTTCTGTAGAAGTTATCGTACTAACAGAGTAGGTTAGTTGAATAAAATAAATATTTCCTAAAAATTAACAAAGAACATACATTCGTGTTAATATACTCTTATGGAAACTTAAATAGGAGGATTAATATGGAAATGAAGAATATTAACATTGAAGAGCGTATGAAGCATTATAATGTGTCAGGTTTAAGCGTTACATTAATTGAAAATGGTCAAATCAAAAATACAGTTAACTTTGGTTTGCTAGAGGCAGGAACTACTAAAAATGTAAATAGAAATTCTATTTTTAGTGCTTGTTCAATCAGTAAATTCCTAACAGGAATGCTAGTTTTGGAATTAACGGAACAAGGTCTTCTTGATTTAGATGAGGATGTAAACAAAAGGCTTGTATCGTGGAAAGTACCTGATACTGAATTAACTAAAAATAAAAGAGTTACATTACGAAACTTACTTAGTCATCAATCTGGAATTATAGACCCCGAAAATAGTTTTGCTGATCTTAATTCGATGTTAGGTATGCCCTCAATAGTTGAATTATTAAATGGGAAAACACCTTATTGTAATTATCCAATTGAAGTGAAATATGAACCTGTGAGTCAATTTCACTATTCAGATGCAGGTTTTTGTATCATTCAGCAATTGATAGAAGATATTACTGAAAAATCGTTTAGGCAAGTTATGACCGAACAAATATTTGAACCATTAAAAATGGAAAACAGTACATTAGATACGATAATCTCAGAAACGAAAAGAGATGATTTTTCTTGTGGTCATAACAAATACGGCGAATTAGTAGAAGGAAAATATCCTATATATCCTTACCCCGCTGCTTCTGGGCTATGGACAACTTCTTTTGATATAGCTCAATTGGTCATTGAATTAATGAATGCATTAAAAGGAGATAGTAAGATTGGAATTTCTACAAGTTTAGCAAAAGAAATGATAACACCACAGGGAGGAAAGGCGTGGACTGGGCTTGGTGTATTTTTAGAGGGATCGGAAAAAGAACTTGAAATTACATCACTAGGCTGGGGAGTAGGCTTTCAATGTATGTTGGCGGCTTTTCCAAATTTAGAGAAAGGTGCAGTCATAATGACAAATGCAGAGTTAGGTGTTCATCAAATGGAGGGGATTATAGGAGAAATATATAAATCATTTATGTCTTAAAAAACGTCAGTTTTGATAATGGGGTGAGATAGATGCAGATAGCATTAGCCGATACAACATACGCACCTCAAATCGTGTCTTTCTTCAAAAACAATTTAGATTGTAATAACAGCGGAATTTATTCTAAAGAGTTTTTATGCCCTCTCGGAATTAAAGCAGCTATAAGAAGAAAACAAATGATAGTGGGGATAGTCGATGGACAAGTAGTAGGAGCTTTTCGATTTTACAGAAAAAAAACAACCAATAGCATATCATTATATCAATTTGCTATAAATGAGGACTATCGTGGACAAGGGCTGTTAAAAAAGATGTTAAAAACTATAAATGACTTACCAATCCTTGCGTTATGTCCGTTCGAATCAAAATTTAATGAATACTATTACAAGTCAGGTTGGCATCTACAAGAACAAGATACAGAATTTAAAGTCTGGGCTTTTAACGAATAAAAATATTTTTATTACTTCTATTCTAATAAGCTAAAATGCTTTCTTATTAAACTAACCGGGTGCTTTAGTGATACAAGGAGCTGATAATATAGTTATTTATTCTTGTTCAACTAGCCGAATTTTTATACAGTCAGAATAGAAAAGGTAAATTAAAAAAGATTACTTTTAATCAATTTGTAATAATGTGCCTAATTTCTATTGGGTCAATGATTTTAACAATTGATTTTTGAGTCTAATGGGAAAAGGAATGTAGAGACGTTTTTCACTAAAGGGTGCTTTAGTGAAATATGAATGCTTAGGCAACTCTTTTTTGTTACTTTTTTTTATGAAATGACCACTAAATCCATAAAGGGGTGAACAATATTCTATAAAAATATCGAATTTACTATTTTTACTCTTATGCTGGTATTAATATTAGTTGGCTGTAGTGATAATGATAAAAAAGATTATAATACTTCCGCTGAAATTGATGAAAGTACAAATCAAAATACACCTGTAGTCTCGGGAGATAGCAGCACAGAAGAGAATGTATTACAGGATTCCTACGAATATTTAGCTAATAATGAAGGGGAACTATCTATTCAGGATTCTGTAACGGCTTATGAAATATGTGTGAGAGCGCTGTCTGACTATTATAAGGCGGTCTGGAACGGCTCGGATATTGAATTGGGTACATTTATCGATAACGAAAACCTTAGACAGTATACACAAAAGAAAATTCAATCCAAATATGACGTGTATGGAAAATTTAATGAAAAGGTGCAAAATATTGAGATTAGCACTTGGGAAGTGGAGTATACTGATGATATGGATGGCGGTTTTCTCTATTTAAAATTACCTGCGGAAATTAAAAAGACTGTAGGTAGTTATGGTGAAGTCACTGAATTTCTCGTACGTAATGCAAACGGCAAGTTAGTCATTGTTGATTGGTATACTGGTGCAAAAGATAGTTATGATTTCTTGGTACGTGGAGAAAATCTAACGATTGATAATCCTAATATTTGGGATGATAGTGAATGGGTAAAGAAGTTAAATAGTAAATAGATTGAATTATAAAGCCCAACTCTATAGTTAGTTATTTACAGCTAACTTAGCAAATCAAATTTAGTTAATGAAAGCCCAATATGAGACTTGCTACAAAACTAATTTCTATTATTAAACTAAAGGGTGCCATAGTTGAACAAAGAAGTTAGAAAAAATCATCTAAGATAAACGAACATTAAAAGTAAAAGATCGATTCCTTAAAGGACTCGATCTTTTTTTTATAAAGTTTTAATTGAAATCTTTTTTGTATAGTCTGAAAGCACTTATTGCACCTACAAGGAATACAATCGCTTGGAATAGTATTAAGAACTGGCGAAAATGCTGGATAAATAGATGATGGTCACATCTCTCTGGTAATGGTCTAATATGAAAATCCATGATACGTTATGGCGTATGAAAGTTAACAGGCTTAGAGGAAGCACCTAAGTTCATTTAATTTTTATAAATTCTAAGAAGTTAATTGGATAAAATTTGAAACGTTTATTCACCTTAAACGTATTAAAAAATAATGTGCGGTATTAATGGAAGAACTGAATGTAATGTCATGGTGAAGAAAAATGGAGAGGTGTTTCGTGTGTTTTCTAATGAACAATTACAAGCCTTAATTGAAGGAAGAATTGTTGGGGACAAGTTTCCTTATAATACAAATAATGAGCAAGAAATTGAAGCACATATCAGACGGTTATTTTATAGAATAAACCGTATACCTAATTTAGTGTGTGAAGCAGAGTGGAATCATTTTGGAAGTGGATACGCTTCCTTTATTGAATTTTTTTGTTATCGAAAAGAAGATGTTACAGTTGTTGAAGAAAAGTATGGATTTCAAGAGATTAAGACAAATGGAATTATTATTGATATTTGTCGGCTAGCACCTGTAGCAATCATGGGCGAAGATGACAGATATAAAAAAGTTTGTATTGAGACAAAGGAGGTAGTTGGTGGGTTATATGGTACTATACTTGATGGTTCAAATCGATTAGTTTTAAATGAGAAATTTAAATTAATTGCAGAACAATTGAAACAAGCGTTAAAAGAGTTTAAGTATGAACTATTAGAAGATGAAAAATTGAAGCAACCATTATCAATTCAAACGAAAATACCAACAATCTATCGTAAACCTAAAGAGTATTTAGTGATGGATGCAATTTTTTACTGGGAGGATTAGATATTTAATTTCTAAATAACATTCCAGAATAGGAAAAGCATATTGTGGTAAGAAACATCTCCTTTCTTCTTTAATAAAAGGGGGCAGGAGTTGAAGAGCAATAAATAGTTTCTTATTGTGCTGACGGGCAAGTTAGTTGAAGAAGTATTATTCATTTAGTTATGTATTATTAGAAGAAAGTTTTGATTTAATTGGAGGTTTAATTTGATAAACATACAAAGTAACTCAAACAAATTAATCATAGTAGTACATGAAATTTATGGGGTTAACCAGCATATGAATAAATTTTGCCATTCATTATCAGAAAGAGGCTTTGATGTTATTTGTCCCAACTTATTAGAAAAAGTAGGACCTTTTGAATATTCATTTGAAGAAATTGCTTATCGAAATTTTATGGAGAATATCGGGTTTATTAATGCGGCAGATAAAATTAAACGAGTATTGCAAGATATTAAAGATCAATATGAAAAAGTCTTTATTGTTGGATTTAGTGTTGGGGCAACCACTGCATGGTTATGTAGTGAAGAAAATGATATCGATGGAATTGTTGGCTACTATGGTTCGCGAATTAGAAACTATCTAGAGATTGAACCTTTATGTTCAACAATGCTTTTCTTTCCTGAAAGTGAGAAATCATTTAATGTCGACGAATTAATTCCATACTTAGAAAAAAAGAATATCGAGATACATAAAATTCATGGAGAACATGGATTTAGTGACCCATACAATTCAAAGTATAATGTAAAATCTGCACAAGAATCTTTTGGCATAATGGTTGATTTTTTATCGAAACACTAATTCATGAAATACAGATGCTGATGATTTAGCACTTTAAGGCAATATTTTTTGCAGTGAAGAATTTCACATAATTAAACAAGAGATATCGAAATTCCAATCTTTTTTATATCGCATTTGAATGGTGCAGGAAATTAATAAGGAAAAATACCGTATTATAAGGAATGAAATCTATTGATTTTTTTAAATTAAAAAGTCATTTTAAGGTGACTTTTAAGAATTAATTGACTTTATAACCCTTTTTTCCTAACCAATGAGCAAATAAAACAAGAGGAATTATAAGAAAACCAAAAGGTAGACTTATAATAATAATCTTCCACGTTATGACTTCACTTACTAACAAAGCTTTATATAACACTAAACTGTATGGAAGTATGATTATTAACGACGTTATCGCTCCTGGAGTTATGGAACGGAAAAATATTGCTTGTTCAATATGGGTAAATGCATGGATGAAAAAAGTTAATGTTACTGCTGTAAAAAGATAGATATTAGCAAATACTCCGTGAGTTAAGTATTGGTTGGCCATAATTGTAGAAATGCTAACAAATAAAAATATAATTAATACTGCAAAAGCAAATTGTGCAGTGGACATGGAAAATTGTTTAACTACTCGATCAGCTAATTTTTTGGGTAATCTTTTATAAACTTCGTGCCTATTCTTATTTAGCCAATTTTCTACCATAATAATTTCTTCGAAGTCATGAAAAATAAATAAAATAGGAAACAACCAAATAAGAGTTTGAACATTTATCCATAGATCCATACTTCTACCTCTTTCATTGATATTTGTACTCAGTTTAAAATATGAAATTTTATAACTATTTACCTATCTTTAATTATGTAGTTATATATTGAAAGTGTAATTGAAAAAGCTCCTTGGTTTGAAGGTGCGAACTAGGGATTATTTATAAAATGTGAGAAAGGTTGTGGAGTTATTTGAGAGATTATAAAGCAATGCTATTTGATTTAGATGATACCTTACTTAATAGAGATCAGGCAGTAGATAAGATGTTTTTAATTATTTTAGAAAAGTGTTATGAGGATATTAAACATTCAGTAAAAAACGAAATGCTTAAAAAATTTAAAGAATATGATAAAAGTAGCTATGGCAATAATGATAAAATAAAAGTTTTGGAATCATTATTTGATGAATTTCCACCAAAATATAGATTGCCACGCAATTACATTCAAGATTTTTGGAATAATAATTTTCCTCATTGTTTTTCTATAAACCAAAATATTATAAATATAGTAAATTCTATAAAAATGTATGTTAAAGTTGGAATTATAACAAACGGCTCAACTCATAGACAAAAAACCAAAATAATTAACACTAATTTAAATAGTTGTTTTGATATAATAATTATTTCTGAAGAAGTGGGATTTAGTAAACCTGACAAACGCATATTTGATTTAGCATTAAATAAGCTTAATGTGCAACCGGAAGAGGTATTATTCGTTGGAGATGACATAGAAAAGGATATTGGTGGTTGTCAAAATGCAAATATAAAGGGCATATGGTTCAATCCTCATATGATAAAGAATGATTCCGAAATAAAACCATATGCCGAGATCAATTCTTTTGATCGATTATTAAGTTATATTGAATAATTAGCATAATCAGAAGTTGTTTTACTTCACAATATTTTTATAATAAGTAAAAACAATAATAATGATTATCGAAAAGATGTGTAATGACTAAATCGTTGTTGGACTAACGAGTGCTTCGTATTATAAGGTTAACCAGATTTAACTGGTTGACCTTATTTTTATAGGATTTAATATATCAGTAGCCAGGGTTATTTATTTCAACAAAAGTCTTCATGAATAGTGGATCTGAATTTTTGGAAAAACAGGAATATTAAAAACACTGCTTTTAATTAAACATTACTAGAGTTGGACGTCTATTCAACTCCTTTTCCATTTTATTTTTTCAAATTGTGCATCCTAAGTAGCCTCACCTTCGCCTAAAAGGTAGAAACAAAAAAGGGGGTTTTCCTCATGGACCAGGAAACACTGATGACACGGATCCGGAACGGCGAGGACGAAGCTTTCGCTCAACTAGTCAACCCCTTGATTGAAAAGGGGTATAGGACTAGTTTCAGTATCCTCAAGTCGAAGGAACAGGCAGAAGAGGTTGTCCAAAATGCGTTGATTGAGGTATATCGGAACATTATGAGTGGAAAGGATATCACCTATTTCAACACCTGGTTCTATAAACTGGTCTCCCACCGCTCAATCGATGCTTGGAGAAAGAATGACCGCCTGAAGGAATCACCACTTGAAATCGATGTGCTGACAGACAAACATGACGTGATGGAAAGTGTGCTAAAAGAGGAAACCGAAAACGAGATTAAAAAGGGCATATCATCTCTTGATAACAGTGACTACCAGAACGTCCTCATCCTCTACTATTACCAAGAGCAAGCAATCCAAGAAATATCAGACTTGCTGGGACTGAAAAGTTCGACGGTCAAATCCCACCTTCGCAGGGCGAGGAATGCTCTAAAAAAAAGGTTGATCGAAAATCAGTTGATAGAGGTGAATTCACAATGAAGATCGATGAATCGTTGAAGAAAGAAATCGAAGAAGAGATGGAAAAAATCCAGGCACCATCTTCCATGTACGAATTTGTCAAAAATATTAAGGAAGAGTCAGAAAAGAGAGCGGATTTTGAAGAGTCGAAAGGAAGAAAAAGAGCTTGGAGGAAATCCCAGTTTGCGGTTGCAGCGGTTATCAGTCTTGGGATCCTAACGGGTTCCGCATTCCTGAATCCAACTATGGCGGAAGTAGTATCAAAAATCCCGTATCTAGGACAAGTATTCCATAAACCGATACATGAAGTAATTGCAGAAGCGTTGGAGAAAGAAGGGTATAAACCAGCAGGTATCGGCATGGGAATGTCGGGACAGAAGGCACACTTTGACATACGGCTGAAGGGAACGGAACAATACGTCAATCAAGAAAAAGACAGAGTTTTAAATATTTTGACTGAAATTTTGGAAAAAAGAGGGTATGATAACTACGAGTTAATGGTTTCTGACACGAATGAGGGATCTCCCGCGCTAAAAAAGATAGATAAACTAAGGAAGGAACTAGGCGAGAAGTTAATGTCGGACTTGCAGGAAGCAGGATACCCGATTATGAATGTTAACGCATATAACCCTGTAGTCAATGTGTATATCCCGATTGCCGATGAAGCTAAGAAAGTAGATATCTACAAGGCCGCGATTGAACTTTTGAAAGCAAATGGTTCACCGAAACAAGTACAGGTTATAACTCGAGACGTTACGGAAGAAGAACTTAAGATTCAGTGGATGCCCGTCATAAGGAGCATTGAAGAAGAGTTTTTCCTGAAAAAAGAGTATCAGGTAGAAGACATTAGATATTCCTATAAGCCTGAAAAAGTGTCTATTACCATCATAACTAAAATGAAATCATCGGATGCAGAGACTAAAGAGACGGTAAACAAGATCCGAAAAGAAATTACTGAGTTCCTGGATAGTGAAGAAGTAAAAACAAAGATAGAAAATCTGAAATATGAGCTAATTGTCCAAGACAAGAACGGCAATGATTTTCCGTTTTAAAGACCAAGCAAATTACACCCGCAAATTATTGTGATGTCTCATACTCATAGAAAAGGTATGCTAGCAAGGAGTGACATATTGAAAAAGTTTGTTTTATTCCCATGCTATTCTCTTATTAATAACTTTAATTGGCTGTGTGCATAAATCCAATGTAAAAGTTTATTTGCTCATGCTATTACAGCTACCTTAAAGGGCTTACCTTCTTCATACTGATACTAATTTTTTGGTGATTGATAAATAACTGATAGAGGGGTATTAAATGCATACTATCAACGAGGATTTAGTTAGAAAATTAATAAATAAACAATTCCCAGAATGGTCAAAATTGGAAATCAGACCTGTTAAAAATAGCGGAAATGACAATAGAACGTTTCACTTAGGCGACCATATGAGTGTAAGGTTACCAAGTGCTAAATGTTATGTTCCTCAAGTGGAGAAAGAGCAAAAATGGCTACCAAAATTATCAAAAGATCTTTCTTTACCAATTTCAATACCTATAGCAAAAGGGAACCCAAGTGAGGAATTCCCATTCCCATGGTCTGTCAACAAGTGGTTAGAGGGAGAGACATTGACTCTAGAAAATATTAATGATCCTAACCAATTTGCAAGAGACTTGGGAGCATTTTTAATTGAATTCCAATCTATAGATGCTAGTGGTGGCCCTTTAGCAGGGCAACATAATTTTTATAGGGGAGGAGATATTGCCGTTTACGATCAAGAGTCCAGAGATGCAATTGAACAAAATAAAGATACATTAAACGCTCCATTATTGAACGAAATTTGGGAACTTGCATTAAATTCAAAGTGGGTAGAAAATCCAGTTTGGGTTCATGGCGATATAGCACCTGGTAATATTCTAGTTAAAAATGGGGAGCTTTGTGCCATTATTGATTTCGGAATTTTAGGCGTAGGAGACCCTTCTTGTGACGCTGCCATGGCATGGACTTTTTTTGATGATAATAGTAGAAAGATATTCAAAAATGCATTAAATATAGATCAAGAAACTTGGAACAGAGCAAGAGGATGGGCTTTATGGAAGGCTTTAATTACTTACAATTGGAATAAGCATTCTAACAAAGCAATCGCAGAAGAATCATATAATATTATTAATACAATAGAAGGCGATTACGAATTTAAAGAAACACTTAAATAAAATTAAATTACAAAAAAGATGGGTTCGTTTATCTTATTCAATTAAACCGGCGCAAGAATTGAATAACGATGTACTGATACAGTAGACCATTTTTTTTTATATATAAACAGTTAAAGAGTAGGATAGTGAAATAAACCTTCCAATAATACTTCCGTTTTATTTCTTAATCAGGCGCTTTAATGAAGTAATGAAAAGCCTAATTTCTCTATTATTTTACGGAGAAGTTGGGCTTTTTAGTATTGGAGTTTCCTTATAGTCGGAAGTCTGCATTTTCCTGACGCTACCCCTTATTGGGATACCGCAACATTTCGGAAATTTTGGATGCTAAGCGAATTTCGACATAAATATAGCCAAATACCTGTACGTTAAGGAATTTGGCTTATGTTATGGATTGGTTTTTATTTAAGTGTCTTATGAATTAGCTGGTAATCTATTAGAATTCAGCAACTTCCATTTATAAATCAGTTAGTCTTCTCTTGACGCTAAGAGACATCGGAGGGTACGTTGCCATAAACATCGAAGAGATCCATTGTGCATCAAATAGTGGAGAAAAAAGCTAATGATTTTTCATTAGTTTTAGCGAAGCGTATGCTTAATTTGGTAAAAAATATTAACAAAACTAATAAAATACATATGACTACATTAATTAGAGAAGAAATAGTCATATGTGTTTTTTATAAGTAGGGTGATTGTTACGATAATGAATAGTTTCCGGACAAAGGTACTTCCTTTTTTGATTGCAAATTGTGTACCAACAATGGCTCCAAAAATTTGGGCAATCCCCATAATGAATCCATATACAAAATGAATTTCGTCTAAATAGACAAACATAAGAAGTGCTGCCATATTACTTCCCAAATTTAAGAACTTTGCATTTCCTGCTGCCTTTAAAAAATCAAAGCCAAGCATTAAAAAAGTAAAAATAAAAAAGGAACCTGTACCTGGCCCTAAAAAACCATCATAAAAGCCAATTGCTAATAGCAAGAGGATTAATCCGAAAATACGAACTGGTGAGAGTGTTTTTATCGCGGGCATGCCTCCCCAATCCTTTTTGAAAATCGTATAGACGCCAACAGCAGCAAGCATAAATAGCATTAACGGTTTTAATATATCTGGACTAATTAATGTAACGGCCCAGGCTCCAATAAGTGACCCGATAAACGCTAGTGGGAAATACTTTGCTACAGATCGGAAATCGAGTTTTCCAGAACGATAAAATGAAATAGTAGAAGTTAATGACCCCATCGTACCCGCGAGTTTGTTTGTCGCAACAGCAGCTGTTGGATTTAACCCTACAAATAAAAGAGCTGGTAATGCTATCAAACCACCACCTCCAACAATAGAATCAATAAAAGCGGCTAGAAAGCCAAGTAATATAAGGATAGTTATAACCTGTGGATCTAAATCAAATATCATATTGTCACTCTTTCTATATTAGTTACTACTGTAATAGTAACTAATATTAGTCAGAATGTTAATATTGAGTTGATAGGTAGATCAAGAACCAACTCCATTCTTCCTAGAATAAAGGCAAGACTGTTGCAATGACCAGAGAAGGATTAATCTCCCATGAGTGTTACTCGTATAGAGTAGTGACAAGTCTGTGATGCACCGTTTTTGCTGCTTAGACGGCTATTTTTCTTGTTCAACTAATGGGGGAGTCTAGTTTAACAAGAATTGGAACTTTTCATGAAAACTTATAGTCATAATTAGAAAATGATTTAGGGGTGTTTGTAATATGAAACGTTTAAGTAAAAGCTCAATAGCCTTTATATTTTTAGGATTTCTTTTCTTTACATTTAATTGGATAATAGACGATTATGTTGAACCTATTATACTTCTAGGAGCTATCTTTTTATTAATTGGGGCTGTCTTTTGTTTTATTGCTATCTCTAAAAGGGAAAAAGGAAGTATAAAATATATCTCACTTTCATCTTTATTCATTGTTCTATTTTTAGTCACTTGGTTTGAACCATTCCAAGTTATTCGAATGATGACTTGGATAAAAAATATTATTTAACTAATGTGGAGTTAGTATTAAAAAATGATCAAACCTTTTTATAAAGGCTGTAGACTAAATCATAAAAAAACCATTTTTATCAATCTTTACTTCAAAGCGGCATAAAGAGAGCATTTTTCCAACTAACCAGAAATTCTCTCATGCAAAACAATGCGGCAGACTACTGTCTGCGGTTTTTTTTTGTCTTTTCGGCTAGGCATGGTAAGATAGAAGGGAATATTTCGCTTGAAAGGAAGATGACCTTGTCAAACGTATTAAACAATTTTTTAACAGAAAACCTAGATGAATTGAAAGACCAAGGCTTATATAACGAAATTGACCCTGTAGAAGGACCAAATGGAGCGAAGATAAATGTCCGTGGATCGGAACTTATTAATCTATCTTCTAATAACTATTTAGGGCTTGCGACAAACCCAGAACTTAAACGCATTGCAAAAGAAGCAGTGGACAAGTATGGAGTTGGAGCAGGAGCAGTTCGTACAATTAATGGTACACTGGATCTTCATGTAAAATTAGAAGCCAAACTTGCAGAGTTCAAAGGAACAGAAGCAGCTATCTCTTATCAATCTGGCTTCAATTGTAATATGGCAGCAATTTCAGCTGTAATGGATAAAAACGATGCCATTCTTTCGGATCAATTAAACCACGCATCCATTATCGACGGTTGCCGACTTTCTAAAGCCAAAATTATTCCTTTTAATCACTCTGATATGGATGATTTACGGGCAAAAGCAAAACAAGCAACAGAATCTGGATTATACAATAAAGTAATGGTGATCACAGATGGCGTATTCTCTATGGATGGAGATATTGCAAAACTTCCAGAAATCGTAGAAATCGCAAAAGAATTCGACCTAATCACTTATGTGGATGATGCACACGGTTCAGGCGTTACTGGTAAAGGAAAAGGGACTGTGAAGCACTTCGGTTTAGAAAAAGAAATCGACTTCCAAATCGGTACGCTTTCTAAAGCAATCGGAGTTGTAGGTGGATACGTTGCAGGGAAAAAAGATTTAATCGACTGGTTAAAAGTTCGTTCCCGTCCGTTTTTATTCTCTACAGCATTGCCACCTGGAGATGTCGCAGCAATTACTGCAGCAGTTCAAATGATTATTGATTCTACGGAATTACATGACAAACTATGGGAGAACGGTGACTACTTGAAAGCTGGACTATCCAAACTCGGCTTCAACATCGGCGCATCCGAAACACCAATCACACCATGTATCATAGGAGAAGAAAAACTAACACAACAATTCTCCAAACGACTATTTGAAGAAGGCGTCTACGCAAAATCCATCGTCTTCCCAACCGTCCCAAAAGGCACAGGCCGCGTACGCAACATGCCAACAGCTGCTCATACAAAAGAAATGCTAGATGAAGCATTAGCTATTTATGAGAAGGTTGGTAAAGAGCTTGGGGTAATTTCATAATAAACTCGTAAGTACTTTTAGTTACTAAATCGCACAAGAAAACGCAGGGGCTTTAAACCCCTGCGTTTTTTTTTTTATGATGTTAAATTAACACTCGTTATGCATCCAAAGGATTGTTCTATTCAAAATACTGTCCTTGAAGAAAAGGAGGTACAGTCACTTTTGTCATCCATGAAAATAAAAAAATATTTTTTTATTGACTGTCAGCAGAATTTTCTGTAATCTATCATAAATACTTGCGAATTGATTAATAATTTAGATTAATCTAGAAAGTTATGTTTGCAAATAATATTTTTTTATTCAATTAATTTCACCATTGGAGAAATTAATTGTGATGAGTAATTTTTTTAAGGGTATTTCTGTTTATATACGTGTAATTTTTAACACGGTGGTTAAAATTATTTTCTATTTATAGTTTGTATAGATACGAAAATATTTTATAGATTTACAAAAATAAAACGAACCAAGGGGATGGATATTGAAATGAGAAAGGCTAATTTTTGGAAGTTCCTATTTTTCGCTTTAATTTGTTCAATAGTAGTTGCTGGTTGTTCAAATGAAAAAAACGCAGGTAGCGAGACTGGGCAAACAGATAGTGGCAAAGGGAAAGCATCAAAAGACAAAGAAATTGTAATAGCAGTAAACGAAAACTTTATTTCGATGGATCCACATAACACTGGAGATACAAATTCTAATTCAGTTCAATCAGCAATGTTGGAAGGTTTATTGGGGTTTGATAAAGATGGATTAATAACACCTGTATTGGCTAAGGAGTATAGCGTTAGTGATGATGCGTTGGAATATACCTTTAAGTTGAATCAAGGGATTAAATTCCACGACGGTGAAGATTTTAATGCGGAAGCAGTTAAAGTGAACATTGAAAGAATTATGAATGATAAAAGTTTACGATTAAATAGTAGAGGATTTAATTTAATAACTAATATAGATATTTTAGGAGATTACGAAATTAAGTTTACTATAGAGAAACCTTATGGTCCTATGTTAACTAGATTCGGCGCGGCTAAAATGATTAGTCCAAAGTTAATAAAAGAAAACAGTGGTGCTATTCCAAAGAGTCCAGTAGGAACTGGTCCATTCAAATTTGTAGAATGGGTTCAAGGAGATCACTTAACAATTGAAAGATTTGATGACTATTGGAAAAAAGGCGAACGTGTAAAGAGAATAACATATAAACCAGTTCCAGAAAATGGTTCTCGCGTTGCGATGTTAAAAACAGGTGAGGCAAGTGTAATTTATCCATTGCCAGCGCAAAATCTTAAAGAACTTGAAGTAAATAAAGATGTTGTAGTTAGTAAGATTCCTTCAACAATAGCTCGGTATGTATCTATTAATACGATGAAAGAGCCGTTTAATGATGTTCGTGTTCGCCAAGCTCTAAATTACGCGGTAGACAAAAAGGCATATATTAATGTTGTTAACTCTGGTTTTGGTTTACCTTTAGACTCAATTATCCCTAGTAAAACAATTTATTATGTTAACCAAGGTGTATATGAGCAAAACATTGAAAAAGCAAAAGAACTACTGAAAGAAGCAGGATTTGAAAATGGATTTACTGCTGAAATTTGGGGTAATACAAACTCCGATACGATGAAAGGCATGCAATTTATTCAACAACAATTAAAAGAAATTGGGGTAAAAGTAGAGATTAAATCTATGGAAGAAGCGACACTGTCAGATGAAATCTATGGCGCACAAACGCCAGAAGATACAAAGTTACAAATGTGGTATGTGAGCTGGTCTGCTTATGCTTCTGATATAACAAATGCTACAAAACCATTATTTCATAGTGAATCTTTCCCTCCGAACGGTTCGAATACCGCTTATTACAAAAATACAGATGTGGATGAGTGGATCGATGCAGCTAATTCTACTGGTGATACTAGTAAGCAAGAAGAGTTGTATGAAAAAATTCAATCCACTGTTTACAAGGACTCACCTTGGATTTTCCTAGGTGTAGATGAACTGCTTGTTGGAACACGTGCAGATGTAGAGGGCATATATGTTGAAACTGGTGGAGGAATAAATGTAAGTAATGCAAATTATAAATAAAACGATGAAATAGAAATAATTAGGGCTTACAACTAAGATAGGGCGATATTATATAATCGCCCTACTATTATTAAAATCCTTACGGTTACTTATTTCATCGATTTACAATATTTACTTTTATCCACCTTTTATAGAGAGGGGAAATAATTCGTGTTTCAATATATTTTAAAAAGAATTATGGAAATGATACCACTGATTTTAGTTGTTTCCATTTTAACTTTTCTATTTATCCACTTAATTCCAGGTGATCCCGCTCGCTTAGTGGCTGGAAAGGATGCAACACTTGAAGATGTTACACGTGTGAGTATCGAAATGGGCTTAGATCAGCCGATATGGAAGCAGTACATAACATTTATGGGCAATTTATTGCAGGGGGATCTTGGAACTTCATTAAAAACTGGTTTACCGATTTCTAGTATGTTTGCAGACAGATTTATGCCTTCCATCTATTTGACACTTATAAGCTTAGGTTGGGCATTAGTCCTTGGTCTAATAATAGGAGCACTATCTGCTGTATTTAAAAATAAGTGGCCAGATTATGTAGGGATGGTTACAGCTGTATCTGGTATCTCATTACCAGGATTTTGGTTAGGTTTAATTCTTATCCAAATCTTCTCTGTACAACTAGGATGGTTTCCAACTGGTGGTGCAGAAGGATGGAAGAGTTATGTTTTGCCTTCCATAACATTGGGTGCAGGAATAATGTCAATGCTTGCGCGTTTTACAAGATCTTCTTTACTTGAAACGTTAAAAGCTGACTACATCCGAACTGGTCGAGCAAAAGGATTGAGAGAATATAGTGTACTTACAAACCATGCGTTAAGAAACTCGTTAATTCCTGTTGTAACAATTGCTGGATTACAATTTGGCTTCCTGTTAGGTGGATCGGTTGTTGTAGAAACTGTTTTTAGTTTTCCAGGAATGGGGCGTTTACTTATAGATTCGATAGCATTTAGAGATTACCCTGTTATTCAATCTGCAATATTGCTGTTTTCAATTGAATTCATTTTGGTGAACTTAGTGGTTGATATTTTATATAGTTTGCTAAATCCAAAAATCCAATATGAATCATAAAGGAGAGTAACTATGGTATTTACAAGTGCAGTAGGTGAGAAGAAACAAGTAGTTCCAAAAAAACAGTACTCACCTATTAGAGAATTTTGGATGAACTTCAAGCGTCAAAAGACTGCTTTCTGTGGAAGTATTTTTATCTTATTACTAATAATTGTTGCGATTCTGGGTCCTTCTATCGCTCCATACGACCCGTATCAACCAGATTATGATGTGATTTTACAAGGTCCGAGTAGTGAACATTTTTTAGGCACGGATGAATATGGTAGAGATATATTTAGTCGAATATTAGTGGGAACTAGAATTACATTAAGTGTAAGTATGTCATCTGTTCTATTAGGTGCTATTGTAGGTACTGTTTTAGGGGTAATTAGTGGGTATTTTGGTGGTTGGTTAGATCGAATTATTATGCGAACTAGTGACGTAATGTTCGCATTTCCAGACTTACTATTAGCCATTGCGATAGTTGCAATTTTAGGACCAGGATTAAATAACGTAATTATAGCGGTCTCTGTGTTTAGTGTCCCTTCGTTTGCAAGATTAGTAAGAGGCTCTACTTTGGTAGCCAAAGAAAATACGTTTGTAGAAGCAGCAAAATCAATGGGGGCACCACACAAACGAATTATGTTTAAACATATTTTCCCTGAAACAGTTAGTAGTTTAATCGTTTTTGTAACGATGCGAATTGGTGGGGCTATAATAGCAGCATCGAGCTTAAGTTTCCTAGGATTAGGGGCTAGTCCGGAAACACCTGATTGGGGAGCAATGCTTAGTATGGGGCGTGACTATTTAGGGACAGCTTCACACGTAGTAATGATGCCTGGTATCGCTATCTTTTTGACAGTTTTAGCATTCAACCTCATTGGGGATGGATTACGTGATGTCTTGGATCCTAAAACAAAGAACGAATAAGGGAGTTAGTAAAGGATGACTGAAAAACTACTTCAAGTTGAACAGCTTCAAACTGAATTTACGAAAGATAAGCAAAAAGTTAAAATCCTGCACGGTGTGAATTTTCATATAAACAAAGGGGAAGTTAT
The DNA here is from genome assembly GCF_042885655.1 of Psychrobacillus sp. NPDC058041. NCBI lineage: Bacteria > Bacillati > Bacillota > Bacilli > Caryophanales > Bacillaceae > Psychrobacillus > Psychrobacillus sp. NPDC058041. Next base: position 226,862 of record NZ_JBHVRO010000003.1, read on the forward strand.
TGGTTTAGTAGGTGAATCAGGGTGTGGTAAGAGTTTAACATCCCTTTCTATCATGAGGCTATTTCAAGGAACAAGTGGTGAAATTACAGGTGGGCATATTCAATTTAATGGTAAGGATTTAACAAGTTTAAATGACAACGAAATGCGGAAAATGCGTGGCAAACAAATTGCAATGATATTCCAGGAACCAATGACTTCTTTAAATCCAGTGATGAAAATAGGGGAGCAGTTGATGGAACCTATTCGAATTCACTTGAATTTGAACAGTAAGCAGGCAAAAGAGCACGTGATTGCTATGTTAACGAAAGTTGGGATTGCTCGTCCAGCTGAAATCATCAATGAATATCCACATCAATTATCAGGCGGGATGAGACAAAGAGTTATGATCGCTATGGCAATGTCTTGTAATCCTAATTTACTAATAGCGGATGAACCTACAACTGCGCTCGATGTAACGATTCAAGCGCAAATATTGGAATTGATGAAACAGCTTCAACAGCAAGAAAAAATGTCTATTTTATTGATAACACATGATTTAGGTATTGTTGCTGAAATGTGTGATCGAGTGGTGGTTATGTATGCGGGAAGAGTTGTCGAAGAAGCGAATGTATTTGATTTGTTTGAAGAACCAAAACATCCATATACTCGAGGACTCATTGGTTCTGTACCTAAAATTGGGGATAAAAGGGATAAATTAGATTCGATTAAAGGGAATGTACCAGACCCTAGCAATATGCCGATAGGATGTAAATTTGCGCCGAGATGTACACAAGTAATGCCAATTTGTTTGAAGGAAGAACCAACAAGTATCAGGCTAGAGAACGAGAGGCTATGTAGCTGTTGGCTTTACGATAATGAAAGGGGGGAAACAATTGTCTAATACGCTTCTCAAGGTAAAGGGGATTAAGAAAACATTTGAGATTCCAAATGGTATTTTAAAGAAGAAAAAACTACTAAAGGCTGTTAGCGGTGTAACCTTCGAAATTACAGAAGGGAAAACGTATAGTCTTGTAGGGGAAAGTGGTTGTGGAAAATCTACAACTGGTCGTCTGATCTCTCGTTTACTTACACCGAGTGAAGGTGAAATTTGGATAGATGGTGAAGAAATATCTCAAAAGAAAGAGTCACAACTAAAGGAAATGAGACAAAAGGTTCAAATGATTTTCCAAGATCCATATGCATCTTTAAATCCTAGGATGAAGGTGCGAGATATTATCGCTGAACCCCTTTTGATTCATACTAAGCTAGCTAAACAAGAGCAGGAAAGATTAGTTTCTGAGATTTTAAAAGTTGTGGGTTTAAATGAATCTCATGCGGACCGATATGCGCATGAATTTAGTGGAGGTCAACGTCAACGTATTGGAATTGCTCGTGCACTTATTATGAAACCACGATTAATTATTGCGGATGAACCTGTCTCTGCACTGGATGTTTCTATCCAATCTCAAATATTAAATCTATTAAAGGATTTACAAAATGAGTACAATATAACGTATTTATTTATCTCCCATGACTTAAGTGTGGTAGAGCATATTAGTGATTACATCGGTGTAATGTATTTAGGAACAATTGTTGAATCAGGGCCAAAGGATGCGATTTTCTCTAATCCGCAACATCCTTATACAAAGGCCTTATTATCTTCAGTGCCTATACCAGATCCTAAGTTAAGGAAAGAACGAATTATCCTAAAAGGGGATTTGCCGAGCCCAATGAATCCTCCAACAGGTTGTCCTTTCCATACACGTTGCCCGGTTAGTATGGAAATGTGCAAAACGATGGAACCTAAAGTTACTCAAGTGGCAGTAGACGATCATTTCGTTTCATGTCATTTGATAAACTCATAAATTTTAACATATATATCAAACTAGTAGCTTTAAAATGCAACATATTAAATTGAAGAGGTGAAGAGAATGAAAGTAGGTTTAAGTACATACAGCTTAGTAAAAGAATTAAGAGAAGGGACAATGACAGTTTTGGATGTCATCCAATGGATCGCAGACAATGGAGGGGAACATATGGAAATTGTTCCTTATGGCTTCACGGTTGTTGATAATGTGGAATTAGCTGATCAGATTAAAGCAAAAGCAGAATCTGTTGGAATAGAATTATCTGCATATTCATTGCCAGCAAATTTCGTACAAGAAACGGAAGAAGCGTTTGATGAAGAAGTAGCTCGTTTAAAGCAACATGTGGATATAGTGAATCGATTAGGCATCAAAATTATGCGTCATGATGTTACGGCTTTTACATTGCAACCTGAAGAGATGACAATTCAATATTTTGAGAAGCATTTCTCTAAAATGGTGAAAGGTAGTCAATTAATTGCGGACTATGCTACTCAATTCGGAATTACTACTACAATTGAAAATCATGGATTCAATGTCCAAACAAGCGATCGAGTGCAAAGCGTTATCCATGCGGTGAATCGAGATAACTTTAAAACTACTCTTGATGTTGGAAACTTCCTATGTATCGATGAAGATCCACTTGTAGGTGTGAAGAAAAATTTGAAGTATGCTGCAACGGTTCATTTTAAAGACTTTTATATCCGACCTTACTATGAAAATCCAGGTGACGGGGTATGGTTTAGAACGGTGAATGAAAACTATTTGCGCGGCGCTATTGTAGGACATGGTGACATTAATATTCGAGAAGTGATGAAATTAGTGAAAAACTCTGGTTATGATGGATATCTTACAGTTGAATTTGAAGGAATGGAAGATTGTAAAGTAGGTTCGAAAATCGGGATGGACAACGTAAGAAGATTCTGGAACGAAGTAAAAAACTAAAAAAAATTTATAAGCATTAAGGGGATTTAAAAATGAAAAATCTAAAAGTTTGTATAATTGGAACAGGATCAATCTCAGATTTTCATTTCAAGTCATATGCAAATAATCCAGAGGTTACACTTCACGGTGTCTTTGATTATGTGACGGAAAGAGCTGCGCAAAAAGCGGAACAATATGGTATTCCTCAAGTGTACCAAAGTTTAAATGAAGTATTTGAAGATCCAGAGATCGATGCAGTAAGTATTTGTACATGGAACAATACACATGCAGAAATTTCTATCGCAGCTCTTAATGGTGGAAAACATGTTCTTGTTGAAAAACCTTTGTCTTTAAATGTAGAAGAAGCACTTAGGGTTCAAGAAGCTGTTGAAAAGTCTGGAAAAGTTTTTCAAGTAGGCTTTGTGAGAAGATTTGCAACGAATACTAAAGTTTTAAAATCATTTATCGATACTGATAAGCTGGGGGAAATTTACTATGCAAAAGCCTCTTGCTTAAGACGTATAGGAAATCCTGGCGGCTGGTTTGCTGATAAAGAAAGATCTGGTGGCGGTCCACTTATTGATTTAGGTGTTCACGTAATAGATATTTGTTGGTACTTAATGGGACGACCAAAAGTAAAATCGATTTCGGGAAATACTTATAATAACTTAGGTAATAGAGGGAATGTTGAAAATTTAAGATTTTATAAAGCAGCTGACTATGATAAATCAAAAAATACAGTAGAAGATTTAGCAAATGCACTTATTACTTTTGAAAATGGGGCTTCTTTGTCAGTGGATGTATCCTTTACTTTACATGCCAAAAAGGATGATATTAGCGTGAAGCTTTTTGGAACAAAGGGTGGAGCTGAATTAGAACCTGAATTGGTAATCGTAAGTGAAGAAAATAATACGATTTTAAATATACATCCACAAATAGATAATTTATCTTTTGACTTTGAAAATGCATTCCAAAGCGAAATTGATTCTTTTGTAAATTGCTGTTTAACTGGAGAGAAATCAGTCGCTCCAATTGAAGATGGTGTAGAGATCATGAAAATTTTGGAAGGCATTTATGAAGCTGCGGAAAAAAAGTGTGAGGTGACATTTCCGTAATGGATTTACAAGTGAAATTATCCAACAAGATTGGTGTAATTGTAGATAGTCTTAAGTTGCCTCTTTATGATGGCTTGAAAAAAGTGAAGGAAATAGGAGCAGATGGTGTTCAGATCTATGCAGTAGATGGAACAATGGCACCGGAAAATATGAGCCCTCAAGCTCGTAAAGAGTTAAGAAATTTTCTTGATTCAATTGGATTAGAAATTTCAGCTCTTTGCGGAGATTTAGGAGGACATGGCTTTCAGGATGCAGTTCTCAATGAAGAAAAAGTTGAAAAATCGAAGCGTATTTTAGATTTAGCGGTAGATTTGGGAACAAATATAGTTACGACTCATATTGGAATCATACCTGAAAATCAAAATAGCAATATCTACGAGGCAATGCAAATTGCATGCGAGGAACTAGGTGTATATGCGAAAAGTCTCGATGCTTTTTTTGCAATTGAAACTGGTCCCGAAACAGCGAGCAGACTAAAACAGTTTTTAGACAGTCTTAGCACAAATGGTGTTTCTGTTAACTTTGATCCAGCTAATATGGTAATGGTGACAGGAGACGATCCAGTAGCTGGGGTAAAGTTGCTAAAGGATTATATTGTTCATACACATGTAAAAGATGGAGTTCAAATAAAAGCGGTTGATCCAAAAGATGTTTATGGCTTTTTAGGTTATGGGGGAGGGGTAGACCATGAGAAAATTGCAGAAATGGTTTCCTCTGGAGCATACTTTAGAGAAACGCCATTAGGACATGGGAAAGTGGATTTTCTAAACTATTTTAATGCATTGAAAGAAATAAATTATGATGGTTACTTAACGATTGAACGAGAAGTAAATATTGATCCTGTTAAAGACATTGCAGATGCAGTGAAGTATATTCAACAGTTTAAACACTAGTTTTATAACAAAGTCAGTTTTCTAGAAAAGAGACGAAGCCTATCTGTGAGAAATGCAGTATAGGCTTCTCCTTATAGATTAAAAGTTCGTTGTGCATTATGATGAAATTAGCATACCATTACTAATTGAAAAGAAAAATAATTCATGTTTTTTGGTATGTAAATAATGCGTGGATAGATTGGTTAAAAGCTAATCTTCCTAAAAAGAAGGTTAAATGATGGAAAAACAAGACCAAATTTTAATGAAGAAACAAAATAAAACATTCGTATTAGACTTAATCAAAAATATGGCGCCTATCTCTAGAATGGAAATTTCCAAAATAACGAAGATGAGTCCGACATCTATCACTCGAATTGTTGGAGAGTTGCAGGAACAAGGGTTTGTAAAGGAAACCAAATTAGTTACTTCAGGAGTTGGGAGAAAGGCTGTCTTACTGGATGTTTGTGGAGATGTTTTATTCACAATCGGGGTAGAATTGGATAAGTCCGTATTGAAAATTGGTATTGTAAATTACCTAGGTGAAATGATTAATTTGCAAACCTATGAAAGAAATCCCTTAGAGCCTTATGAAGTTACAGTTCAAAATATTGACAGTAAAGTAAAAAGTATTATCGAGCTAAATGCAATTCCCATGGATAAAATTATTGGATTAGCTGTGGGGTTACCTGGTTCTATTGATTATGAGAATGGTATTGTGAGAGTTGCAGAGCAATTGAGATGGAGAAATGTTCATCTTAGCCGTGATTTAAGTGAATTAACTTCATTAAATGTAGTAATAGATAATGAATTAAAAATGAAAATTATTGCTGAAAACACTGTAGGAAAAGCAAAGGATTCTAAAAGCACCATTTTAGTTGGTATTGGTTCAGGTATTGGTTCAGCAATTCTTCTGAATGGGGAAGTTCATCGTGGAGAATCTAATAACGCTGGAGAAATAGGACACACTGTTATCGATCCAAATGGAAACGTATGTAATTGTGGAAAATTTGGTTGCTTATGTACGTATATTTCAGAGGGTGCCATACTTGCTGATGCAAAAAAGATGAAGGATGTTTCTTCAATAGATGATGTGTTCACGGCGTTTAGAGACGGGGAGTCGTGGGCACTCAATATTTTGGATCGTACTGCGACTTATATTGCTTTAGCTATTAGTAATCTTGCGTGTTTATACGAACCGGAATGCATTATATTAAGCGGAAATTTAATTGATAAAATGCCCGAAATTAAACAACAAATTGAAGAAAAATGTGAAAGGTATATGTGGGAGCCGATTAAAAAGAACTTGCGCATAGTCCATTCTAGTTTAGGGAGTCAAGGTGTTGTACTTGGAGCAGCTATCCAAGCGCAGAATTCGTTAATTGATTTAAATTAATGCCAGCTTTTACCTTGGCTAAGTTTCCGGTTAGTTTAAGAAAATGTATGAAAACTAGAAAGGGTGACTCTAAAAGTAGTTAATAAACGACTTTTTTGGTTCATCCTTTTTTTTATAGAAATAGAAGAAAAGGATATTGGGAAGTGGAGATGGTGGTATGTATGTATTAGGAATTGATGGGGGAGGCACGAAAACTTCCGCTATTATTGCAGATGAAAACGGTAATATTTACAGTAAACTAATAGCAGGACGAAGTAATCCAACTGCCATGTCAAAGCAAGAATTTGAGATAGTGATACGAGATTTACTACTTAATATTCAAAATCAAAATCCAAATGTATTTAGTGAGTTAGTCTGTTGTTACGCTGGTATGGCCGGAGTAGGAGAAGGCAACTACGATAGTGTGCTACAGAATATACTTCAGCGATACTTGCCATCAAAGACCGAGGTATTAATTGCAAATGATGCCGTTAATGCCTTATTTTCGGGAACATTAGGCAGTGAAGGAATTGTGCAAATCGCTGGGACAGGTGCTATAACTGTAGGTATTAACGAGCAAAAAGAATTGTTTCGTTCTGCGGGATGGGGATACATATTTGATGACGAGGGAAGTGGTTATGACATAGGAATAGGGGTAACAAAGGCTGTTTTTAAAGCGTATGATGGGAGAGGATTAGCAACTTCGTTAACGGAAAGATTGAAAAGTCACTTTGGTGTCAGTTCTATTCCAGACATAATAGAAAAAGTGTATGGAGACGCTCATCCTAGGTCGGTTATTGCTCCATTAAGTGTATATGCAGTAGAGGAAGCCTTAAATAAAGACGAAATTGCACAAGCAATCATTCAAAAAGCATGTGAGAATTTATTTATTTCTATTAAAGCTTGTCATAGCAAAATGAATTTAAAAGAGAAAGAAACAATGGTTGTTTTATCGGGTGGGGTATTTTCAGAAGTAGAATTGTTTATTCCGAGATTTGAAGAGTTAGCGAAGCAGTCAAATATTAATGTTACATTTAAAAAGCCACTGATTCCACCAGTTGGAGGTGCAATCATTGCTGGACTAAATTCTCGAAATGTCCCAATTAGTTCAGTATTTGTAAGGAATTTTGCCGAACAATACAAAAGCGATTGTCAAGTGGGTGAATAATGTGACTGAGATTTTAGTGCAAAATATTCGAATTGCTTTAGAAAATGGCCAAGTAATCCATGGGGAAATATTAATTAGGAATGGAAAGATCGTGCAAATTGCAAAGGAACCTAACCAATATTATCAGGGTAAGAGGTTGGATGGACAGGCATTGTTGGCACTTCCAGGTTTTATTGATATACATATTCACGGTGCTATGGGAGCAGATTTCATGGATGGTGAAGAGGAAGCTACAAGGAGAGTTGCAGAGTACTTACCTAAAGAAGGGACGACCTCTTTCCTAGTGACAACGATGACGCAAGCACCTGGATCTATTCAAAAAGCAATTGAGATAAACACGAAAGTTCGTTCAAATTCTAAGGGAGCTGAAATGCTCGGGTTTCATTTAGAAGGACCTTTTATTAATAAAGAGTTTGCAGGTGCACAGCCAGTAGATTATATTTGTAATCCATCCAAGTCCACCATTAAAGAATGGTTTGGAGAACAGTTGGAGCATTTGAAAATAGTGACATTGGCCCCTGAAAAAGATGCGAATTATGATGTTACTCGTTATTTGTCCGATAACGGCATTATTGTTTCAGCAGGCCATACAAAAGCAACATTGTTGGATATCACTGAGGCAATGGAGAATGGGTTAACTCAATTAACACATTATGGAAACGCAATGAGTGGACTCCACCACCGTGAAATTGGTGTTGTTGGTGCAGGTCTTTTAAATGCACATCTTTTTTGTGAAGTCATTGCAGATGGAGTCCACCTGTCAGATGATATGCTAAAGCTTATTTATAAGATCATTGGTCCAGATCGAATGATATTGATTACTGATTCGATGCGTGCGAAAGGTATGCCAAATGGTAAATATACATTAGGAAATCAAGAGGTAACGATTAATGGAAACGAAGCTAGATTGGAAAATGGTGTACTCGCTGGTAGCGTTTTAAAAATGAATGAAGCATTAAAGAGAATCTATCGTTTGGTACATCCACCTGTAGAAGATTTAGTGAAAATGTCCTCTTCCAATGCTGCACATCGTTTAGGTATCTTTGAACGTAAAGGAAGTATTAAAGTTGGTAAAGATGCAGATATTGTCCTTTTAAATGACGAGTTTGAGGTAATATATACATTTTGTAAAGGTGAATTAGTATACTCTGCAAATTCATAAAAGAAAGGTTTACGAGCTAAATGATTGAACAGAAAGCGATAAAGTGGATGAAAGTGAGCTCTTATGAAGAAATGAGTAAGGTCGCGTGCTCGATATTTGTTAAGCAATTACAATATAAACCTAACAGTGTATTAGGATTTGCAACTGGTGGTAGCCCAGTTGGTTTTTATAAAGAGATGGTGAAAAGCTATCAAGAAGGGGAAATCTCATTAGACCAAGTGAGGTCTTTTAACTTGGATGAATATATTGGCATACCTTTTAATAGTCCTGCTAGCTACTATTCCTATATGGTAGAAAATCTTTTTCGGCATGTGAATATTCCAAAAGAAAGCTACCATCTGCCGGATGGTAATGCAATTGATTTGAAAGAAGAATGTTTGAGATACGATAAAAGCATTGAGGAAGCAGGTGGTATTGACATACAGCTATTAGGAATAGGCGTAAATGGTCATATAGCCTTTAATGAGCCTGGAACTTCATTCGAATCTCTAACTAATATTGTAAATCTGACAGAATCTACACGCATCGAAAATGCTCGATACTTTGAAAGTTTAGAAGATGTACCAACACAAGCAATTACTATGGGTATTCAATCGATTATGAATGCCAAAGAAATTGTACTAATAGCCTTCGGAGATAAAAAAGTAAATAGTATAAAACAGTTACGTGGCGGTAAAATTACAGAGGATTTTCCAGCGAGTCAATTGTTAAAGCATCCGAATCTTACAGTTATTTATGGTAGTGAAGGATAAGAAAAAACACATGAGGTAGGGGGATAATTAACAAAACAAAAAGCAGCCAAATTCGGCTGCTTTTTTCTTACTTAATATTTCTTTCCATATGTTCAAATGAATAAAGTAGGCTAAACTTCTGAATTCCTCTAGCATGTTCAATGCTGTTCTTAGCTTCATTTTGAAATGCTTCAATATCCCCTTGTTCATTAGCGATAATTGCTTCAATCGCATATGGCATCCAACCAGTCGGCAGGTTTTCTTTTAATCTCCTTGCATCCTCAAAATTTCCCTTTAATACTTCTACATAGGCAATGTTATAAGTACGTAGGGGTTCCTTGCTAATTTGCTTTGCCAGTTGTTCTATTTTCGAAACGTTATTTTCATAATATGCAAGATTCGTCTTATACACTTCTTGTAAATAGCGATTCTTATGTTTATGTAATATGGCTTGAATTGCTTCGATAATTTTTTCAGTATCACCAGTTTTTATAGCAAGCACATAAGCAAAAATGGGCTTTCGTTTATTTTCTTCTAAAAAACGTTCAATCCGTTTTAAATTATTGGATTTATATACAGTGTAAAACTGAGGTAGGAATAAGATCAATAGGAATAACAAAAGTATACTGGGATAAATGATCAAAATTGGCAAATTAAATCCGAGCATTACAATAGTACTGGCTACTCCTATTAAAATAACTGATATTTTATAACTTATTTTCATGATAAACTCCTTCTTACTTATCATATATCAAATCCTTAGTGAACTCTACAGTTGTGTTCCACCAACGAACATCGTATAATAAAATAGTTAAAAACATCATTAAATCAACGTTTTTTTGATATAGTATGTTCTCTCCAAAAACACATTTGTTTTCGAAAGGAAGAAAATGATATGAAAAAGATTATGGTTACCGGAGCTTTAGGGCAAATTGGTTCTGAATTAATTACAAAACTTCGCAAAGAATACGGTACTGAAAATGTACTGGCAACGGATATTAGAAATATTTCATCAGAAGTATCAGAAAGCGGTCCTTTTGAACTTTTGGATGTGACTGATGGAGAGAAAATGCATCAGATTGCCAAAGATTTTGGTGCAGATACGATGATGCATATGGCTGCTCTTTTATCAGCAACTGCAGAAGCGAAACCTTTACTTGCTTGGAATTTAAACATGGGTGGACTTGTAAATGCATTAGAAGCTTCCCGTGAATTAAACATGCAATTTTTTACACCAAGCTCAATTGGAGCATTTGGACCATCTACACCTAAAAAGAATACACCACAAGATACGCTTCAACGTCCGACAACTATGTACGGAGTTAATAAGGTTTCTGGTGAACTTCTTTGTGACTATTACTTTCAAAAATTTGAATTAGATACTCGTGGAGTTCGCTTTCCTGGATTGATTTCTAATGAGACATTGCCTGGTGGGGGAACAACGGATTATGCGGTAGATATCTATTATAAAGCTTTAGCGGAAGGGAAGTATACTTCGTACATTGCGGAAGGAACGTATATGGATATGATGTATATGCCAGATGCCCTTCAAGCAATTGTAGACTTAATGGAAGCAGATCCTTCTAAACTTATTCATCGAAATGCATTTAATGTTACGGCAATGAGCTTCGAGCCAGAGCAAATTGCAGCATCTATAAAAAAAGTAATTCCAACGTTTACGATGGATTATGATGTGGATCCAGTTCGCCAAACAATTGCAAATAGCTGGCCAGATTCAATTGATGCTACAGCTGCCAAAGAAGAGTGGGGCTTCACGTATAAATATGATCTAGATACAATGACAAAAGATATGCTTGAAAAATTAGCAGCAAAAAATTAACTTGCATAAAAACAGCTGACACTAGAAAAGGTGTCAGCTGTTTGAATACAAAAGGTTTTGGGGATGTCCAACATTCCCGAAACCTTTTTAATTTTTTATACATTTTTCCTTTTCAATCTGTAAATGTTTTGTCATCAGCGCGGTACACACTCTGATTAATAGATAGAGGAAAAAGACGTGAGACTTCTGCGGAAGAACGGACCAGCGAGCCCCCCGCACGAAGCGTGAAAAAGGAAGGAAGGTTAATGGCGCCTCCTCCTGAGGCAACGCCTTCATGACCAACATCGTGTTGGCCCAGGAGGCTCGAAGGTTCGTCTGCGAAAAGCGAGTGTCTTTTTCCGTGCGCAACTATCGCAATTATCGGGAATGAAATAAGCGTACGCAATAAGAAAATAACAAGTAAATCTATAAAGTTCACTGGTATTTTCGAACCAAGTAGCAATATTGGAAAGTCCGTAGTATTACAGTATGTTCAATTATTCGAAGTCTTTGCTGAAGTCATACGTGTAAAATCGTTCGAAGTTAAGCCAATTTTCTGCTTCCGGCTCTCCATCCGCTAGACGTTTGTCCATTTCCTGTAACATCCAAGCTGTTTGTGAAATATGTGCTCTCATCGAACCCATTTTTTCTTCACGGGAATCTTTAATATTATGAATAATATCTGGTTCACCGAGTTCTTCTTTCGAATTATTCGAAAATGCAAGAGCATAAATAGTCGGACGGTTTTCTTCCGGCATACGACGGATTGCCCGAATCATGGCGCGACCAGTTGCATCATGATCAGGATGAACTGCATAGTTTGGATAAAATGTAATAACAAGAGAAGGATTTGTATCTTCTATTAAATTCTCCATCATGCCAACCATTTTTTCATCATCTTCAAATTCAATCGTTTTATCACGAAGTCCCATCATTCGAAGATCTGTAACACCCATAGATTTGGCAGATGCTAGTAGCTCTTGTTTTCGAATTTGAGGAAGTGTTTCACGAGTTGCAAAAGGAGGGTTCCCTAAGTTTCTTCCCATTTCTCCTAAAGTTAAGCATGCATATGTTACAGGAATTCCTTGTTTTATATAAGTAGCAATCGTGCCAGAAACACCGAAAGCCTCGTCATCTGGGTGAGGGAATACAACTAATACATGTCGTTCCATTGGTAAAGTCATTTATTTTTCCTCCTTAATAAGTAAATGGTGTTCTACTAATTTCAAGTGCCACCGCTAATTTTCCGCTTTGATCGTGGCCTGCCATTAGTAATCGACCATGCTCGTCTAATTCAAAATGAGTAATACCTTGCGCGTATACCCAACCATGAGGCAATTTTAACCCAACACGATGTGGAGATTCACCAGCCACTTTTCCAAGTTCATAACGAATCAGTACATTGCGAATAAAGGCACCCGCATTAAACACATTTTCATTAAAATGGGTTGCATAAGCACCGTTCGTTGTTTCTAAATGTATATAAACATCCTCGTTTGCAAAATTATTCAAAAGCTCTTGTAACCGTTCAACTTTAACAAGTTCCATCTCTATATCCTCCTAGCATACTGTCTATTATTAGTATAATGAAAAAAAGTCTTTGAAGCGAATGATTGAACTACTAACGCCAAATAACAAAAAAACGCAAAGCCAATAGAGACTTTGCGAGTGAATTCTTAAACTGTAGTTGCAGTTACTTTTGGAGCTCCGAATTTTCCTTTTGCACCGTGTAGTACTGGTCCAACATATTGATTTAGCTTCCAACCATGTGCAATTGCAGCAGAAACGAATTCTTTTGCTTCAAATACAGCATCTGAAACTGTAAAACCATTTGCTAAGTTAGCAGTAACGGCAGCAGCAAAAGTACATCCTGCACCGTGGTTATATGTTGTATCTGTTTTTTCTGTTTCAAGTAACGTATGAGTTTTTCCATCGTAGAATAAATCTACTGCTTTATCATGCGCTAGTTGTTTTCCACCTTTGATGACAACATTTTTTGCGCCAAGTGCATGAATTTTTTCAGCAGCAGCTTTCATATCTTCTATTGTTTTCAATATTCCAAGACCTGAAAGTTGTCCAGCTTCGAAAAGGTTAGGAGTGACAACTTGTGCACGTGGAAGTAAGTATTTGATCATTGCGTCTACAGTACCTGGATTAAGAACTTCATCTTCTCCCTTACATACCATCACTGGGTCAATTACAACATTGCTCACGCCTGCTTCTTCGATAATATTACCAGCTGTTTCGATAATTTCTTCCGTACTTAACATACCCGTTTTAATTGCATCTACATTTGTAGATAACGCTGTTTTTGCTTGACGTTTAATCTCTTCTACTGGAAGAGAAAATACATTATGGCTCCACCCATTGTCTGGATCCATTGTTGCAACAACCGTTAAAACATTCATACCGTAAGTTCCGTGTTCTTGGAAAGTTTTTAAATCTGCTTGTATTCCAGCTCCACCAGAAGTATCTGATCCAGCAATTGTTAATGTTTTTTTAATAGACATGTCAAAATATCTCCTTTTTTGCAACCTTTAATATATCTCATTGTATCAGATTGAGGTAAATTTTTGAATTACGGAAGCTTTGGAGCAATCCATAATTTAATCAAAACAAATAATAAAATAAACGCAATGAAAATAGTAATAATGGAACCAATAATAATGCCATTTGTAAATAAAGAAAATGCTAAAAAGAGAAGAAAGCCTATCAATAGAATAGTTCCTATCGTGAAACAGCCAATTCCTAAAGTCTTAGCTTTATCTGGAATCTCGTTAGAAGTTGTAGCTGCTTTCTCTATCGTTTTCAACTTTTCGCGATAATGTAAATCTGCCATTTGCACATCCCCTTTTTTTCATCGTACCATGTATCGAATAGTTGTTAATAGAGAAACTTTTCGTTACTGTTAACGTAGTAGAATGAGAGGGAAAGAGGGATGACATGCGTAATAACGATAAAATTCGTGAGATGGAAAAATTACTAGAAGAATTAAAAGCACAAAATGAAACAGCCGCTACAATTGCAGAAACTCCTTTCAAAAGAGGATTTGGATTTTGGAAAGTACGCCGTATTTTATATAAACTAGGATTTAAATCTTTCTTTGCGATTGCACTAATTGTTCTTCTACTTCTAGCAGCATTACCATTTGCTGCTTTTTGGGCAATAAAAGGAAGTACATATACGGAACACAAAGGTTCGTTTGTTGAGCAAGTACAAGCTCTCAATGAGTTATCAACAGCTCAAGCATTTACAAAAGTAATTATTGAACGACAAGATAATGCATTATTTGGAAAAGAAATTGGTATTGATTTACCTGGAACGAAGAGACAGCTTTTAGTTGTAGTGCCTGGTTCAGTGAGGGCCGGAGTCGATTTTTCGCAAGTGACAGAGTCTGATATAAAAGTAGACGAGAAGAATAAAACAGCGAAGCTTACATTGCCCAAGGCGCAATTTTTAGGTGGTCCAGAGATTTTATTCGATAAAGTAGAAGTATTTTCATATGAAGGATTATTTCGTGAAAAAGCGGATATTAAAGAAGCATATGACCTAGCAGAAACTGCAAAAGAAATGATGATCGAGGAGACTACTGGGCAAGGGTTATTGCAAATAGCAGAAGCAAACGCAGCAAAATCTGTGAAAGAAATGTTCCAATTAGTAGACTATGACGTACAGGTACAATTTAAGGAGTGATGCATAGTGTTGAGTTGGGAAGAGATTCTAGAAGAAGAACGAAGAAAAGCATATTTTATGAAGTTAAAAGCATTTTTAGATAAAGAATATGCAGAACAAACGATTTATCCAGAACGAACTGATATTGGAAATGCCTTTCGTTCTACACCTTTCGATAAAGTGAAAGTGGTGATTCTTGGTCAAGATCCATATCACGGAGAAGGACAAGCGCATGGAATGAGCTTCTCCGTTAAGCCAGGAGTACCAATTCCTCCTAGCTTACGCAATATGTTTAATGAACTTTCGGACGATATGGGTTGTCCAACACCTACAAGTGGATATTTGGAACGCTGGGCAGAGCAGGGTGTTTTATTGTTAAATACGGTATTAACTGTTCGGAAAAGTGAGGCCAATTCCCATAAAGGAATGGGCTGGGAAACGTTTACGGATACAGTAATTAAAAAGTTATCAGAACGAGAAAATCCCATTATTTTTGTTTTATGGGGAAAACCTGCACAAGCGAAAAAGAAGTTAATCGATACAAGTAAACATGCAATTTTAGAAGCCCCACATCCGAGCCCGTTAAGTGCACATAGAGGTTTTTTAGGGAGCAAGCCATATTCTAAAATAAATGCACAACTAGATGCATGGGGAGAGACGCCAATCGATTTTTGTCTGTAATTATGCTACTATATGGAATGGAAAGTGGGGGAGTGCAATGGCTGTGAATTGTTTTAAATGCCGACACTTTTTTACTACATGGGATGCCAGTAATCCTCGTGGTTGTAAGGCTTATGGATTTAAAACAAAAGAGCTTCCATCCACAATAGTAAAACGTACCTCTAACATGGACTGTTTAAAATTCGAACCAAAGCAAGTGGAGGGGCATAAAAGATGATTTCAAATGAACAAATTTTAAATCAAATTGAAAAACAAATACATAAAGCGAAAATGGAAACTAATGGACAGACTACACGAGAGGTATTTGCTGCCATTCGTGCATTATGTGATGTAGTATTGGATTCTACTGCATCAGTCAATCCCATCCAGTCAACACCAGTAATCGCGACACAACCAATAACAATAAAAGAAAACGATGCCAACGGTGAATCATTATTTGATTTTTGATCTTATTCAATAGCTAACGCAGAAAGTGGGAGAGTTTAGTGAAATTTTTTATTATTGCAGGAGCGATTAATGGGTTTTTATCTGTAGCACTAGGCGCATTTGGTGCACACGCTTTAAAAGAACGACTATCTGAAAAGTATTTAGCCATATGGGAAACAGCAGTTCAATATCAAATGTTTCATGCACTTGCGTTAATTGCAATTGGCATTCTAATGAGCAGTAAATTACTCGGACATGTCACTTCCTTGAATACAGCAGGATATTTAATCCTAGTCGGAATCGTTTTATTCTCTGGAAGCCTATACGTATTAAGTTTAACAGGAGTCGGAATTTTAGGTGCTATCACTCCAATCGGAGGCGTTGCGTTTTTAGTAGGATGGATCTTACTAATCGTTGCAGCAGCAAAATTTGCGAACTAATAGTTGATCAGACCAAATCTATAATAGATTTGGTCTTTTTTTGTGAGAAAATTGCTATCTTATAAATGTTTGTTGAAATTGTTTTCTATACGGCACTTCGAGACTAAATGCTATGTAGACGAGACCTATTTGCTCGTAAGCGAGACCAATTTATACTAATTCGCAACCAATTAATTTACAACCGAGACCATTTCTCACAATAAAGAGTTAACTTTGTGTGAGACATTATAAATAAGCAAAGCTTCAGCTAATATGCCTGTAATTATTATCTATTAACAGTTAGTAACTGGCAGAACGAGACCAATTGCAACGTGAAAGCAACCAATTCACATGCAAGAGCAACCAAATAGAGGGAAAGAGCAACCAATTCATCTACAACCGAGACCATTTCTCACAATAAAGAGTTAACTCTGTGTGAGATATTATATATAAGCAAAGCTTCAGCTAATATGCCTGTAATTATTATATATAAACAGTTAGTAACTGGCAGAGCGAGACCAGTTGCAACGTGAAAGCAACCAATTCACATGCAAGAGCAACCAAATAGGGGCAAAGAGCAACCAATTCATCTACAACCGAGACCATTTCTCACAACAAAGAGTTAACTCTGTGTGAGACATTATTTATAAGCAAAGCTTCAGCTAATATGCCTGTAATTATTATCTATTATCAGTTAGTAACTGGCAGAACGAGACCAATTGCAACGTGAAAGCAACCAATTCACATGCAAGAGCAACCAAATAGGGGGAAAGAGCAACCAATTCATCTACAACTGAGACCATTTCTCACAATAAAGAGTTAACTCTGTGTGAGATATTGTATATAAGCAAAGCTTTAGCTAATATGCCAGTAATTATTATCTATAAACAGTTAGTAACTGGCAGAGCGAGACCAGTTGCAACGTGAAAGCAACCAATTCACATCTAATCGGCATTAACTTTACAAAATAAGAGATTCATTTGCATAGGAACGAGACTAATTTATAAAAGGCTTATCCTCAATATCGGATAAGCCTTCTTTTCTCATAAGCCATAATTAATTTCTTCATCAAATGTTGCATAGTCAAAGTAAATCATTAGAATTAAGTATCTTTTACCGCTTTGATCACTAATAATAACGTGATCTCGGCCTGCAGCTTCAACATAACCTGTAATTACTTTGGAGTTATGTTCTTTGCTGTGCTCGAATGTAAAATAGAATGTGCCAAGCTTTCCTTTATTCATTCTCAAAATGTTTTCGACATAGGATTCTTCCTGGCGTCTTCTAGCAGCGGGTAGTTGAACGTTTGGTGGGGTCATTTGTTGTTGCTGTTGTTGTGGATAGCTTCCGGGGTACCAATAATATTGAACCATTCATACATCCTTTCTAAATTAAATGCTTGGGCAATCCTCAGCTGAAGGGGAGTAGAAGCAGTGTGCTTTAAAACGTCCAGTGTTCCATTGGTTAAACCACTGAGCAGGGCAATCTCCACCTGGGTCAAAAAACCATAAAGAACGCTCTCCAGGATGAAAACGTTCTCCGTTAATCACACGCCTTGCGAGTTTTCTATCACTCTCCCGTGCACGCTGATAAAAATACGATTTTGTTGTTGCTTCAAATCCACCGGGACTCTGAAAAACCATATCTTCCAAATTGTGGACATTTTTGAAGTCTAAGCAGTCAGCACGAACTCGGTTTACTCCAACATTTCCGACCAGTAGCATTCCAAGATCTCCATCACCTTCCGCTTCTGCACGCATTAATCTTGCAAGTAAATCCAATTCTTTCGCCGTAGAACGAACTACTGCCAATACATCACCTCCTACAATACACTATGCAATGAATTGGAACATAATACCCTAAAGCAATCAGGGCAAATAAAAAAGACTGCATTAAATGCAGTCAGATACTGATTAAATATTAAAAAACTCTCCACGTTTTTCGCCAGCAAGGATTGTCCCGATAAAGAAGGAACCGAATTCTGCATAGCGCGCACTTACTTCATCAAAACGCATTTCATAAACTAATTTCTTAAACTGAAGAACATCATCTGAGAATAAAGTTACGCCCCATTCGAAATCGTCGAAGCCAACTGAACCGGAAATGATTTGTTTTACTTTACCCGCATAGCCGCGACCAATTTTTCCGTGGCTCGCCATAAGTGCACGACGATCCTCCATTGAAAGCATATACCAGTTATCTTCGCCATTGCGACGTTTGTCCATTGGATAGAAGCAAATGTATTGTGAACGTTGAAGTTCTGGATATAAACGAGCACGTACATGTGGATTTTGATACGGATCTTCGTTGGATTCACCTGCTAAGTAGTTAGATAATTCAACTACGGAAACATAAGAATAAGCAGGGATGGTGAAGTCGGCAATCGTTAGTTTATTAAATTTAGCTTCTATTTCCTGAAGTTCGTCAATTGTTGGGCGCAATGTCATTAACATGAAGTCTGCTTTTTGGCCAACGATTGTGTAAAATGCATGTGCACCTGTTTTGGCATCATCTGCGTGTTGTAATTCATCTAAAAATGCGACAAATTCATCTGTTGCTTGTTTTCGAAGTTCTGGATCTATTTGTTTCCATGATGTCCAGTCCATTTGGCGGAAATCATGTAAAACGTACCAACCATCTAGTGTTATTGCTGCTTCATTCATTGAGGAAGACACTCCTTTTAATTAAAAATTTCGCATTTTTAGTGTATCATACAACCACCACTTTTTCCCGTTTTGCACGTATTTTCACATGACAATCTGTGACAAACTCGTGTATGCTTAAAATAGCGAGAACTTCAATAGGAGGGGCACATTTGGCTGATTTATTTCAAGAAATAAAACATAAGTTAAGCGGAGCCAATATAACTATTGTATTACCCGAAGGAACAGACGAGCGAATTATAAGAGCAGCTGAAAAGCTACAAGCTGAAAGAATTATTAAACCTATCGTAATTAGTTCTTCCAAGAACATTCCTAAAAATCTTACTGTTATGGACCCCGAAACATATGAAGAAATGGACAAGCTCGTGTCGGCATTGGTAGAGCGTCGCAAAGGGAAAATCACAGAGCTTGAAGCAAGAGAGCTTTTGAAAGACGTCAATTATTTCGGAACGATGCTTGTCTATACTGGAAAAGCAAACGGTTTAGTAAGTGGAGCAGCACATACTACAGCCGAAACTGTAAGACCTGCACTTCAAATAATCAAAACAAAACCAGGCATCACGAAAACGAGCGGTGCATTTATCATGGTAAAAAATGATCTTCGTTATGTATTTGCCGATTGTGCGATTACAATTGCTCCGACAAGTGAAGAATTAGCGGAAATAGCTGTGGAAAGTGCGAAAACTGCAGCTACCTTTGGAATAAAACCAGTAGTTGCCATGCTATCCTTTTCTACAAAAGGATCTGCACACTCAGAGGAAACAGAAAAAGTGGTGAACGCAACTAAACTAGCTAAAGAATTAGCACCATCGATTACAATTGAAGGTGAATTGCAATTTGATGCAAGCATTGTTCCAGCGATCGCTGCAAGTAAAGCACCAAATGGAGAAGTAAACGGAGATGCAAATGTTTTTGTATTTCCTTCATTAGATGCTGGGAATATTGGATACAAAATTGCGCAGCGTTTAGGTGGATTCGAAGCTATCGGACCCATCCTACAAGGTTTAAACGCGCCAATAAATGATTTGTCACGTGGTTGTACAGCAGAGGATGTATACAAACTAGTTTATATTACTGCAGCGCAAGCATTAGAATAGGGAGTTAAATAAATGTCTCAAATAGAATCTTTATTACAACAAAAAAGTTGGCGGTTTTGGGATCAATCGCTTAGTGGAAAAAGTCGATCCGCATTGGAATCGTTCGCTTCAGATGACCTACTCTGTCATTTAGTTGGACAAGGGCAATCCCCAGCAACGATTAGAACTTGGGTACACACGAACACCGTTGTATTGGGAATACAAGATCACCGACTACCATTTGTGGAAGATGCACAGGAGTTCTTACGTACACAAGGGTTTGCTCCTATTGTGCGCAATTCGGGAGGTCTTGCAGTAGTTTTAGATGATGGGGTGCTTAATGTTTCGATTGTTCTATCGGAAAATGAGCAGTCTATTGATATTTCTACTGGTTATGAAGTAATGCTAGAATTTGTAAGGATTTTATTTCCAGAAGCCGATGGGAAAATAGAAGCTTATGAAATTGTAGGTTCGTACTGTCCAGGTTCATATGATTTAAGTATTGGTGGAAAGAAATTTGCTGGAATTTCGCAACGTAGACTTCGACAAGGTATCGCAGTCCAAGTTTATTTATGCATTGAAGGCAGTGGAAGCGAGAGAGCAGATTTGATTCGCCAATTTTACGAAATAGGAGTTCAAGGTGAAAACACAAAGTTTAGTTATCCAGTAATTAACCCAAAAGTGATGGCCTCTTTGAATGAACTGCTTCATACAAATTTTACAGTCGAAGATATTGTCATACGAATCCAACAAATATTACAACATTTGTCTCCAAACGTAGTGTCCCAATCTGTTACACAAGATGAAATGGAACTCTATCAGTTTTATATGCAAAGGGTAGTAGATAGAAATAAAAAGATGCTCCAAAAAAAATAAAAACGCAAGCGCTATTATTGCCCTTACAGGCTGTATGCTTGCGCTTGAGTCTAGATAGAAAGATTTCGTATTTTTAACTTAAACCAAGGATTTCCAGTTGGAATCCTTATGCCACATAGACATATAACAAAATTCAGCAGGGATTGATTCCTGCTGAATGTTGTTAAATAGTTGGTGGTTCTTTTGATACTAAGTTGCCGTTTTTCTCCATTTGAAATACAGGTACAGATGGAATCTCTTCATCATTTAAAGTTACTAGTCGTCTTGCACGATTCATAATTTGGACGAATTGCTCGTAATCTTGTTTAATTGCAGCATTTTCTTTTTCTAGTTTTGCAAGTTCGCTTTCTAGTTTACGAATTTTTTCATTTGAGATAGTAGCCAAATGGCGATATCTCGAAATATCCGAATCGCTATGCTGTAATCGAACGAGGTATGCGATAATAATATCTATTGATAATGCAGAAACAGGAATAGAGGTTGTGCGTTCGCCGCTTTCAGCTGGTTTCGCTAAATAGATACCATTCCCTCTTCGTCTATAGTCTTTACCTAATATCCGAAGCTTTTCTTTTCGTTCTTTTTTTGCTTCTTTTAATTCTGCTTCGTATTGATGGCGAACGACAGCATTCCAGCGAAATCCACATGCAGCAGCTGTTCGATTTAATTCATCCCCAGCCTCTTCAAATGCATTTAATTGTGTGCTTCCTTCCCGAACGTGTCTTAGCACCATCTCTGCTAGCATTTCATCGTTTTCATCCATCCAAGCATCTTGTCTTATTTTTACCATTTTTGTCCTCCTACCATGTTCATAGTTTCGTTGTTCTATTAACATAATGGACAACTAACTGCTCTTTTATTCACTTAAAATACACTTGATAGCAATATAAGCTTTAAGATACAATGACCTGTAGACTATTACTATTAACGTGTTTCAGTGGAAGTCTCCTATTATAAAAGTGGTGAGATGGTGTCCAATGTCCAATAATGTGGAACTCTGGATGAGGTGCTGCCTCCTGTGGCAACGGCTATCGGACCTGAATTATCAGGTTTAAGCACAATTCAGAGTTTGGATACAATTACGCTGAAGCATTATTAATGAAGGAGTTGTAGAAATATGGGAAACCATTTTCGAGTTTGCGATGAATGCCAGGCAGTTAATTTAAAATCACTAATACCAAAGCTAAAGGCGATAGATCCGGAAGCAGAAATTGAAATAAAAGAATGCCAATCCTACTGCGGGCCAGGGCGAAAAAAGACGTTCGCATTTATTAATAATCGTCCAGTAGCAGCTCTTTCAGAAGACGAATTAATGGAAAAAGTACGTGCCAAACTAGAAAGGTAGGGAGTTCATTTATCCGAGCTACCATCTCCCGTGCGAAGAACAGCCGACAGTGTAATCAGAACTTTTGCCGCCTTTCAAAGAGCGGTTTTTTTCTTTATAATAGAATGAATAATAATGGAGGTGGCTAAATGAGCTATGCAACGCAAAAGCTTGCAGAAGAGAAAGTGTTTAAAGACCCAGTTCACCGATATATTCATGTTCGAGATCAAGTTATCTGGGATGTTATCGGAGCGAAGGAATTTCAACGACTTCGCCGGATTAAACAACTGGGAACTACATATCTAGTTTTTCATGGTGCAGAACATAGCCGTTTCAATCACTCTCTTGGAGTATATGAGATTGTTCGTCGAATAGTGGATGATAGTTTTAGCGGGCGTCCAGAATGGGATGCTTCTGAGAGACTAGTAGCTTTATGTGCGGCTCTTCTACATGACTTAGGACATGGTCCATTTTCACATGCCTTTGAAAATGTGTTTGGGCTAGACCATGAAAAGTTTACTGGTGCTATATTGCTTGGGGATACCGAAGTAAATGAAATATTAAAAAGAGTTAGTGAAGATTTTCCACAAAAAGTAGCGGATGTTGTTGCAAAAACATACTCAAACAAACAAGTTGTAAGCTTAATATCCAGTCAAATTGATGCGGATCGAATGGATTATTTACAGCGAGATGCTTATTTTACAGGCGTTAGCTATGGTCATTTTGATATGGAGCGAATTTTGAGAGTCATGCGTCCTCGTGAAGATCAAGTCGTTATTAAATCAAGCGGAATGCATGCGGTAGAAGACTACATTATGAGTAGATATCAAATGTATTGGCAAGTGTATTTTCATCCAGTTTCTCGAAGTGCTGAAGTGATATTAACGAAAATCTTACATCGTGCTAAGGCATTAAGTGAGATGGGATATGATTTTGAACAACAACCTACTCATTTTAAATCTTTCTTTGATGGAAGTTTTTCGTTGAAAGAGTATCTTGCATTAGATGAAGGTATTTTAATGACCTATTTTCAGCTGTGGATGAACGAAAAAGACCCAATATTAGCTGATTTATGTGATAGGTTTGTAAATCGCAAACTTTTTCAATATATAGAATTTGATTTAGCGAAGGATTATACGAAGATGAAAGAGCTAGAGTTATTATTTAAAAAAGCGGGTATAGATCCAGAATATTATTTGGTTTTTGATTCGTCTTCTGATCTGCCTTATGACTTTTATCGACCTGGAGAAGAAGGGGAACGAATTCCAATCCATTTACTTATGCCTTCAGGAGAAATTCGAGAACTTTCACGTGAATCAGAAATAGTAGAGGCAATTTCAGGGAAACGACGAACAGATCATAAGTTGTACTTTCCGGAAGATTTTTTAACAGAAGACGGAAAGAAAAAAGCATTGAAAAAACAAATCTTAGAGTTGTTAAAGTAAAGGTGGGTTTGCGTTGCTAGAAGAACATGCAAAAATTGTACAATTTATCGGAGCAGCAGACGGGATTACTGGACGAAAAAAACTACAAAAAATGATTTACATTGCAAAAAAACTACAATACTCCTACAAAGAAAAGTATGAATTTCATGTATATGGTCCTTACTCAGAAGAGCTAACTTTACGAGTGGAAGAACTATGTAACATGGGCTTTTTATATGAAGAAAGACAAGACAAAGGCTCTTATGTACAATATAAATATCAAATGACAGATGCTGGTGAGCATTTCACGCAAATGGCCCAAGTGCAAGAAGTAAGCCCAGCATTAAATTCTTGTATTAATCAGATGAAAAACAAAAGCTCAAGATTTCTTGAACTTGTTTCCACGTTACTCTACTTCGACAATATGCCAAAAGAGCAACAAATCGAAAAGCTTCATGTTGTAAAAGGAAAACTAAATTTTTCAGAAGATGAAATAGAAGAAGCATTTAACTTTGTAATGAATCTGATGAATGAGCGAGCTATCCAATAGGATGGCACTGCAGATTTAGCGAAGCGGCGTACTTGCCCCCTCAAGGCAATGCTAGAGCGCTTAAAACTTTTCAGCGACGAGTAACCGCAGGAGCAAATTTTTTTCTGCGACGAGTAACCGCAGGAGCAAATTTTTTTCTGCGACGAGTAACCGCAGGAGCATCTCTATAAGTGTCCTCTTCGTACGAGAAAAGATACGAAAGGGACGAATAATTGCAATAATCGGTTGAATGTTCCTAACAATCGGTCGAAAAAGCATAACAATCGGTTGAATAAGTATAAAAATCGGTCGAATAAGCTTCACTATAAGTTAATATAAATAAAAAATCGCCTACCCTATGAAAAGGGGGGCGATTTTGATTATTTATCACTAAAGCGTTTTCCGCCTACTGCATAATGATTTTTAGACATTTCTTCAATGAAAACTACAACGTTTTCCGCAGGAGCGTTTGCTGTTTCAACTACAGCAGCTGTCACTTTCTCAACAAGAGCTTTTTTTTGCTCTTCAGTACGACCTTCGAGCATTTTTACTGTTACATATGGCATTTCATTTCCTCCTTTAGGGAACTTTTCTGTATACTAGTATCATAACAGAACGGAGGGAACTTTCGAATGGGTAATGAAGAAAAACCAAAACAAAAAATAGGCTTCACTATTATAAAAAACGATCCGACGGACGGACATAAAGGATTTGGAATTGGTTCTCTTTCGCTAGAGAATGTATCACCAGTAATAATAGACGTTGAAGAAGGCGTTGCAAGAGTAGAGATTGGCGCGATGCATGCGAGAAGTGATACAGAACGGGGTATTAAATTTACGACCAATCGAGAAGATTCAGAGGGTGGAAAACCATACTGGCTAGTTTGGGTGACAATTGACCAAAAACAAGAAGGTCCATATTATGCAGGGGTTACGGCATGTGAAATGGTTATTAATCGTGAAAAACGTCGTGGCTATAAAATACTCGCAGATCATGTAAATCGAATGGATAAATCCATGAAAAGGCAAATTCTTGTGGACTTTATGGATGATCGTTCTAAAAATATACTAAGTGATTTTTTACAAAATCATAATAAAGATATGTGGAATCGAAGCGATGAAAAATTACATGACGATTTAAAAATCTAATATTATTTAATTCTGACCAAATAGTGACAAATGTCTATTATGGTTTTATAAGGTTGAATAAATGCCAAAAAAAAAGTACAATCTAGTTAAAGCTTACTTCACAGTAATGCTAGGACACTTAGTGAAAGTGATCATGCTTGGGCATGTAGACATCGTGACAACCCATTCCGATTCAGCAAGCTCAATGCAATACTTCACTAGGAAAAAGCTTTCTATTACCTAAATTAGGTATTAGAAAGCTTTTTATTTTTGGTGAAAATTCCTATTTGGTCGTTGGTCTCGGTTATGGTTGAATTAGTCTCGACTTTTGTAATTTGGTCTCGGGTAGATACGATTTGGTCTCGCATAGCCCAAAATTGTTCTCGAAGTGCCATTTACTGGGTGGCGTTAGCTTGCTTTCTCCAAGTCGAACTTAATTCCATCTTTTTTTATTCTCCAAAAAAGGAAAAGGGAAAAATGGACCAACTGTTGTCATATTTTTCTTTATCTTCAAAGGTTTGTGGTTTCAAATTTGGATCTGTACATAATTTTGTTGGGATGTCTTTTTCCTTTAAGTAGATGAGTCGCTGTTTCTTACAAGCTGACGTTGCGATTCCACCGGTTTCGATATCAACAATAACTCCACGTACACCAGGAGGAGAAATAAACGGCTCCACTGGTAATCCTTGATGAGACTTTTCCATAAATTCTATCCAAACTTGCTTCGTTACTTGCTTAGCTTCTGCATCGCTCACTTGTTTACCTTGGTCATAGCCATTCCATACACCAGCGGTTAATTGGGGAGAGAATCCAATAATATATTGATCCGTATTTGTTGTACCAGATTTAGCTGCGTATGGTCGTGATTGTTTAGAACGAATGCTATTTCCGGTTGCTGGAGAATAGTCATTAAAAGTTGGGTCGAACATTCCGGTAAGCAAATGTGATAATAAGAATGCATCCTGTTCCAACAATACCTTCTTCTCTTTCGGTTTTTCATTTTCAATGTCGTAGATTACTTTGCCTTTATTAGTTGTGATTTTGGTTATATAAGTAGGTTCTTTTTGAATTCCTTTATCAGAAATTGTATTATATGCTTTCGTCATGTCAATAAGAGATACTTCAGATGTTCCAAGTGCAGTTGCCGGAGTATCTTTAATATCCATATCGATATTAAATCTCTGTATTAATTGTTGGAATGGTTTAAAGCCTATTTTTTCAAACGTTTTTACTGCATAAATATTATCAGAAATAGCAAGTGCTTGAGCAAGAGAAATCGGATGTTCAGCAAATTCACCATTTACATTTTTCGGTTCGTATTCCCGTCGTCCATTATCATATGTGAAGATAGTTTGTTCGCTCTTCATGTACGTCAACGGTGAAAATCCGTTTTCAAGTGCAGCAGCATATAGTAATGGTTTGATCGTGGAACCGGGTTGTCTTTTTGCTTGAGTTACTCGGTTAAAAGGACTTTCAGCAAAATTGCGACCACCAACCATAGCAGTTACATATCCAGTTTTAGGCTCCATGCTAACAAACCCTATTTGAAGCTCACCTTTTGGCATCCATTTTTCAATTACCTCTTCTGCTGCTTGTTGATGTTGTCTGTTTAAAGTCGTTTCAATAGTCCAACCACCTTCTTCAATGCGATGGCCTTTTTTCCTTACAATTTCGCTTGCTTCTTTCCAAACTTCTTCTAAAAAGTAAGGAGCGGTTTTCTTGGTTACAACGGAATCTTCAGCTTTCAATACATATCTTTCTTCATTAGCTCTTTCACGTTGAGCTGTTGTTATTAATTGTTGATCTTCCATAAGTTTTAAAATAAGTTTTTGTCGGTCCACAGCTTTCTTTTCATTTACCAAAGGGGAGTAATGGGACGGTCCTTTTGGAATAGCCATTAATAACGCGGCTTCTGAAAGTGTTACGTTTTTTGCACTTTTTCCGAAATAAAATCTACTTGCTGCTTCTACACCGTACATTCCATGTCCAAAGTAGACGGTATTTAAATAACCTTCTAATAAATCTTCCTTATCGTAAAAAATTTCTAATCGATACGCAAATAATGCCTCGTTTATTTTACGATTCCACGATTTTTCGTGCGTTAAAAATAAATTTCGTGCATATTGTTGTGTAATTGTGCTTGCCCCTTCGACTTTTTTGCCTGCTTTTACATCTTTTAAAATAGCAGAAGCAATTCGGGAATAATCAAATCCGTGATGCTTATAAAAATCCTTGTCTTCCACTGCAATTGCGGCTTGAGATAGGAAAGGGGAAATTTCATCCAATGCAACCCAATAACGTCTCTGTTCTTCAAATCGATCTCCAATAACATTTCCTTGATTATCCAAAAATACAGAGGATATAGGTACCTGAATAATAGGTGCACCAACGATTTGAGCATAAATACGAAGAGTCACCAATGCACCGGATATGGCACAAATAGCAGCAATACTAAGTAGAAAAAAACTTTTCATGCGTTTTGATCGTTTGACTTTTTTTCGGTGTTGTACACGACGCATAAAAATCTACTCCGTTCTTTTAATGTTTTTATTAGTATGAGAACAATAGATTCAAATTAAACAGAAGAAGAAAAAAGTATTGCACTTTTGTCAAAAACCTCTATACTTTCTTTGTATTTATTTTTTTTTAAAAGTACACAAACTATATAGTTAGAGGAGATAGATAAATGGCTGGGTTTTGGTTTACAGAAAAGCAAACCGAGAATTTTGGCATCACAATGAAGGTGAAACGTACACTTCATACGGAGCAAACGGATTTTCAACTATTAGAAATGGCAGAAACCGAAGAGTGGGGGAATATGCTCTTTTTAGACGGTATGGTTATGACGTCACAAAAAGATGAGTTTGTGTACCATGAAATGGTTGCACATGTTCCTTTGTTTACACATCCTAATCCAGAGAACGTATTAGTTGTTGGAGGCGGGGATGGTGGAGTAATCCGTGAAATTATGAAGCATCCTAAAGTGAAAAAAGCAACACTTGTTGATATAGATGGAAAAGTAATCGAGTACTCTAAAATATATTTACCAGAAATTGCATGCGAACTAGAAAATCCACGCGTGGAAGTTCAAGTTGGCGACGGTTTCATGCATATTGCTGAATCAGAGAATGAATACGATGTAATTATGGTAGATTCAACTGAGCCAGTAGGACCTGCAGTGAATTTATTTACAAAAGGTTTCTACGCAGGAATCTCTAAAGCGCTTAAAGAAGATGGATTATTCGTTGCACAATCGGACAATCCTTGGTTTAAAGCTGATTTAATCCGACAAGTACAAAAAGACGTGAAAGAAATTTTCCCTATTACAAATATGTACTTGGCGAATATTCCAACGTACCCAAGTGGACTTTGGTGTTTCACAATTGGTTCGAAAAAATACGATCCACTTCAAGTACCGGATGAGCAATTCTTTGATATAGAAACGAAATATTATACAAAAGAGCTTCACAAAGCAGCATTTGTTTTACCGAAATTTGTGAAAGACCTTGCAGGAGAGTAAGCCGATGAGATTTGATGAAGCTTATTCAGGAAATGTATTTATCAAAAGTAAGCAAAATTACGAAGAAGCGCAGGCAGTTATTTACGGCATGCCAATGGACTGGACGGTAAGCTATCGTCCAGGCTCACGCTTTGGTCCGCAACGTATTCGTGAAGTATCTATTGGTCTAGAGGAATATAGCCCGTATTTAGACCGTGAGCTAGATGATGTGAACTATTTTGATGCTGGAGATATTCCACTTCCATTCGGAAACGCATCAAAAAGTTTGGATCTAATTGCAGGTTTTATTCGCCAACTTATGCAAGATGGGAAAATTCCTGTAGGTATGGGTGGCGAGCACTTAGTATCATGGCCAGTTATGAAAACAGTAGCAGACAACTACAAAGACCTTGCGATTATTCATATGGATGCGCACACTGATTTACGAGTGGAATATGAGGGAGAACCGCTTTCACACTCTACACCAATTCGTAAAATAGCTGAATACATCGGTCCAAAAAATGTCTATTCATTTGGAATTCGTTCTGGCATGAAAGAAGAGTTTGACTGGGCAAAAGAAAATGGCATGCAAATTGCCAAATTCGAAGTACTAGAACCTTTGAAAGAAGTGCTACCAACGCTTGCTGGTCGTCCTGTCTATGTCACGATAGACATTGACGTATTAGACCCTGCACATGCACCTGGAACTGGAACAGTTGACTGCGGAGGAATCACTAGCCGCGAACTACTAGCTTCCATCCATGCAATTGCAAATTCAGGAGTAAACGTAGTTGGCTTCGACCTAGTTGAAGTTGCCCCAATCTATGATTCTTCTGAACAAACTGCAAACACAGCATCAAAGTTACTACGTGAAATGATTTTAGGTTGGGTAAAATAGAAAGCGATTTTTATTTTTCTGGGACAACTATTAAGAAATGGTGATATAAAAAACGTGATGACCTTTACCAAGGCATCACGTTTTTTGGTTTTGCTAAGACACTAAATGGAAACATTATCTTTGATCAATATGAACTACTTTATTTCTTCCTGACGATTTTGCAATATAAAGGGCATCATCCGCAAGTTTAAATAGTTCCATGACCGCTTTTCCGTTTTCTGGATAAGAACTAATTCCGCTAGATATTGTAATAGTTAACTGTTCGCCAGTGGAAACATGAAAAGTATTTTTCTCAATTGCTTGTCTAATTGTTTCTGCTATTATTATACTTTTTGATGATTCTATATTTGGAAGTAGGACTGAAAACTCTTCTCCACCATTTCGAGAAACAAACCCTCCACAAGAATTTGTCGCATCTTTGACTCGAAGGGCTAATTCTTTTAATACTTCATCGCCTATTGGGTGTCCATATGTGTCGTTTACTTTTTTGAAATGATCAATATCTAGTAAAATAAGAGAAAATTTATTATTTGTTTTTAATAGATTTTGTGCATGTTCTTGGAACTTTCGATTATTATTTAACCCTGTTAAATAATCTGTCACAGACATCTCTTCAATTTTGTGAATTTTATCGAATAAACTACTTAGTTGAATCAAAATTATAAATACAATGGAAAATGAAACAAAGGAGAACACTATAAAACCTATGAGAGGTAAAACTCCTGATAATGACCAGTCATTTAAATAACAAATCACTACTGAAGATTGAATTATTGAATAAGTAAAATAATAAGAGGCATTTCTAAACGTCATCGGCTTTTTCGAAATGCAATAACCAATGACAAGGCAAACAATAATTGTGTTGCCTCCAGCTATAAGTGTATGTATAGAAAATCCGTGAAAAAACATTCTAAACAAACCGATAATTATTCCGCTTAGTATTGTGGCTAAAGGGCCGCCTAAAACTCCTGATAATGAGATGACAGCCATTCTGGCATCAACTATTACATGTTCGGATATTCTTACAGACGTTAACATTAACACGCATCCAGTTAACCCACTTAGTACACCAAGTAAAAATGGATGATATTTTGGCGATGGAATAAAAACAGTTAATTTGTTTTGAAAAGGAATATAGGTAAGAATTGCAAAAGTGAATAAAATACAAAAATTAACAATAAAGCCTAATAACATTGCTTTCACCTTCTTAAAATATCTTTGGTATATTATAACCTCTTCCAAAAAAATAGTGAATTTCTTTTTGATTAGTTGTTATTAGTAAGCTTTTAGCCTTATAATAAAAAGGTTATAGAAAAAATGTTTTAAAGGATGAAAGTAATGTCCCAACCACAAAAAAAACGAGTAAATATTCGTTTATTATCAACAATTCATCATCCTGATGTCGAAAAAGAAACTTTGGATATTAAAACGACAGGAGAACTAATCTTAAAAGGGAATCAGCCTTATTTAGTTTACGAAGAAGTGCAGGATGAAAAAAATGTTCGAACAACCTTGAAACTTAGCGGAAAATCAGCTCTAATAATGCGAAGTGGCGGAGTTAAAATGCGATTGCCATTTGAAAATGGAGAGCTTCAAACAGGAAGCTATGACACCGTTTATGGCACATTAATGATCACAACAAATACGAAGCAGTTGCATTTTGAAGATGGTCTTTTTCAAGTGGAATATGAGCTATTAATAAATGATGAAGTGACAGGTACATATATATTGGAACTAATTTATACGGAGGCGAAATAAATGAACGCGGTAGAAAAAGTACAACAATCAATTAAAATGGCATTGCAAAATGCGATTGTAAAAGCAGCACTTGTAACAGAAGAACAACTTCCTACAATCCATTTAGAAACACCAAAAGACAAGGCAAATGGTGATTATGCAACGAATATTGCGATGCAATTAACAAAGCTTGCAAAAAGAAACCCTCGTCAAATTGCAGAAGCAATTGTAGAGAACATCGATATGACCGGAACAATGATGGAGAAAATCGACATTGCGGGTCCTGGATTCATGAATATCACTGTTCGTAAAGATTATTTACAAGAAGTAGTTAAAGCCGTCCTAATGGAAAATGATAATTACGGACGTACTTCTTCTGGTGCAGGAGAAAAAGTTCAAATCGAATTCGTTTCTGCAAATCCAACTGGTGACTTACATTTAGGGCATGCGAGAGGTGCGTCGGTAGGGGATTCCTTAAGTAATGTATTAGATTTCGCTGGTTACGATGTGTCTCGTGAATATTATATTAATGACGCTGGTAATCAAATCCATAATCTTGCTGTTTCTATTGAAGCTCGTTATTTCGAAGCTTTAGGCTTAGATAAGGAAATGCCGGAAGATGGATATCGTGGGCAAGATATAATTGATATCGCAGCTGCTCTAGTAAAAGAACATGGGGATAAATTTGTGCAAATGTCAGACGAGGAACGCTATAAGGCATTCCGTGCACACGGTTTGAAAGTGGAGCTTGCTAAATTACAAAAAGATTTAGCAGATTTCCGTGTTGGCTTTGACAACTGGTTCTCTGAAACTTCATTATACGAAGACGGTAAAATTGAGGTAGCTCTCAACAAATTAAAAGCAAATGGTCACATTTTTGAAGAAGAAGGAGCAACTTGGTTCCGTTCTACTACTTTTGGAGATGACAAAGACCGTGTATTGATAAAAAGTGATGGTTCCTTCACTTATTTATTGCCAGACATCGCATACCATGAAGATAAATTAGTTCGTGGCTTCGACCAACTGATCAATATTTGGGGAGCAGATCACCACGGGTATATTCCACGTATGAAGGCTGCAATTGAAGCGCTTGGATATGAGCGTGAAAAACTTGAAGTATCTGTTATTCAAATGGTTCAGCTGTATAAAGACGGCGAAAAAATGAAAATGAGTAAACGTACAGGGAAAGCAGTTACAATGCGTGAGCTTGTGGAAGAAGTTGGACTGGATGCAGTTCGTTATTTCTTCGGCATGCGTTCAGGTGATTCGCATATGGATTTCGATCTAGACTTAGCTGTTTCTCAATCAAATGAAAACCCAGTGTATTATGCACAATATGCACATGCACGTATTTGCTCCATTTTACGTTCAGCAGAAACTCAAGAGATGAAGGCTTCTACAGATTCACTTGATTTATTGCAAAGTGAAAAAGAATTAGACCTATTGAAAAAAATCGGTGACTTCCCACAAGTTGTAGCGGATGCTGCAAAACTTCGTGCACCTCACCGTGTTGCAACGTATATCCAAGAACTAGCTGCAACTTTCCACAGTTTTTATAATGCAGATAAAGTACTAAATGCGGAAAACATCCCTTTATCAGAAGCACGTCTTGCACTTGTAACATCAGCACGCCAAACAATCGCAAATGCACTTCGTTTAATAGGAGTAGCTGCTCCAGAAAAAATGTAATTATGAAACGAAACACTTCGACCTCGGTCGGAGTGTTTTTTTTGCGAGATGAGAAAGTATATGGATAATTGTCCTGTGAAACTAGTGTTCATAATATTATAAAAGCTTCCGAAGATACCATTTCGGAAGCACTGCGCTTCATTATCGGATGCTACTAAATTTGTTAGTGCCACCGATTATCTCTGTGCTACTTGCTATTAAAGGATTTCGTGAGTCGACGAGTTTGTTCAGGAGCAGAGGAAGCGGCGGCTTGATGCTTGCCTAACTTGCAAGCGTCCGCCTTAAGAGGAAAACAATCCTAATTACTGGATGGTATGATTACTGCGTTTAATTTAACTAATTCTATCTTCTTAGCGATAAACTGTTCTAAAACTTCTTGTTAGGTACTACTCACTTCGTGGATTGTAGTGAAAGGTGGCGACTCCAGCGGGATGAGTGAGACAGATGAGCTATCACAACGAACGCGTAGCGGCGGTGATAGCTCATCGCTCACCCCGCGGAACGCGTCCACCTGAAACGGAAATCCCCGGTATTATTTTATTCTTTCAAAAAAGAGTAAGAAAGTATTTTTTCTCTAATTATCCAAACCAAACGCATCATGTCTTCACAAGTTCTAAGAGGGCGACGGACAAATATCTACCACAAGATTACCGAAAAAAGTGTAGCTGGAAGTGACAGCGTCACTTCCAGCTACATAATTTCAAAGGTAATAGTGTAGTGGATGTTTCGTCCAAAGCACTTAGGAATCGGTGAAGACAAGATGCTCTTAAAGGGCACCTGCACTTTTCTTATGTGAAATAGCATTAAATTGGAAAAATGAACACGTTAGTTGGAAAACGATATCTTCACACTCCCAGCCCGTTCTTCAAAAATCGATGTCGACAACAAATCGATTTAAGGTATAATGAAAACGATGCATCATGAATATTTTGAACATAAAGGTGCTTGCTAGTTTACTAGTGAGTTAAAAGGGAAGCTGGTTCAAACCCAGCGCGGTCCCGCCACTGTATGTGATAGTACTCTATCACGAGTCAGAAAACCTGCCTTTATGTGTTACACTTTTGTACCTACGAGGATAGGTTCGTGTAAGTCAGCTTGTTATATACATAAACTAGCAGATTTATACCTATTTTATCTCTCGTTCATTGGACGAGAGATTTTTATTTGCACAAAAATGGAGGAATGACAGATGAAGAAGATGTGGCAATTATGGATGGCATCCGCATTAGCAGTATTATTGCTAGTTGGATGTGGGGCAAAAGAAGCAACACCAGTAGATAATAAAGATAATACACAACAAGAAACGGCTGTAAAAGAAGCAACTTTCCCACTAACAATTACAGATGCAGTTGGCAACGAGATCACTTTAGAAAAAGCTCCAGAAACAATTGTTTCTATGATGCCAAGTAATACTGAAATATTATTTGCACTTGGATTGAATGATGAAATTGTTGGGGTAAACGATTATGACGACTATCCTGCAGAAGCGCTTGAAAAAGAGAAAATCGGTGGTATTGAATTTAATGTGGAAAAAATTGTGTCGATGAATCCAGATATCGTATTTGCACATGAGTCAATGTTAGGTTCAGGTGATGCTGGTCTACAACAACTTCGTGATGCAGGTGTGAAAGTGTTTGTTGTGAAAAATGCAGCAGACTTCAATGAAACATATACAACAATTGAACAAATCGGTCGTGCAACTGGAAAATTAGCCGAAGCACAAAAAATTGTAGAAGGTATGAAAGTAAAAGTAGAAGAAGTGAAAGAAAAAATAGCAAAAGTAAAAACGAAGAAAACAGTTTTCGTCGAAACATCAGATGTTCCGGATATTTACACTCCTGGTAAAGGAACTTTCATGCAAGAAATTTTAAATATGGTGAATGCGGAAAATATTGCGGCAGACCAAGAAGGTTGGTTTAAAATCGAGCCAGAAGAAATTGTTAGCCGTAATCCAGATGTAATCCTAGTAATGTATAGTTATGTAGACGGAATTGTTGATAGTGTTAAAGCTCGTCCTGGATTTGATACGATTAATGCAGTGAAAAATAATGAAGTTGTGCAAGTGGATGAAAACTTAACAAGTCGTACAGGTCCTCGTCTTGCGGATGGACTAGAAGAAGTAGCGAAAGCAATCTATCCAGAGGCGTTTAGTGAGTAAAGCCATGATCGGCTACATCTTGTCTATTGCTACTTTAATCGTAGCGATTTGGCTAGGTGTATCGGTCGGATCCGTAAAGGTACCGATCAGCACATTATGGGATACGGGAGCAGACGAAATTGCTACCAATATAGTTTGGAAAATTCGCATGCCAAGGGTTGTACTTGCAGGGCTAGTTGGTGCATCACTAGCAATTGCAGGTGCTGCTTTTCAAGCGTTATTTAAAAATCCGCTTGCCGATCCTTATACGTTAGGAGTGTCGTCCGGTGCCTCAGTAGGCGCCGTGGCTACGCTCTTTTTCGGTATTTCGGTGCCTTTTTTAGGTATATATACGTTACCAATTTTTAGTATGATAGGCGCACTAGTTACGATGCTCCTTGTTATTTCATTCGCCAAACTAGTTGATCGAGCAATGAAAATGGAAACCATTATTTTAACAGGAATCATTTTCAGTTCTTTTCTAGGCTCAGTAATTTCTCTAATGATTGCACTTACCGGAGAAGAGTTACGCCAAATTATTGGCTGGCTTCTTGGAAGTGTATCGATGCGTGGTTGGAGTTTTGTTCAAATGGCATTACCTTTTATCATCATTGGCTCATTTTTATTATGGCTGAATAGAAGAGAGTTAAATGCGATGCTATTTGGGGAAGAACGAGCGAGGTATTTGGGAGTAAATGTGAAAAAACGAAAAATGATGATATTAATAGGCGGATCTATGTTAACGGGAACAGCCGTGGCGGTTTCTGGAACGATTGGATTTGTAGGTCTAGTTGTTCCGCATATGACAAGGCTTTTATTTGGTTCGGATAATCGACATGTATTACCACTAAGTTTTCTCAACGGAGCGGCACTGCTCATCGTATGTGATTTAGTGTCACGTACAATTATTTCCCCAACAGAGCTTCCGATTGGCGTTATAACAGCTTTTATTGGGGC
This sequence comes from Psychrobacillus sp. NPDC058041, assembly GCF_042885655.1. Lineage (NCBI taxonomy): Bacteria > Bacillati > Bacillota > Bacilli > Caryophanales > Bacillaceae > Psychrobacillus > Psychrobacillus sp. NPDC058041. The sequence continues at coordinate 263,000 of NZ_JBHVRO010000003.1, forward strand.
ACCTGTTTTTGCATTTATTTTCTTTAGACAACGAAGAAAAGGAGGCGTTTAAAATGTTGAAAATTGAAGGATTATCTGGTGGTTACGATCAAAAATTAATCGTTAAAAACGTCTCCTTTGAAGTAGGAAAGGGAGAGATGCTTGGAATTTTAGGTCCAAACGGAAGCGGGAAATCCACTTTATTGAAGATGATGAGCGGAATTCAACCAAAGGAGTCAGGAGAAGTTTACATTGATGGTAAATCTTTAACAGCCTACTCTTCCAAGGAGTTAGCTAGAAAAATGGCGGTCCTCCCACAATTACATAGTCATGCATTTTCACATACAGTGAGAGATACGGTCTCACTTGGACGATATCCTCATCAAAGTGGTTGGTTTTCTTCATGGTCCAAAGAAGATGAAGCCGCCGTTGTGGAGGCAATGAAATTAACAGCAATGGAGAAATACGAACATCAACTTTTAGACATGTTATCTGGGGGAGAACAACAACGTGTATTTGTTGCCCAAGCACTTGCGCAACAAGCACCTATTTTATTATTGGATGAACCTACAAATCACCTGGATATAGCACACCAAAAGCAATTGCTTGATACAATTAAAACACAGGCAATCGAAAAAGGAATTACAATTGTTAGCGTATTTCATGACATAAATCTTGCTTCTATTTACTGTGATCGACTGTTATTAATGGATCATGGAGAAATAAAAGTAATTGGAGCACCACATGAAGTAGTAACAAAAAGTCAAATTGAAACGGTTTATGAAGCACGTGTCAGTACAAATCCGCATCCCGAACGTCCTAAACCGCAAATTACGATTCTTCCAGATGTGAAAGAAAAGAAGAATGATAAACTAATTACAACTAAAAATTTTCAGATTACAGGAGAACTTGTTGTATTCCAAGGAGAAACCCAGCTAAAAACTTGGTCATCTGCGGTAATCAATGCAGGTAGTGGTTGGTATAAAAACTTCGTCAACAGAAGAGTGGACGCCAACTATGCCTGTAATAATGTCCAAGAAGAAATGTTAGAATACCTTACGAATAATGGATTTTCTGAAGCGGATACAGTTGGAATGATGACTGCAGTTAATACAAAGGACGCGGTAATAAAAGAATACGATACACCTTTTGGCAGTATCGTCATCATGGTAACTGCAGGTGTTGGAAATGCGGTAGACGTATCAAGAGCACATGAAGTAGAAATGTTTCCGGCAATCGGGACGATTAATACATGGATTATTGTGAACGGAGAACTTTCGGATGAAGCTTTTATTCAATCTGTCATAACGGCTACAGAAGCTAAAACAAAAGCGCTTTCTTTCGAACAAGTTAAAGATCCACGTACTGGTACAATAGCTACAGGTACATCCACTGATAGTGTATTAGTAGCAGCAACTCAACAAGGAATCCATATTCCATACGCTGGTCCCATTACGGAAATAGGTAAAAAAATTGGACTAGGCGTTTACGAATGCACCGTAGAAGCGATTCAAATTTATAAAAAAGCAAAAGGATGGGTGTAACTAATGGGTCCGCATATTATTGCTATAGCAATTGGTCTTCTATTAGACAGAATCATCGGGGACCCACCAAACTGGCCGCATCCTGTCCGCTGGATTGGTTCACTAATTTCGAAGCTAACAGCCTTGTTAAATAAAGGAAGTGCGCGAAAAGCGAAAGGATTTCTACTTGTTATTATTGTCGTTGGAATCACATTCTTTGTGACAGTTGGTATTTTAATAGGTGCTTATTCCATTCATATGTGGGTTGGGATTGCAGTTGAGAGTATTTTCATCGCATCGGGACTTGCACAAAAAAGCTTAAAGGAAGCGGCAATGGATGTATATAAACCTTTAATCGCAAAAGATTTACCAACAGCTAGACAAAAACTATCGTGGATTGTCGGTCGTGATACAGAAAAACTAGATGAAAAAGAAATTACAAGAGGTGTCGTTGAAACTGTATCTGAAAATATTAGTGATGGAATTACATCTCCACTTTTTTATGCATTTCTTTTTGCTGGTGCACCGGGCCTTTGGGTATATAAAGCGATCAATACGCTCGATTCTATGGTCGGCTACAAAAACGAGAAATACAACGATTTCGGTTATGCCGCTGCAAAATTGGATGATATCGCAAACTACATTCCAAGTCGTTTAACCGGCTATCTTATTATGCTTTGGGGGAAAAAAGAAAGTACGTTGCCTTTTAAGGATAGATTAAAAGGCTGGTGGCTAGATGCAAAAAAGCACCCAAGTCCAAATAGCGGCTACTTAGAAGCTGCAACAGCTTACCAATTAGGAATACAACTAGGTGGAATAAATACATATAAGGGTGTCGTTTCAAATCGAGCACTAATGGGGATTGGTGAGGTAACATTAACACCACAACATATATTAAGTACATTATCGCATTTGAATACTGCCGTTTTTCTATTTTGGCTTTGGATGATGGTCATTGGAGGAATTTTATTTGTCATTACCTAATCACGGAGCAAATGCTCATCACTTATATGAAAGTCTCGATATGAAGTTACCTGAAAAAGTAATTGATTTCAGTGAAAATGTTAATCCACTTGGATTACCTGCATTTGTGAATGAGCACTGGGAATCTTATAGTGAATTGATCACCAAATATCCAGATCCTATTGGTGAACCATTTCTATCAGCAGTTGCAACATATCATGATGTACAAGTAGAAAATGTAATAGTTGGAAACGGCGCAGCGGAAATATTTGCTTGTCTTGCGAAACGATATGAAAGTAAAAGGGCTATTTTGATCCATCCCACTTTTTCAGAGTATGCTTCAACTCTAGCCCCTTATCATGTATACATAAAAGAAATCATTGCAACACAAGATTTACCAATAGATGAAGTACTCGATGAAATAGAGTTTGCGGAAGTAATTTATATTTGCAGACCGAATAATCCGACGGGCTATTTGGTTCCTTTAGAAGAGATTATCCAAATTGCCAAATACGCGAAAAGATATAAATGTGAAGTCATTCTAGACGAAGCATTTCTGGATTTTATTGATGAAAAAGAATCATTTATTCCATATTTGAAGGAATTTACGAATGTTATTGTAGTTCGTTCGATGACGAAAATGTATGCGATTCCAGGCTTACGACTTGGTTACGCGGTAGCGAGTGAGGAAATTGTAAGAGAAACTCGTTATAGAATGCCGCATTGGAATAGCAATGCTATTGCAACAACGATTGGTGCAGCGTGTTTACAAGAAGAGGAATATCGTTTACAGGCAATTTCATTTGCAAAGAAAATGCGGGAGCAATTTACTGAATTTCTTGAAAATTGGAATTGTGTAGTCCTACCATCTAGGACGAACTTTCTTTGTTTTCAACTACCAGATCCAACTCAATCAAAAAAATTCTTTTTGTTTTTATTAGAAAAAGGCTGTGTACTGCGTCATACAGAGAATTTTAAAGGACTTGATGGAAAATGGTTTCGAGTGGGAATGAAAAAAAGCTCGCAAATGAAGCACTTGCAAAAGGAGATGACCGCATGGTTCGAGGAAAACTTGTCTTCATAACAGGCGGTGTCCGAAGCGGAAAAAGTAGCTTCGCCGAACATTATTTAATGAATGAGCAGGCAAAACGAAATGTGTATGTCGCTTCTGGAGTTGCAGTAGATGGCGAAATGAAGGAACGAATTGCAAAACACCAGAACGACCGTGAAAGTTATCCTGTTGAATGGGTGACTATAGAGCAACCTCGTAACTTCGAACAAATAATCCCACTAATCCAACAAGGAGATGGCATCCTTTGGGATTGTGTCACGACTTGGCTTGCCAATGAGCTTTATGATAATGATATGGAAAAAGTAGGAAAGGTACTATTTGAAGCAATTGATTGTTTAATTCACAAAGCAAAAATAATCGTCATTGTTTCAAATGAAGTGCTAGATGAACCCTTATCAAAATATGAAAGTGTTGTTCTCTATCAAAAGTGGATTGGACAAATTCACCAACGACTTGTGGCAAAAGCAGATATAGCATTTGAAATGGAATATGGATTAAGTCATCAGTGGAAATGAGGAATAGTTGTGAAAGGATTAATGGTGCAAGGTACCGCTTCTAGTGTAGGGAAAAGTTTAATATGTACCGCTATTTGTCGACTTCTTGCGAATGAAGGTAAATGTGTGGCACCTTTTAAATCACAAAACATGTCCAGTTTAAGTATTCATACAGAAGATGGTTTTGAAATAAGCGTTTCACAAGCATTGCAAGCAAGAGCCGCAAAAACACCTTATTTACCTGAGATGAACCCAATATTATTGAAACCATCAGGCAACATGGAAACTGACATAATTATTCTCGGCAAAAAAGAAAACAAAATGAATGGAATGCTCTACCGGGAACAGTATTTTGAAGCAGGTCAAAAGCTTATTAAAAAAAGTTTACACGCATTATCCAATTCCTTTGAATTCTTGATTTTAGAGGGTGCAGGAAGTCCTGTCGAAATGAATTTAAGAGATCGTGAACTAGTCAATATGCGTGTTGCTGATTTAGCAGATGTTCCTGTTTTATTAGTCGCAAATATTGAATATGGTGGAGTGTTTGCATCTATTGTTGGAACACTTGCATTATTACCTGAAGAGCAAAGAGCACGTGTGAAAGGAATCATTATTAATAAGTTCCAAGGAGACGTTTCGATGTTCCAAGATGGAGTTGACTTCATCGAAGCATACACAGGAATTGAAGTACTAGGGGTAGTTCCTTACTTTCCGAATGAACTAGAGGAAGAAGATGGTATTGCCAAAAGTGATAAGTCTGCTTCCGATGATCAAATAGATGATTGGGCAAACCATTTTAAAAAGTATGTTAGATGGGATAAAATTGTTGCTACTTTAGAAGGGGATGAGTAATTGAAAAGCTTGTTGTTAGCTCTTCAGTTTTTTAGCATCGTTCCTGTGCATAAAAATTTACCAATGGAGAATAGGGAAATATCGGGAATGTATAGTTTGTTTCCTTGGATAGGTGCAGGTATCGGGGCAATCGCTTGTTTAGGGCTATATTTCGAATGGAGTACCCTAATGACGAGTTTTTCTATTGTGTTTTTAGGGATCTTGTTATCTGGAGGTCTCCATATGGACGGTTTTATTGATACATCTGATGCATTTTTCTCTTACAGAGACCGAATAAAACGATATGAAATATTAGATGATCCACGAGTTGGTGCCTTTGGAGTAATGGCAGTTGTGTTATTGGTTGTAGGGAAAGTGATTATTGTATCCGAAGTATTGGCTGCACAAACGTTTCATTGGATTTTTGTCCTTCTTATACCTTTTTTCTCAAGGGCAACACTTACTATGGTATTCGTGTTAACGAGAAGTGCTAAAGAAAGCGGACTTGCTTACTTTTTTAAACAGAGAATGAATACGAATATGCTCATATTTGCCACTGCATGTAACTATTTTGCGGGTCTTTTCTTTATAGGATGGTTTACAGAATGGTTAATTGCGATAACATTTGCAGCAGTTTTAATCGTATTTATTTGCTTATTTCGACACTGGGCAATGAAGAATTTCGGTGGTGTTACGGGGGATTTGCTCGGTGCTAGTGTAGAAGTTTCGGAGGTAGTGCTATGGATGACACTTTTACTATTACTCTCATAAGACATTTGCCAACGAATGGGAACAGGGAGAAAAAATACATCGGCTGGACTGATGAGTCGATTATTTCTGAAATACAAACGAAAAAATTAGATTGGGAACTTACACAAGTGGTTGGTAGCGATCTGATACGCTGTAAACAAACGGCCGAACAGTTATTCCAAGGGATTCCCTATCTTGAAAATGCAAATTTTAGAGAGTGCTCTTTTGGTGATTGGGAAGAAAAGACATATAATGAATTAAAAGAGGATACGATTTATAAGAGTTGGCTAGAGAACCCTGGACAAGTGGCTCCACCAAATGGGGAGTCACTTGCAAGTATGAAAAAGCGTGTGCTACAAGGATTTTATAATGTGGTTAAGGAATTTGAAGAACCTGTTATTTTGACACATGGGGGACCAATTCGTTTTTTATTAACAAATTTTGTGAGTGCCGACAAGAGTTTTTGGGAGTGGGAAGTGCCCCATGGTTGCTGTTATAAGCTGCAATGGGCAACTAAAAAAGACATACTGGAGGGAAAGCCGTGCATGTCATTTTCGGTGGAGCATTTAATGGAAAACGAGCATATGTAGATAGGCTAGTTCAAGGTCAAAGTGTCCAGTGGGTTGATGCTGGAGAGGATGTCCCGGTTTTATTGCCAGCTACAGAAGTGATTGTGGTATTTGGAGTAGAAAATTTACTTGAACCTAAGTTGAACAAGTTGCTAGGGCAGCTTGAACAATGGGATGATCAAGCTGAAGTTATTGTCATCGCAACAGAAATTGGTCGCGGTATTGTACCGATGGAAGCAAGTTTACGCCGGTTACGAGATGAAGTCGGCCGATTTTATCAACAACTTTTTTCAAAAGCAGAAAGTGTAACACGAATTTGGTACGGTATTTCACAAACAATAAAGGGAGATGATCGGATTGAAAATTTACACAAAAACAGGTGACAAAGGGCAAACAGGATTAATCGGAGGAAGAACAGACAAAGATGATATTCGCGTTGAAACATACGGAACAATCGACGAAGTGAATTCGTTTATAGGAAAAGCAGTGACTGAATTAGATCCAGCAATTTTCGCAGACGTGTTGGAGGACTTAGAAACGATTCAGCACGAATTATTCGATTGTGGTGGCGACTTAGCAAATGTATCGAATCGACGTGTGTATAAAATGACCGACGAACCGATTGAAGCAATGGAAAAACGTATTGATGTACTTGTCGAGGAAGGTCCAGTGTTAGAAAGATTCATTTTACCTGGTGGTACGCCAGCTGCAGCAACACTTCATATTGCACGAACAATTACTAGACGTGCAGAGCGTCAAATGGTGACCTTGATGAAAACGGAAGAGGATGTGCCAGCGGTAGTGCAGCGCTATTTGAATCGCCTATCCGATTATTTATTTGCAGCAGCACGTGTAGCCAATGCACGAGAAAATGTTTCGGATGTAGAATATTTACGTAGTGCAAAAGTTTTTAAAAACGTAGGAAGCGTAAAAGAAGAGGGGAAGTAAGTGCAATGAAGCTTCGTTTACTAACACTCGCAGCAATGTTTGCAGCATTATGTGCTATTGGTGCATTCGTGAAGATTCCTGTAGGTATTGGAAGCGCAGCTCTTGATACGATTCCAGCACTTGTATCAGCTGCATTTTTACCTTCTGTTTACGCAGGAGCTGCTTCCATGATCGGCCATTTATCTTCATCCCTTTATGCAGGATTTCCTTTAGGACCACTTCATATAATAATTGCTGGTGAAATGTTTTTGATTTTGTTTGTGTTCACGAAACTTCATAGAGCAGGATTGCGCATATGGAAATGGATATTTTTTGTGTTTGCAAATAGTGTGCTTGCAACACTTCCGTTTTATTGGATTATTTCGCCGGGATTTTTTGTAACTGTACTACCCGAAATTACAATTGCAACCGTTTTGAATGCTGGAATCGCGATAGTCGTATCTCCATTAGTTGAGCGAGTAATGGCGCGTGTGAAAACCCATGCGTAACGCAGTATTATTGCAAAATGGACTTTTATTAACTACCGATAATTCTGCTGGAATCGGTGAAAAAGAGGCAGATATTGTTCATGTGGATGATGAGATTGTAGCTTATTTTGCAGCAAGAGTAACACTGGTTGAACAATGGGCTGCAGGAGCACATCCAATCTCAATAATCATGCATAACTTTTCGGGTAATAAAAGTTGGAAAAAATATTTAACCGGTATCGAAAAATTGTTTATAGAAATAGAGCAACCCTGCCCAGTTGTTACAGGAAGCACCGAATCAAACATGGAAATGCTGCAATCTGCGATGTCCGTCACGATGATTGGTGAAAAGCGACCAACGAGCAATGAAGAATCAACGTGGTGTATATATGGCAAACCATGCGTCGGGCAAGAAGTACTAATGGACGCAGATAAAATTGCAGACATTAAGAAGATTTGGGATGGAATAGCTAGTGGACTAGTGCAGCGTGTATGGCCAATCGGATCCACGGGAATAGAAGCAGAATGCAAGCGACTTGGATTATCCTGCCAATTAAACGGCTGGGACATTTCGAAATCTGCAGGCCCGGCAACATCTGTATTACTTGGAATTTCTCCTGATCGAATGGTCGAAGCAAAAGTGCATTTTGGAAAGTATTTTGAAGAAATTAATTGATTTATAGGAGCTAACTCACAAAGAGTTAGCTCCAGACTGTTGACAAACGCTCGCATTCTTCGTTGCTTGCACTTCGTTGTAAGCTCATGAACTTTAGTTCTATTCGCTTCCGCCTCGTGCTGGCGCGCCTCGACTGACAAGCGTTTTCAAGACAGTCTGAAGAGATACCATTCATTCAAAAATAACTTTGTCTATAACCTAGAGCTAACTCACAAAGAGTTAGCTCTTTATTGTGAGAAATGGTTGCTTTGGAAATCGAATTGGTTGCTGATATGAGCAAATTGATCGCTAATATGGTGAAAATGGTCTCGGTTAACCTTAAAGTGACTTTTAATAGAAAATAATTCCAATTAAATTATTGTTAATTGAAAAATAGTGCGCTATCTCAAGTAGAGTTAACTCTTTATTATGAGAAATGGTCTCGGTTGTATATGAATTGGTTGCGAATAAGTATAAATTAGTCTCGCTTACAAGCTAATTAGTCTCGCCGACTTAGTTATTGGTCTCGAAGTGCCGTATTACAACAAATAAAGTTAAATAATCCCAAACTATTTTGATTAATAAATAATTTTTGATAGCAGTCACAGCACTCTAATACCGAATAAAACTCCTTGCTTTTCCTACACTGCGAAGAAACTTTCTGATTTCTAAATAAACTTCCCTATTCCCAAAGAAACTTCTTGCCTTTATAATCAATCTCGAACACCTTGAAATAAATTAATGTTGACTGAATGCTCATTCAGTTTTAATATTAAATTACTTCGTTAACATTCTATTAGCCAAATGGTATTCTATCGGTAACACGTCATTTTACAACTCAAAGGGGGAGAAATAAGATGAGTCCATTATTAATCGCAAACTGGGTGCTGTTTATAGCAGTTACTTTGTACGCAATCGGTTTGTTCGCATATTTATTGAAAACGAGGTATGCATATATCAAACTTGGGAAAAAAGTTGAATTTGAAGATAATGTGAAGGAAAGACTTCGCAAAATTTGGGTGTATGTTTTCGGGCAAAAGAAGCTATTAAAAGATAAGAAAAGTGGAGCAATTCATGTTATGTTCTTCTATGGCTTTTTATTAGTTCAATTCGGAGCAATTGATTTTATATGGAAAGGATTAGCTCCTGGCTCACATTTACCTTTGGGACCAGTATATTCTGCTTTTACTTTTTTCCAAGAAATCGTTACATTTGTTATTTTAATAGCAGTAGTATGGGCTTTCTATAGACGTTATATTGAAAAATTAGTTCGTTTAAAACGTGGATGGAAAAATGGCCTTGTTTTGATTTTCATCGGGGGATTAATGGTTTCTGTTTTAGTCGGTAATGGCATGGGGATGATTTGGCATGGCCATGATGCAGCTTGGACTGAGCCAATCGCATCTTCTATCTCAACAATATTTGGTTTTATTCCACCAACTGCAGCTGCTGTAGTTTTCTATGTAATGTGGTGGGTCCATCTTCTGTTCCTACTAACATTCTTAGTATACGTACCACAATCAAAGCATTTCCATTTAATAACTGGTCCTGCAAACGTTTACTTCCACCGTTTAGATAATGTTGGAAAGCTACGTCCAATCAATTTTGAAGAGGAAGAAGACGAAGATGCGGACGAAGAAGAAATGCCTTCTTTTGGTGTAGGTCGCATTCAAGATTTTACACAAGCACAAATGATCGACTTCTACGCATGTGTAGAATGTGGACGTTGTACAAATATGTGTCCAGCAACGGGAACAGGCAAAATGCTTTCTCCGATGGACTTAATCGTAAAGCTTCGAGATCATTTAACACTTACTGGAGCAGTTGAAACAAAGTCAAAACCTTGGGTACCAGCACTTGCTTTCCAAGGAACAAAAGGAAACCAACTTGCAATGGCAGCAGGTGCAGAAGGTGCAGTAATCGAAGATATTTATAGTCCATCACTAATTGGTGATGTGATTACAGAAGAAGAGATTTGGGCTTGTACAACTTGCCGTAACTGTGAAGACCAATGTCCAGTTATGAATGAACATGTAGACAAAATCATAGACCTTCGCCGTTACTTAGTAATGACAGAAGGAAAAATGGATCCAGATGCACAACGCGCAATGACGAATATTGAGCGTCAAGGAAATCCATGGGGCTTAAATCGTAAAGAAAAAGAAAACTGGAGAGATGCACGTCCAGATATTCACATTCCTACAGTGAAAGAAGTATCGAAAGCTGGAGAAGAATTTGAATACTTATTCTGGGTTGGTTCAATGGGATCGTTCGATAACCGATCACAAAAGATCGCTTTATCGTTTGCCCATTTGATGAACGAGGCTGGAGTGAAATTTGCTATTCTTGGTAATAAAGAAAAGAACTCTGGAGACACACCACGTCGACTTGGGAACGAGTTTTTATTCCAAGAGCTAGCAACAAACAATATATCTGAATTTGAAAAAGCTGGGGTAACTAAAATAGTAACAATTGATCCGCATGCATATAATATCTTTAAAAATGAATACAGCGATTTCGGATGGAGTGGAGAAGTAGTTCACCATACAGAAATGCTTTATGACTTAGTGCAAGCTGGTCGCTTGAAACCACAATACGCAGTGGAAGAAACCATTACATTCCACGATTCTTGTTACTTAGGTCGATACAATGATGTATACGACGCACCGCGTGAAGTGTTGAAAGCAATTCCAGGTGTGAAATTAGTAGAAATGGATCGTAACCGCGAAACAGGAATGTGCTGTGGAGCAGGTGGCGGATTAATGTGGATGGAAGAGCATGTTGGAAATCGTGTAAACGTAGCTCGTACAGAACAAGCGCTAGAAGTGAATCCAACCATTATCTCTTCTGGATGTCCTTACTGCTTAACGATGCTATCGGATGGTACGAAAGCGAAGGAAGTAGAAGAAACTGTTGGTACGTATGACATTGCAGAGCTTCTAGAAAAGTCTGTTTTCGGAGAGTTCATTCCACCAGTTGAAGAGGAAGAAGTAGAACCAATCGTTCAATAAATATTGCAATTAATGTGATAGTTTCGTAAACTAGTGTTAATAGTAAGGGAGTGTAAAAGCTCCCTTTTTTCTAACATTTAATATCGAGCGAGCGTTCAGTCAGTGACATTTTTTATTTTATTTGTACTGAAAGCGCATACAATTAGTGCTGCCTTTTGGCGCTAAGTTTTCTAAATAAAATCCAATAAAGGGGTGGCTAGTTTGACAAAGACAGTTATTTTGGATGGTGCACGGACAGCTTTTGGAAAATTCGGAGGGGCTCTTAGTAGTTTAACCGCTTCTGATTTAGGTGGAGTAGCGATTAAAGAAGCGTTGACTCGTGCTGGAATATATGCGGAACAAGTAAATGAAGTCATTATGGGAACTGTGTTACAAGCAGGTCAAGGACAGATTCCTTCTAGACAGGCAGCTACAAAAGCAGGAATTCCTTGGTCAGTTAAAACCGAAACGATTAACAAAGTGTGTGCTTCTGGTATGCGAAGTGTCACTTTAGCTGATCAATTAATTCGCCTTGGTGATGAAGAAATCATTGTTGCTGGTGGAATGGAATCGATGTCGAATGCTCCATATTATTTACCAAAAGGTAGATTCGGACTTCGTATGGGAGATGCACAAATGGTGGACGGGATGGTCTACGATGGACTTTCTTGTTCATTCCATCCAAAGCATGTGCATATGGGAACGTACGGAAACACTACTGCAGAATCATTCGAACTTTCTCGCGAGAAGCAAGATGAGTGGTCTTTTAGAAGTCATGATCTGGCACTAAAAGCAATGGATAAAGGCATTTTTGCAGAGGAAATTATCTCTGTGGAAATTCCACAACGAAAAGGGGACGCTATCATCGTAAACCAAGATGAAGCACCTCGCCGCGACACTTCCATTGAATCACTTGCGAAATTGAAACCGGTATTCGGGAGTGAAGGAACGATCACTGCAGGAAATGCACCTGGTATTAATGACGGAGCTTGTGCAATGATTTTAACAAATGAAGAAAAAGCAAAAGAGCTTGGTAAGGAACCGCTTGCTTATGTGTTAGGTCACGCTGAAATTGCAATTGAACCAGAGAATTTCCCTCAAACACCAGGTATTGTGATAAATAAATTACTTGATAAAACAGGCAAATCTTTGGATGAAATAGATTTATTTGAAATAAACGAAGCATTTGCAGCTGTTGCATTAGTTAGCAACCAAATTGCAGGTCTCGATGAGGAAAAAGTGAACGTAAACGGTGGAGCAGTAGCGCTTGGTCATCCAATTGGAGCATCTGGTGCGCGTATTATATTAACACTTGCTTATGAATTAAAACGCCGCGGTGGTGGTATTGGAGTAGCAGCAATTTGTTCGGGAGGCGGGCAAGGTGATGCTATTATGATCGAAGTTCCAAAAACAGGGGGAAGTAACGCATGACAATTCAAAAAGTAATGGTAATCGGAGCAGGTCAAATGGGATCTGGAATTGCACAAGTTTGTGCACAAGCCGGATTTGAAGTGAAATTAAATGACCGCGAACAACAATTTTACGATCGCGGCATTCAAACAATTACGAAAAACTTGTCACGTAACGTCGAAAAAGGTCGCATGACAGAAGATGAAAAACAAGCAGTTCTAAATAATATTACAAAATCACTTTCTATTGAAGACGCAAAAGATGTTGATTTAGTAATTGAAGCGGCTGTCGAAAATATGGATATTAAACAATCAATTTTTAAACAATTAGACGAAATAACGCCAAAACATACTATTTTGGCAACGAACACTTCTTCTTTACCAATAACGGAAATTGCAGCGGTAACGAAACGTCCTGAGAAAGTCATCGGTATGCATTTTATGAATCCTGTTCCGGTGATGAAACTGGTGGAAATCATCCGTGGATTAGCAACTTCCGACGAGGTATACACAGCTATAGAAGAAATGACAAAAAAATTAAGTAAAACACCAGTTGAAGTAAATGACTTCCCAGGTTTCGTTTCCAATCGTATTTTAATGCCAATGATTAACGAAGCAATCTACACTCTTTATGAAGGTGTAGCTTCAAAAGAAGCAATTGACGATGTGATGAAAATGGGTATGAATCACCCAATGGGACCACTTCAATTAGCCGATTTTATTGGTTTAGATACTTGCTTATATATTATGGAAATTTTACATGAAGGTTTTGGGGACAGTAAATATCGTCCGTGCCCACTGCTTAGAAAATACGTAAAAGCTGGTTGGTTAGGCAAGAAATCAGGTCGAGGCTTCTACAGCTATGAATAAAGTGAAACTTCAATCAGTGGGTTTTATCCTACTGATTGTTAGTTGAACCAATCGGGTTTTTACGGACTGTTAGGCTCCCACTTATACTTCCCGTAAAAATATACTAGAAGTGGGAGCCTTACTGACCGTTAATACGGGGAAAAGTGAAACTTCAATCAGTGGGGTTTTATCCTACTGATTGTTAGTTGAACCATTCGGGTATTTATACGAGGAAAAAGGGGCTTTTTAGATGGAATTGAAATTCACGGAAGAACAATTAATGATGCGTAATATGGTGCGAGATTTTGCGAAAACAGAAATCGAGCCTTTTATTGAACGAATGGAACAAGGGGAGTTTCCTCGTGAAATAATAAAAAAAATGGGCGAACTTGGGTTAATGGGGATAACAGTTCCTGAACAATATGGCGGTGCAGAAATGGACTTCACAAGCTACGTAATTGCAATAAACGAGCTGTCAAAAGTGAGTGCAGTTGTTGGAGTAATTCTTTCCGTTCATACATCTGTTGGAACAAACCCAATTCTTTACTTCGGCAATGAAGAGCAAAAAAACAAATATATTCCGAAGCTTGCAACTGGTGAATACTTAGGAGCATTTTGTTTAACAGAGCCATCTGCAGGATCTGATGCAGGTGCACTAAAAACGAAAGCAGTAAAAAAAGATGACCACTATGTACTTAATGGTTCCAAAGTATTTATTACAAATGGTGGCGAAGCAGATGTGAACATCGTGTTCGCTTCAACGGATCCGTCCCAAGGCTCAAGAGGAATAACAGCGTTTATCGTGGAGAAGGATACTCCAGGTTTTATCGTTGGAAAAGATGAAGAGAAAATGGGCTTGCATGGTTCAAGGACTGTGCAAATCACTTTTGAAGATATGAAAATTCCAGTAGAAAATAGACTCGGTGAAGAAGGCGAAGGATTTAAAATTGCGATGGCAAATTTAAATACTGGTCGTATTGGAATTGCAACTCAAGCACTCGGAATTGCAGAAGCAGCATTTGAAGCGGCGGTTGAATATGCAAAAGAACGAGTGCAATTTGGTAAACCAATTGCAGCAAATCAAGGAGTAGGCTTCAAGCTTGCAGATATGGGAACAGCGGTAGAAGCGGCTAGACTTCTTGTATATCGTGCAGCGAGTCTTCGCGAAAATGGACTTCCTTGTGGAAAAGAAGCTTCGATGGCGAAACTATTTGCATCGAAAACTGCAGTAGATGTAGCAATTGAAGCGGTTCAAGTATTCGGAGGATATGGTTACACTGAAGATTATCCTGTCGAACGTTATTTCCGTGACGCAAAAATTACGGAAATTTACGAAGGAACAAGTGAAATTCAAAAAATAGTAATTAGTAAGCATCTTACAAATTAAATCCATTCAAAATAATCGGCTTTACGAGAGCAAACAAACTAAAACACTAAAAAGGCGGGATAACAATGAATTTCCAACTATCAGAAGAGCATGAAATGATTCGTAAAATGGTACGTGACTTTGCAGAAAACGAAGTAGCACCAACAGCTGCAGAGCGTGACGAAGAGGAACGCTTTGACCGCGAAATCTTCGACAAAATGGCGGAACTAGGTTTAACGGGTATTCCTTGGCCAGAAGAATATGGCGGAATCGGTTCTGATTATCTTGCTTACTGCATCGCAGTAGAAGAGTTGTCCCGTGTTTGTGCTTCAACAGGTGTGACGCTTTCTGCACATACTTCACTCGCTGGATGGCCGATTTTTAAATACGGTAATGAAGAGCAAAAGCAAAAATACCTTCGTCCGATGGCAGAGGGAACTAAAATCGGTGGATACGGTTTAACAGAAGCAGGTTCAGGCTCTGATGCTGGCGGGATGAAAACAACTGCTAAATTAGATGGCGATCATTATGTTCTAAATGGTTCTAAAATTTTCATCACAAATGGTGGAATTGCAGATATCTATGTAGTGTTTGCAGTAACAGATCCAGAATCAAAGCATAAGGGAACAAGTGCATTTATCATTGAAGCAGACTTCCCTGGATTCTCAGTAGGGAAAAAAGAAAAGAAATTGGGAATTCGTTCTTCTCCAACAACTGAAATTATTTTTGATAATTGCCGTGTACCAAAAGAAAATCTTCTTGGAGAAGAAGGAGAAGGCTTCATCATCGCAATGAAAACATTAGATGGTGGACGTAACGGTATTGCAGCTCAAGCGGTAGGGATTGCACAAGGCGCACTAGATGCTGCAGTTGGATATGCTAAAGAACGCGTTCAATTTGGTAAGCCGATTGTTGCGAATCAAGGGGTATCTTTCAAACTTGCTGATATGGCAACTTCTACAGAAGCGTCTCGTTTACTTACGTATCAAGCTGCATGGCTAGAGTCCAATGGTCTTCCTTACGGAAAAGAATCTGCAATGGCGAAGCTAATGGCTGGCGATACAGCAATGAAAGTGACGACAGAAGCAGTGCAGGTATTCGGAGGATACGGGTATACAAAAGATTACCCTGTAGAACGTTTTATGCGTGATGCAAAAATTACGCAAATATACGAGGGCACACAAGAAATTCAACGTCTAGTTATTTCTCGTATGCTTACAAAGTAGTAGATGGCGATGGAAAAAAAGCATGAAGTGAAGACATCTGTAAAAGATGAAGGACTCATCGAAAAAAGACGTCACCAAATGATTCGTGCAGCAGTTACATTATTTAAAGAAAAAGGATTTCACCGCGCAACAACGAGAGAAATTGCTAAAGAAGCTGGTTTCAGTATAGGTACACTGTACGAATATATACGTACAAAGGAAGATGTGCTCTATTTAGTTTGCGATAGTATTTACAATGAAGTGCATGACAAACTATCTCAAATTACGTCACAAAATGACACAATTGAAGATTTGAAAACAGCGATCCGACACTACTATCGAGTAATTGACGACATGCAGGATGAGTTTGTTGTTATGTATCAAGAATCCAAATCTTTACCAAAAGATGCACTGGAATATGTATTAAAAAAAGAATTAGAAATGGTAGGTATCTTCCATGAAATTCTTGTTGGGTGCATTCAATCTGGTGAACTTGAACTTACAGAAGCACAAGCAAACCTTTATGCACATACTCTTGTCGTTCAAGGACAAATGTGGGCATTTAGAAGATGGGCTTTACGTAAAGAATATACGATTGAACAATTTACCGAATTACAAATAGAATTTGTGTTAAGTGGGATGGGCAAGTAAGAAATACGGATGCACTTATGCAAGTCCTTGAACTATTTTATGGTATCCGTAGATTTCCGTTTCAGGGGGACTCTTTCCACCGGCATGGCTTAAAGTCTCTTCATTGGCTAGCGCTCAGTCCAGGAAAGCGTCCACCCGCAGCGAAAAATCACTGAAAAATTTGGAATTAGTATTTAAATCGGGACTTGTATTTTAATTAAGATATTTAGTAACTTTGACAATAAGTGTTTGCAAAAAGCAAAGGGGGAACAACATGTCAACTGTAGAAGTTTATCGTCCAAAAAATCATGTTCGTTTTGTCACTGCATCGAGTCTATTTGACGGACATGATGCATCGATTAATATTATGCGCCGTATTTTACAAGCAAGTGGAGCAGAAGTTATTCACTTAGGGCATAACCGATCTGTAGAAGAAGTAGTGAATGCTGCTATTCAAGAGGATGTTCAAGGAATCGCAATTTCTTCCTACCAAGGAGGACATGTTGAGTATTTTAAATATATGAAGGATTTACTCGTAGAGCGCGGAGCACCTCATATTCGCATATATGGTGGCGGAGGCGGAGTAATTATCCCTAAAGAAATAAAAGAACTACAAGAATACGGGATTTCAGGTATTTTCTCACCTGAAGATGGTCGTAAGCTTGGTCTTCAAGGTATGATCAATCAAATGCTAGTTGAATGTGATGTGCCAACAAAAGCTTCTGGAGCAAAAGATGAAATTTCAACAGTTTCGACAGAATCCCCAGAGGTGCTTGCTCATTTAATCACAATTGCTGAAGAAGCGCATCAAACGCAAGATGCTGAAGTAAAAGTAATGATTGAACAAGCAAGAAAATTGTCAAAAGGTACTCCTGTTCTAGGTATTACAGGTACTGGCGGAGCGGGTAAAAGTTCACTAACAGATGAATTAATACGCCGTTTCCTACATGAATTGCCTGACAAAAAAATTGCCGTTTTATCGATTGACCCAACGAAACAAAAAACGGGTGGAGCGTTACTCGGAGACCGAATCCGTATGAATGCAATCTTCAACAAGCGCGTGTTTATGCGTAGTTTAGCAACACGTGGATCTCGCACGGAATTATCGGGTGCAATAGCTGACGTTCTAGATGTTGTAAAAGTAGCAGGTTTCGATTTAATCGTTGTTGAAACTAGTGGTATTGGGCAAGGGGACGCGGAAATTACCAATGTATCGGATGTTTCGATGTATGTAATGACAAGTGAGTTCGGAGCACCGTCTCAATTAGAAAAAATCGATATGATTGACTATGCAGATTTAATTGTTATCAATAAATTCGAACGTAAAGGCTCAGAAGATGCACTTCGACAAGTTCAAAAGCAATATCAGCGTAGTCGTGAATTATGGCATGATGATTTAGATACAATGCCAGTTTACGGAACTATTGCTAGCCAATTTAATGATAAAGGAACAAATTCTTTATTTGCAGCTTTAGTAGCAGTGTTGAATGAAAAGACAGGTTCTGACTGGGAAACTTCCTACGAACAATTTGTGAAAACACAAAAGCAAAACGTCATCATTCCAAATGACCGTCGCTATTATCTTCGTGAAATTACAGATACTGTTCGTGGATACCATAAAAAATCGGATGAACAAGTTGCTTTTGCGAGAAGATTGTTCCAATTAGAAGGTGCAATGGAGACAGTAAAAGAAAAAGCTGCGGATGATGCTTTAGTTCAATCATTGGAGTCATTAGCACATGGAGTTCGTGATGAATTAACAGCGGAATCAAAGCGGATATTGGAAAACTGGGCAACTTTAAAAGAAGCGTATGCTGGGGATGAATTCATCACGAAGATTCGTGATAAAGAAATTCGCACAATATTACGTACAGAAAGCTTGTCAGGGTTAAAGATTCCAAAAGTAGTGCTTCCAAAATTCGTGGATTATGGCGAAATTTTAAGATGGGTATATAAAGAAAATGTTCCGGGGTCATTCCCATACACGGCGGGAGTTTTCCCATTCAAACGTGAAGGGGAAGATCCGAAGCGACAGTTCGCAGGAGAAGGAACACCTGAACGAACAAATCGTCGTTTCCATTATTTATCCAAAGATGATGATGCAAAACGTCTTTCTACAGCATTTGACTCAGTAACACTTTACGGTGAAGATCCAGATCACCGCCCAGATATTTACGGAAAAGTCGGTGAATCTGGTGTAAGTATTTGTACATTAGAAGATATGAAAAAGTTATATGATGGATTTGATTTATGTGCGCCATCTACATCTGTATCGATGACGATTAATGGTCCAGCACCAATAATTTTAGCAATGTTTATGAATACAGCTATAGATCAGCAAGTTCGTATTCAAGAAGAAAAACTTGGCCGTACATTAACTCTTGAAGAATTTACAGAAGTGAAAACTGCTACGTTACAAGTTGTTCGTGGTACAGTTCAAGCAGATATTTTAAAAGAAGATCAAGGTCAAAATACATGTATTTTCTCCACAGAATTTGCTTTACGTATGATGGGGGACATTCAGCAATACTTTATCGACCAAAAAGTTCGTAACTATTATTCGGTATCGATTTCTGGTTATCATATTGCGGAAGCGGGAGCTAATCCAATATCCCAACTGGCGTTTACACTTTCAAATGGTTTCACATATGTAGAATACTACTTGAGTCGAGGGATGAATATTGATGATTTTGCACCAAACTTATCTTTCTTCTTCTCGAATGGATTGGATCCAGAGTACACAGTAATTGGCCGCGTTGCTCGTCGCATTTGGTCTGTCGTAATGCGCGATAAATACGGTGCGAATGAGCGAAGTCAAAAACTTAAATATCATATTCAAACGTCAGGTAGAAGTCTGCATGCACAAGAGATCGATTTCAATGATATCCGAACAACACTTCAAGCGTTGATGGCATTGCAAGATAACTGTAACTCGCTTCATACAAATGCTTATGACGAAGCAATTACAACACCGACGGAAGAATCCGTTCGTCGTGCAATGGCAATTCAAATGATTATTACAAAAGAACATGGATTATCAAAAAATGAAAATCCACTGCAAGGAGCGTTCATTGTTGAAGAAATGACGGATCTTGTCGAAGAAGCAGTTCTTTCTGAATTTGATCGTATAAATGACCGTGGTGGAGTGCTTGGTGCCATGGAAACACAATACCAACGTGGAAAAATTCAAGAAGAATCCATGTACTATGAAATGAAAAAACACACTGGTGAACTTCCGATAATCGGTGTGAACACATACTTAAATCCAAATCCTGCTTCCGCAGAGGATATTGATAATATGGAACTTGCTCGTGCAACGAGAGAAGAAAAAGAAACACAAATTACAAATCTCCAAAACTTCCAACAAAAACATGCGAACGAAGCAGATGAAGCACTTGCTCGTCTAAAACAAGTAGCTGTTACTGGTGGAAATATATTTGAAGAGCTAATGACAACCGTTCAGAAGGCAAGTCTTGGACAAATCACCAACGCACTTTACGAGGTCGGCGGGCAGTACCGACGCAATATGTAAAAAAGTTTTCCCAACATCTTGGTTGCCCAGAAAGCTCGACGCTCACCTAGAGAAAGCGAATACCAGAGTGCTCAATCCTGGTAAAAATAATAGAATGAAACTTTTTCAGTGTCCTCGATATATTATCGAGGCACTTTTTCTTGTTTTTTTGTATAATGAAACTAACTAGAAGTTAGAGACCTCTTCTGAATAAGGTTAGAGCCTCCGATGAGACACAAATAATTCCTCAAGGAAGCGCACAAATAAGCCAAGGCGAACTAGATTACGTAGTAAAAGGGGCTATGACATGAGAAAAGTAATTCACATAATGGTCATTATCATACTCCTACTACTTACTGTTTTCCTATATAATAAACAACTGGGATCTATTCCTTTATTATTACTTTCATTTTATTTATTTTTATTAGCAACTTCAAAAAAATCATTTTTCAAAAAGAATAAATGAATGTAGCATATAACATACTTGTTTGTATATAATGGGAAGTATGCAAAACGGACATTGAAAGGACGTGCACGATTTGAAATTTCGTGAAATGACAACAGCACAATTAAAAGAAGAATCGTTAATAGATTTAGGATTTGCTATTTTAGAGGATAAAAAAAATTCTTTAACACTAACTGAACTATTTGACGAAATCCAAAAACTTAATGGTTTTACTGATGAAGAGATGGCGAACCGTAAGCCTCAATTCTATACAGATATGAACATCGATGGCCGCTTTTTAGCTACAGCTGAAAATCAATGGGGTTTGAGAGAGTGGTACCCTGTTGAACAAATAGAAGAAGAAACTGCTCCAACCGTAAAAGTTCGTAAAAAGAAAGCTAAAGCCGTGGAAGATGACGAGTTAGATGAAATAGATGAAGATGAAATTATCTTTGAAGAAGATTTCGATGAGTTTGTTGAAGATGAAGATGACGAAGATGATGACGACGTTTCAATTGATTTCGTAGGAGAAATTGATGAAGTGATCGAAGAGGATCTAATCGATGAAGATGAAGATGAATTTGAAATCATTGAAGATGAAGATTTAGACGATGAAGATTTAGAAGATGAGGAATAATTCTTGACTTCTACTTCTATACGCTATAAGATTCAATTGGGCTCTTTTTAAAGAGACATTACTCATGTGCATATGCGCTCCCCTGCAAAAAAGCAGGCGGGGCGCTTTTTGTTGTTGTAATTAAAAACATAGGAGGAATAAACAATGACTAAATTTATTTTTGTTACTGGTGGAGTAGTATCTTCATTAGGAAAAGGTATCACGGCGGCGTCGCTAGGTCGTCTATTGAAAAACAGAGGTTTGAATGTAACGATTCAAAAATTTGACCCATACATTAACTTAGACCCAGGAACAATGAGTCCTTATCAACATGGGGAAGTTTTTGTAACAGATGATGGAGCAGAAACGGATTTAGATTTAGGTCATTACGAGCGTTTTATTGACATTAATTTAAACAAATACTCGAATATCACAACAGGGAAAGTATATTCTTCTGTTTTAAGAAAAGAGCGTCGTGGGGATTACAACGGTGGAACAGTGCAAGTAATTCCACATATTACAAATGAAATTAAAGAGCGTTTATTCTTAGCTGCAAAAGAAACACATGCGGATATCGTTATTACAGAAATCGGCGGTACCGTTGGAGATATCGAGTCTCTTCCATTCTTAGAAACAATTCGTCAAATGAAACGTGATGTAGGTAGTAAAAATGTTATGTACGTACATTGTACTTTAGTTCCATTTATTAAAGCTGCTGGTGAAATGAAGACAAAACCTACACAACATAGCGTGAAAGAATTGCGTAGCCTTGGTATACAACCAAATGTAATTGTCTGCCGTTCAGAAATGCCAATTCCTCAAGATATGAAAGACAAAATTGCGTTATTCTGTGATATTAAACCAGAAGAAGTAATCGAATGTATCGATGCAGATTCACTATATGAAATTCCATTAATGCTTCAAGAACAACATTTAGACCAAATTGTTGTGGATCATTTCGAACTTAATACAAAAGAAGCGGATATGACGGACTGGCAAGCACTTGTGGATCAAGTGAAATCATTATCGAAAAAAGCTCGTATTGGTTTAGTTGGTAAATACGTAGAACTTCAAGATGCATATATATCTGTAGTTGAGGCAATGAAACATGCTGGTTACAAGTTTGATGCAGATATTGAAGTTAAATGGGTTAATGCAGAAGAAGTAAACGAAGGAAATGTTGCGGAAATTCTTTCAGATGTAGATGGAATTCTTGTTCCAGGTGGATTTGGAGACCGCGGAGTAGAAGGTAAAATTGCAGCTACTAAATTTGCACGTGAAAACAATGTACCATTCTTAGGTATTTGTCTTGGAATGCAACTTGCAACAGTTGAGTTTGCACGTTCTATTTTAGAACTACAAGGAGCTCACTCTACAGAATTAGATGCTAAAACTCCACATGCAATAATCGATTTGTTGCCTGAACAAAAAGATGTTGAAGATTTGGGTGGTACACTTCGCCTAGGATTATATCCGTGCAAACTAACTCCTGGCTCTAAAGCACACCAAGCATACGGAGAAGAACTTGTATACGAACGTCACCGTCATCGTTACGAATTCAACAACGAATACCGTGAACAATTCGAAGCAGCTGGATTCGTATTCTCTGGTACAAGCCCAGATGGTCGTCTAATCGAAATCATCGAGCTACCAAATCATCCATTCTTCGTAGCGTCTCAGTTCCATCCGGAATTTGTGTCACGTCCACAACGTCCACAACCATTATTCCGTGAATTTATAAAAGCAGCTGTTGAAAAATAAATTACCAAAAGCAGTTCGATAAGTCGAACTGCTTTTGTTATGGAAGTAAATGGTTAAGATCAACCAAATGATCTTAGAGAGCAACCAATTATGTGGTTGAAGCGACCAATTCTTTGGGAAGAGCAACCATTTCAAGTAGAAGAGCGACCAAATCTCAAAACTAAGAGTTAACTCCAGGATAGACGGTGCGTTTTTATAACTGGGGCGAGAGTTTTGAATATTATCCATAATCAATAGCAGAGCAAGACCAAACAAAAAAGACCCAAGAAATAACAAATTTCTAGGGACTTTTCGTATGATTATTCACCAATAAGTATTTCGTCAAGCTTCATTTTGACAGCTTCATATACAAACATTGCACTTAAGGCATAGGGTAATACAATTCGACTTCCATCTTCAGTAGGAAGGAGACCTTTGGAAAGCTTCAAGGAAATATATGTATAGGCTAAATTAGCAAGTTGGTTCTCGTCATCTGCAGCTTCTGCGGCAGTAACACTAAAAGGGATGAATTCATCACTTAACTTTTTTGCGAGAGCTAAAGCTTCTTTATTTTCACAAGATCTTGTAATAATCCAAACTCGATCTACACTTGTAAGCTCAGTATTTTTTGTCCATTCTTGCATGCTAGGAAATGGTTCTACAGCATTTTTTGCATTAATCTTGATACTTTCCATTTCGTCGAAAGTTGCGAAGTAAATGGAACCTTGTCGTGCAGCAGCTTGTGCAAGAAGTCTAGATGTTTCTTCTATATTTTCTTCTTCGGAAGTAGCAATTCTTTGAAGAAGTCCAGAAAGTTGTGTTGTTAGCATTTTCATGGAATTATCACCTCGTAGTTATTATAAGGTAGGAGAAGATATACGTAAAATGGGAAGTATTTTGAATTTATAGAAGGGAAAAGAAAATTCATAGCGAATAGTATAGAGGGGGAAATTTAATTAAAGGGGTTTGTGCATCATGAAACACATTTTAATTGTTGATGATCAACTAGGAATACGAATGCTCTTAAAGGAAGTTTTTTCACAAGAAGGATACGAAGTGAGTTTGGCTTCAAATGGTCTAGAAGCTTTGGATATTGCTGAAAAACAAGCAATAGACGGTGTTTTATTGGACATGAAGATTCCTGGAATGGACGGAATAAAGATTCTCACTTTATTAAAGGAAAAGTATCCAAGCTTACCCGTTATAATGATGACGGCTTATGGAGAGTTGAACATGATTCAAGAAGCCATGGAATTAGGTGCATCGCTTTATTTTACAAAACCTTTTGATATTTTTGAAGTACGGGACGCAATAAATAATTTGTTAAAAAAGAGTCCATAAGCAGGCAGTGGAAAACATCGCCTGTTTTTGTTATGATGAAAAAGAAAAGTGGGAAATGCCAGATGCGATATGAGGATTTTCTCATTCGCTAGACATTATAGATATAATAAGTAAATAAATGAGCATAAGAGCAAACGAGGAGGTCCATTTGAATGGCTTTAGTATCAATGAAAGAAATGCTTATAAAAGGTAAAAAAGAAGGATATGCTGTAGGACAGTTCAATATCAATAATCTAGAATTTACACAAGCTATTTTACAAGCGGCAGAAGAAGAAAAGTCACCAGTTATTTTAGGTGTCTCAGAAGGTGCTGCAAAATATATGGGCGGCTTTACTACAGTTGTACATATGGTAAAAGGACTAATGGAAGACTACAAAACGTCGGTTCCAGTTGCTATTCATTTAGATCACGGTTCTAGCTTTGAAAAATGTAAAGAAGCAATAGATGCTGGTTTCACATCTGTGATGATCGATGCTTCTCATCATCCATTTAAAGAAAACGTAGAAATTACTTCTAAAGTCGTGGAATATGCGCACGCTCAAAATGTGTCAGTTGAAGCAGAGCTTGGGACAGTTGGCGGCCAAGAAGATGATGTAATCGCAGATGGCGTTATTTATGCGGATCCAGCAGAATGTGCGGAACTAGTAAAACGTACTGCAATTGATTGCTTAGCACCAGCGTTAGGTTCAGTACATGGTCCATATAAAGGTGAACCTAATTTAGGATTTAAAGAAATGGAAGAAATCTCAAAACTAGCAGACCTTCCGCTTGTACTGCATGGTGGTACAGGGATACCAACCCATGATATTGAGCGTTCTATATCATTAGGAACTGCCAAGATCAATGTAAATACAGAAAATCAAATAGCTGCAACAAAAGCAATTCGTGCATATTTAGATGAAAATCCAACTCAATATGATCCACGTAAATATTTAATCCCAGCACGCGATGCTATTAAAACTACGGTTATAGGGAAAATGCGCGAATTTGGAAGCTCAAACAAAGCATAATTCATCAATGTAAATAGATAGAAGGAGAAGTGCTCTGTTTTAAAATCAGAAGCTTCTCCTATTTTTCAATCAACAGGAGGATATTAATAATATGAAGTTTTTTATAGATACAGCCAATTTCGAGGAAATTAAAGAAGCACACGCTTGGGGAATTTTATCTGGAGTAACAACAAATCCATCATTAGTAGCGAAAGAAAATATTTCTTTCCATGATCGTCTTCGCGAAATTACAGCACTAGTAGATGGTTCTGTAAGTGCAGAAGTAATCGCGTTAGATGCAGAAGGTATGATTAAAGAAGGTAGAGAACTTGCTGCAATTGCTCCGAATATAACGGTTAAGCTGCCAATGACACCTGAAGGTCTAAAAGCATGTTCTGTTTTCCGTTCAGAAGGAATAAAAACAAATGTAACACTTATTTTTAGTGCGAACCAAGCACTATTAGCAGCAAGAGCTGGAGCAACATATGTATCTCCATTTCTTGGTCGCTTAGATGATATAGGTCATGACGGAATGGAACTAATAGCGAAAATTGCTCAAATATTTGAAATACACAATATTGATACAGAAATCATTGCAGCTTCGATTAGACATCCACAGCATATTACAGATGCCGCGTTAAATGGTGCTCATATTTCTACAACTCCATTCAAAGTATTAAAACAATTATTCCATCACCCTTTGACAGACAAAGGAATTGAAGGATTTCTAGCGGATTGGAACAATCGTAAAAGCGAGTAACAAGACGAAGGAGAAACGTATGGAAGTTTATAAAATAAAAGGTTCAAAACGTTTACATGGCACGATTAAGGTAAGTGGAGCAAAAAATAGTGCAGTAGCACTTATTCCAGCTTCCTTACTAGCTAACTCTCCAGTTACTATTGAAGGTTTACCAGAAATTTTAGATGTATGGACATTAAAAGAAATACTTGAAGAAGTAGGGGCGAAAGTTACATTTGAAGATGGAACAATGACAATCGATCCGACGAATGTAGTGGATATGCCTCTCCCGAATGGTAATATAAAAAAACTACGTGCATCATATTATCTAATGGGTGCGCTTCTTGGGAAATTTAAAAAAGCAGCTATCGGTTTACCAGGAGGTTGCCATCTTGGACCACGCCCAATTGATCAACATATTAAAGGTTTTGAAGCTTTGGGTGCATCGGTATCCAATGAGCACGGAGCAATTTATTTGCGTGCGGATGAATTAGTAGGTTCAAAGATTTACTTAGACGTTGTAAGTGTAGGAGCAACCATTAATATAATGCTAGCTGCCGTACTTGCAAAAGGAAGAACGATCATTGAAAATGCTGCAAAAGAGCCAGAAATCATTGATGTCGCAACACTTTTATCTAATATGGGAGCAAATATTAAAGGTGCAGGAACGAATGTAATTCGAATTGAAGGTGTGAAAGAATTGCATGGGACGAAGCATACCATCATCCCAGATCGTATTGAAGCAGGTACATTCATGATTATGGCAGCAGTAGCCGGAGACGGTGTCACCGTTGATAATGTCATTCCTTTTCATGTAGAGGCATTAACGGCAAAGTTACGTGAAATGGGCGTTAAAGTGGAAGAATATGAAGAAAAAATATTTATTCCTAAGTCAGATAAATTACAAGCGGTAGATGTTAAAACACTTGTGTACCCAGGGTTTCCAACTGATTTACAGCAACCATTTTCAGTTCTAATGACGCAGGCAACCGGTACATCAGTTATTACAGATTCTATTTATTCTGCTAGATTTAAACAAATCGATGAACTCCGTCGTATGAGTGCAAATGGACGGGTAGATGGTAGAACTGCAATAATTACTGGACCGGCCAAACTTGAAGCTGCAACGGTTCGTGCAAGTGATTTACGTGCAGGAGCAGCGTTAGTTCTTGCTGGTTTAATCGCAGACGGTGAAACAGAAATTCAAGATATATTTCATATAGAACGTGGTTATAGTTCAATTATTGAAAAGCTCCGAGGATTAGGAGCAGATATTAGACGAGTGGAAATAAAGGAAATAGAAATAAACAACGAATAAATTGAATGCATTCTGAACAAATAAGAAAGTATAACTCTTCAACAAATCAGCTGTCTAGACTCTAGGAACCTTGCACTTTTCTTATTTAGAAAATATGCTACAATGTAACAGGAAGAAAGACAGGACGGATTTATTAACCGTAAACCGTAAAACGGGAGGCACATATTAGATGGAACGTAGTTTATCAATGGAATTAGTCCGAGTAACAGAGGCCGCAGCTATCGCATCAGCTCGTTGGATGGGACGCGGATTAAAAAATGAAGCAGACGACGCAGCAACTACTGCTATGCGCACAGTTTTTGACACAATCCCTATGGAAGGTGTCGTAGTAATTGGGGAAGGTGAAATGGACGAAGCACCGATGTTATACATCGGAGAGAAGCTTGGACATGGAACTGGAGGTCCTCAAGTAGATGTGGCAGTGGATCCTTTAGAAGGTACGAATATCGTGGCTTCAGGGGGATGGAATGCACTTGCAGTTCTTGCAATTGCAGATCGCGGAAATTTACTTCATGCTCCAGATATGTATATGGAAAAATTAGCAGTCGGTCCTGAAGCAATAGGTCAAGTGGATATTAACGCACCCGTTATTGATAATTTAAGAGCGGTAGCCCGTGCGAAAAATAAAGATATTGAAGATGTAGTGGCTACCATTTTAGGTCGTCCAAGACACCAAAAAATTATCGATGAAATTAGAGCTGCTGGTGCTCGCATCAAGCTAATTACAGATGGTGATGTTGCCGGAGCTATTAATACAGCCTTCGATAATACTGGTGTAGATATTCTTTTTGGAATGGGTGGGGCACCTGAAGGGGTTATCTCTGCAGTTGGATTAAAATGCTTAGGCGGAGAAATTCAAGGGAAACTTATTCCTCAAGACGAAGCAGAGCTAGCACGTTGTATCAAAATGGGTCTAGATGTAAATAAGATTTTACGTATGGAAGACTTGGTTAAAGGTGACGACGCTATCTTTGCAGCTACTGGTGTAACGGACGGAGAACTTCTTCGTGGAGTACAATTTAAAGGTGCTTTTGGCTCTACTCATTCTATCGTTATGCGTGCAAAATCAGGCACAATCCGATTTGTTGAAGGAAGACATAGCTTAAAGAAAAAACCGAATTTAGTTCTATAAAACTAAACTTCTCTAATGTATACCCGGCTTAGTCGGTCGGGTATCCTCTTTATAAACTTCAATCCTATTAAACCTTTTTCAGCAGAAGTCGCCACCTTTTATAAAAGCGAGATGTTGCTAATAACTCATAAACTTGAGTGGTCAGCTTACCATTGAAACAGGTTAAAGCCTTTGGTGAAAGTTAGTTGTACAAGCTCGTGTACAGTTTTTTTGGCGACGAGTGAATCAGATACACCAAAGTATATATCCCCAAAAATTAGAAACAACAAAATATAATAAAGAGTGGTGCTTTGCCAATGACACAAACAACAATTAATGAGTTAGAAAATATGACTTTAAAAGAGCTATATGCCCTAGCAAGAAAATATAAAGTTGCGACATATAGTAAACTTTCGAAAAAAGAACTTATTTTTGCAATTTTAAAATCTCGTGCTGAACAAGAAGGATTCTTCTTTATGGAAGGTGTATTAGAAATTATCCAACAAGAAGGTTTTGGTTTCTTACGTCCTATTAACTATTCTCCAAGTTCTGAAGATATCTATATTTCTGCTTCCCAAATTAGAAGATTTGATTTGAGAAATGGAGACAAAGTAACAGGAAAAGTACGTCCTCCTAAAGAAAGTGAACGCTACTATGGTCTTTTACACGTAGAATTAGTTAATGGAGAAGATCCAGAAATCGCTAAAGAACGTGTACACTTTCCAGGTCTGACTGCATTATATCCAGACCGTCAAATCACACTTGAAACTAGTCCAGAAAAATTATCGACTCGTATTATGGATTTAGTAGCTCCAGTTGGATATGGTCAACGTGGACTAATCGTTGCCCCTCCAAAAGCAGGGAAAACTTTATTAATTAAAGAAATTGCAAATGCAATTACAACGAATCATCCAAACGCAGAACTAATTGTTTTATTAATAGACGAACGTCCTGAAGAAGTAACGGACATCGAACGTTCCGTTAAAGCAGATGTAGTAAGTTCTACATTTGATGAAGTACCCGAAAACCATGTAAAGGTAGCTGAACTTGTTTTAGAAAGAGCGATGCGTTTAGTTGAACATAAACGTGACGTTATCATCTTAATGGACTCTATTACTCGACTTGCTCGAGCATATAATTTAGTAATACCTCCAAGTGGTCGTACGCTATCAGGTGGTATTGATCCAGCGGCATTCCATCGTCCAAAAAGATTTTTTGGGGCTGCTCGTAATATCGAAGAAGGCGGTAGCTTAACAATTCTTGCTACTGCATTAGTTGATACGGGTTCTCGTATGGACGAAGTAATTTATGAAGAGTTTAAAGGAACGGGTAACTTAGAACTTCATTTGGATAGAAGTCTTGCAGAACGTCGAATTTTCCCTGCGATTGATATCCGTCGTTCCGGTACACGAAAAGAAGAACTCCTAATTCCAAAAGATCAGTTGGATAAACTTTGGGCTATTCGCAAAACTTTCTCCGATTCAGGCGATTTTGCTGAGCGTTTCTTGAAAAAACTTCGTCAATCCAAAACAAACGAAGCATTTTTTGAACAACTTGCAGTTGAAATGAAAGCGCATCGTAGTGGTAAAGTGACTCTATAAACTAAAACTAACAACTTGCATTTAAAATGAATAGATGCTATTATATATGTTGTAAGTTTACAATTTTCTGCTACATATACGATTGGCTAACAATCGGATCGTGTAAGGTATCAGTTTCATAACCAACTCTGTTCCAGATGGTCCAGGGCGAGAGGAGAGATAGAGATGAAAGCAGGAATTCATCCCGATTACAAAGAAGCAACAGTATCATGTTCATGTGGTAACACATTCACAACTGGTTCTGTAAAAAACGACATCAAAGTCGAGTTCTGTAACGAATGTCACCCATTCTATACTGGACGTCAAAAATTCGCAGCTGCGGATGGCCGTGTTGATCGCTTCAACAAAAAATACGGTATTAAAGAAGAAATCAAAAACTAATTACCAAGTACCTGCAAAGCACATTGTGTTTTGCAGGTATTTTTATTTGTTTAGAACATTTGCATACATAATAATGTAAATATTTTTTTATATATCGAGCTTCACTGCCTTATGTTATAAATAGATATAGGAAATAGATTAGTAGAAGAAAATGAATTACAAGGAGAATTAGAATGGCGCAATTATTTTATAAGCACGGTGCAATGAATAGTGGCAAATCTATTGAAATTCTAAAAGTAGCTCATAATTACGAGGAACAAGATAAGCCGGTTCTCATTTTTACACCAGGCATCGATACAAGAGATGAAATTGGGTATATTTCAAGTAGAATAGGATTAAAGAGAAAAGCTACGGCAATCTATGATGATACAAATTTATATGAGTTGGTAAAAGATCATTCACCAAAACCATATTGTGTATTAATTGATGAAGTGCAATTCTTAAAAAAAGAGCATGTCTTACAATTAACAAAAATTGTAGATGAACTAGATATTCCTGTCATGGGATTTGGACTAAAAAACGATTTCCAAAATGAACTTTTTGAAGGAAGCCGCTATATGTTAATTTACGCAGATAAAATTGAGGAAATGAAAACAATTTGCTGGTTCTGCCATAAGAAAGCTATTATGAATCTCCGTGTAGATGAAAATGGCAAACCAATATACACTGGCGAACAAATTCAAATTGGTGGCAACGACTCCTACTATCCGGTATGTCGTAAATGCCATGCTAATCCACCATTATAATATTAAAAAGGAAAATCCACTTAATTCTCTAAGAATTTGGTGGATTTTCTATTAGATCGGTATCGCCTGATATTTTATATAAAAATTATGCTGATTTGTTGAGCAAGAAAACACAACTTTCAATACGATTTGCAAAATGGTCTCGCTTTGTTGCAATTTGGTCTTGGCTCGAGGTGAAATGGTCTAGCTTTGGAACAATTTCGTCTCGGCTCAAGGTGAATTGGTCTCAAACTGCTATTATATGAAAAAAATACGCTGACTTAGTAAGCAAGAAAACACTTTTTTCAATTGGATTTTCTAATCGGACTCGCTTTGGAGCAATTTAGTCTCGGATCGAGGTAAAATGTTCTTGCACTCCTTTTGGATGTAAGTAACAACCTGATTTAGAAAGAATATTACGGAAAAAGTAGCGATGATGACACTTTTTCTTTATAATAGGAATGATATAGACTTAAACGAACGAGGTGAGCTCGATGTTTGATCGATTACAATCGGTAGAAGATCGTTATAATAATTTAAATGAATTGCTTAGTGATCCAGATGTGGTCAACGATACAAAAAAACTAAGAGAATATTCAAAAGAGCAATCAGATTTGCAGCCAACAGTAGATGCGTATCGTGAATACAAGGATGCAAAAAGTCAATATAATGACGCAAAACTGATGTTAGAGGAAAAGCTCGATGCGGATATGCGTGATATGGTAAAAGAAGAAGTAAATGATTTGGAAAGTCAAATTACAGAACTTGAAGAGCGTCTTAGAGTTTTATTAATTCCAAAAGATCCGAATGATGATAAAAACGTTATTATGGAGATTCGTGGAGCAGCTGGTGGAGATGAAGCGGCTTTATTTGCGGGTAATTTATTCCGTATGTACAGTAGATATGCAGAAACGCAAGGCTGGAAAATTGATATTATGGAATCCTCTCCTACAGGTCTTGGTGGATACAAAGAGATCATTTTCATGATTAATGGAACTAATGCTTATTCTAGAATGAAATATGAAAATGGTGCCCATCGTGTACAACGCGTACCAGAAACAGAGTCTGGTGGCCGTATTCATACATCAACGGCAACAGTTGCTGTTCTTCCGGAAGCAGAGGAAGTGGACGTCGATATCCATGAAAAAGATGTCCGTGTAGATACATTTGCATCTTCTGGTGCGGGTGGTCAATCTGTTAATACGACGATGTCTGCTGTTCGTATGACGCATTTACCAACAGGCATTACAGTTTCTATGCAAGATGAAAAGTCGCAAATTAAAAACAGAGAAAAGGCTATGAAGATTCTACGTGCTCGTGTTGCAGATAAATTCCGTCAAGAAGCACAAGCCGAATATGATGCTGTTCGTAAATCTGCCGTAGGTACTGGTGACCGATCAGAACGAATTCGAACATATAATTATCCACAAAACCGAGTGACGGATCACCGCATCGGATTAACAATTCAAAAGCTTGACCAGATTTTAGAAGGAAAGCTGAATGAAGTAGTGGATGCATTAATATTGGAGGATCAAGCAGAAAAATTAGAAAGAATGAATGATACCAATGTGTAAAACAACTTATGAGGCCCTAACCCGGGCTTCTTCTTTTTTAGAAGAGAATAATCGAGAAAAAGAAGTGGCTCGTTACTTGTTGCAGCATGTTCTGAAGAAAAACTATTCACAGTTGATGTTCGCAATGTATGATGAGTTATCCACAGAAGATTTTAAAACGTTTTGGTCATACGTTGAAGAACATGCAACTGGGCGACCTTTTCAATATATTATCGGACAGGAAACCTTTTACGGTCGGGATTTCTTTGTAAATGAAAATGTATTGATTCCTCGTCCAGAAACAGAAGAATTAATAGTAGAAGTAAAAAAACGTGTAAAAACACTTTTCGATGCAAATAAAATCTTGCAAGTCGCTGACATAGGTACTGGAAGCGGAGCAATTGCGGTCACAATAAAAAAAGAAATCCCTAATGCAGAAGTTACTGGAACCGATATATCTGAGCAAGCTCTTGAAGTGGCATTGGAGAATGCACAGCTATTGGATGCAGAAATCCAATTTAGGAAAGGCGATTTACTAGCTCCAATTTCACTTCAAAAATGGGATGTTGTTTTATCTAACCCGCCATACATTGGTTTGCACGAAGCAGAAACACTTTCAGATACAGTAATTGATTATGAGCCACATCTAGCTTTATTTGCAGAAGAAGATGGATTGCAATTGTATCGAAAAATGGCAGAGCAGCTACCTTCTATGATGAACGTACCTAGTTTCATAGGTTTTGAAATTGGTTATGAACAAGGAGTAGCAGTGCAAAATATGCTCCAAACTGCATTTCCTAAGGCATTGGTAGAAGTGGTGCAAGATATTAATAAAAAAAATCGTTTTGTTTTTTGCACAATTACTGAATAAGTTATGAATCTATTGGTAACAATGTTCCTAAGGAGGAATGTTATATGTTACCAGATTATGAGATAAAGAGAGCACCAAGAATTAGTAAACAAATAGATGCAATTATTTTCTTCGTGTGGATGTTACTTCTTATTCAGTTTTGTTTATTTATATTATTTCAGCCTACCGATCAAGCGGATGGTTTACGCTTTCGATTAATTGCAAATAGCAATACAATAGAAGATCAACAAATAAAAAAAGAAGTGAAAAATAGTATTGAGCCACTTTTAGTTCAGTATCAAAATAATCCACAAATTTATACAAAACTTGAACAAGCTGTGGATAAGTTGTCAGAAAAATACGAAAAAGATATTAGTCTTTCCACAGGCTTAACATTATTTCCACCCAAAGCGTGGAATCAAGGGATAACGGCACAAAATTATGTCGAGTCTGTTGTTATAACAATCGGTAGCGGTCGTGGAGATAACTGGTGGTGTGCGTTGTTTCCAAAAGTATGCTACAAAGAAGAAGTAGTTGAAGAGAAGCCGAAGTTTTGGGTTTGGGAATGGTTGAAAAAGAAGTTTTCCACATAATTGTCCACAAAAATAATGTAGTTATCAACAAAAATGTGGATAAATAACGAAGAAAGGAGAAAATACAAGATGAAAACACAAATTATAAGTGTGGATAACTTATCCACAAAAGCGGAAGGTTATACACAAGCTGTGAGTTTGTTAAAAGCAGGAGAAACGGTCGCTTTTCCGACAGAAACAGTATACGGATTAGGTGCAGATGCGACAAATGAAGAAGCTGTTAGTAAAATCTTTGAAGCAAAAGGCAGACCCCAGGATAATCCACTTATTGTGCACATTGGAGAGAAAGTGGAAATAGAGGCTTTTACAATGAATATTCCACAATTAGCAAAGGATTGCATGGATGCTTTTTGGCCAGGTCCACTCACACTTGTCCTCCCTCTGAAGCCAAATACACTAGCAAAGAATGTATCTGCTGGACTAGATTCTGTAGGGGTTAGAATGCCTGAACATCCGGTGGCACTTGAATTACTGAGACGTTTAAAACTTCCAGTTGCTGCTCCGAGTGCAAATAGAAGTGGAAAACCAAGTCCTACAAAAGCTGCTCACGTATTCCATGACTTAAACGGTAAAATACCTTTTATCGTAGACGGTGGAGCAACAGGAATCGGTTTAGAGTCGACAGTATTAGATGTCACATCCAAAGTACCGACGATTCTTCGTCCAGGTGGAATTACAAAAGAAATGCTTGAAAAAGTAATTGGACAAGTAAATGAATCCAAGCCGACGGATCAAGCAGAGGCACCTCGAGCACCAGGAATGAAATATGCACATTATGCCCCGAATGCACCTGTATACTTAATTGGCAATTCCAAAGAAGCTGTACAAAATGCAATTGAAAAAATACATAAAAATCTTCAAAAAGTAGCAATAATCGCAAGAGAGCAATTCAGTAATGTCGAGGCAGATTACTTTTTTTCATTAGGAAAAGAAAATCAGCTGGAAGATGCGGCACACCTATTATATGAAGCATTAAGAAGTTGTGATGAAACGGATGCAGATTTAGTACTTGTTCCTGTCTTCTCAAAAGAAGGAGTTGGAACGGCTATTATGAATCGATTAGAAAAAGCTGCAAACGGCAACTGGTTTGATAAGTAATTTCGTTTCTCCTTCGTATTCAACCGATTTTGCTCTAAATTCAACCGATTCATAGTTGTATTCGACCGATTGTAGTAGAATGCGACCGATTTTCATTGGTATTCAACCGATTGTCAGTGTTATACGACCGATTCACGTGTCTTAACCTTATGGAGGTAAGTGTATTCTCCCCTGTCCTTTTGCATATAGTTAAATATGCAAAAGGACGGGGGAGATTTTTTTGTGGCGTGAAATTCTAGCTGGTGCTTTAATGTCTGTAGATGTACTTATATTGTTTTCACTTGTTCCTTATCGAAAACAAGTTTTTACGATCGCTGTGTGGGTAGCGTCATTACATATGCTTTTTCCTTTAGTTGGATATTATGCTGGTATCGTCGTGCAGAATTATTTGCAACATGCAAGTCCTTATTTATCCGGGGTTCTTTTATCGCTAGTAGGATTACAAATGATTATTACACAATCTCCTAAACAAGTGCCGCTATTATCTCCTTATCTTCTCGCGGTGGTTGCTAGTATCGATACCTTTTCAGTAAGTATTTCGTTTGGTATGCTTAAAGTAGAAAAGCTTATTTTTATCTTAAGTTCAGGAATCTTTTCTTTTTTAGGAGTATTTATTGCGCAAAAATTCATTTTTAAGCATGCGTTCATGGATCGAGCTATCATTATGAGATTAGCAGGACTCGTTTTTTTCATAATGGGAGTTTTAACTTTACGAAATATTTAACAATATTTAAAACATATATAGGACTAAATAATATATACTAGAGATGGGGAAATAGAACGATGAATATTTTATTTGTTTGCACGGGAAATACATGTCGAAGCCCAATAGCTGAGGCGTTATTAAAGGCTCGTAATTTAGAAAATGTGGAAGTTCGTTCTGCAGGTATATATGCATTGGATGGAGGGAGCATGTCTAAAAATGGGCAGTTAGTATTAGAGAAAGCGTCGATACCGATTACTCATTCATCGACTTCGATAAATGAGCAAATAGTAGATTGGGCAGATCTCATATTAACGATGACAGATTCTCACAAACAATCAATCCTTCGAATATTCCCGCATACCAAGACTAAAGTGTATATGTACAAGGAGTTTGTAACACCCCAAAATGTACAAGATGTATCTGATCCTTATGGTGGGGATGTACGTACATATGAAAACACGTTTCAAGAACTAAATGCACTTACGGAAGAATTAGTGAAAAGACTTCGGGGGGATTAAGGATGAAAGAGAAAAAGAAAAAGTATGCATTTGGAATACAAAAGAAGATTGTATTATTTGTCACTATTTTAGCTATCATTACATACTCAACAAGTGCTGTTTTTATCAACTTTGTACAACCACTAATATTTGATGGTGCTACAAAATCACTTAACTTTGAAATAGCAATGTATGCTTTAGGAATTATGTGGTCTGCAATTCTAGCATATTTTTTCAGTGGAGTAATTATCAAGCCCTTATTTAATTTAGAAAAAGTTGCAACACTTGCTTCAGAAGGAAAAATCGGTGTGGACGTGGTCGTACCAAAGTCTAAAGACGAAATCCAATCAGTTGCAGTTGCTTTTCAATCAATGCTTGTAAACTTAAGAGAAATGGTCCAAAGTATTGAAGATAATTTTGAGAAAACAAACAATACTGTACAGCAATTGTCAGAAGAATCGTCTGTCGCATCTGAACAAGCGGAAGCAATTGCTCACACTATTGCACAAATTTCACAGGGGGCAGAACAATCAGCGGTAGCAGTACAAGAAACTGCTGAATCTGTGGAAGATGTACGGGTACTTGCTTCTAAAGTAAATAAACGTGCGGAAGAATCTTCTATCCAATCTAAAGAAATGATAGTTGGACTAGCGCAAACTACAGAAGTTATTGAATCACTTGTAAATGGGATACGAAAAATTGCCTCAGGAAGTGAGTCGGCACTCGGAAATGTACAACAATTAGAAGAAAACGCTGGAAAAGTAGAAAGTATTATTCAGTTAGTTGGGGATATTGCCGCTCAAACGAATCTGCTCGCACTAAATGCATCCATTGAAGCTGCTCGTGCTGGAGAGCATGGAAAAGGATTTGCAGTTGTCGCAGAAGAAGTTCGTAAACTAGCCGATGAAAGTGCAAAAGCTGTACAAGGTATTTCCGAATTAATCCTTGCTATTCAAACCGATGTGCAAACAGTTGTTCAACAAATGACGAACCAAGTTAGCTTTGCGGTAGGAGAAGCAAAACGCGTATCAGAAACAAACGAAGCAATTGAAGGGATGTCCAATAAAATCCATGATATGGCAGGGTCTGTTGTGGAGATATCTACACTAATAGAACAACAATTAACTAATATTGAAAGTACAGCTCGTCAATCACAAGAAGTAGCTGCAATAGCAGAAGAAACATCTGCAGGTGCAGAAGAAGTAAGAAGTGCTACAGATGAGCAAGCACGCTCAATCGAACAAATTGACCATTTATCTGAAGGATTGAAACAACAATCAGAAGAGTTGTTCAAGGTTATTTGTCAATTCGATCGAACTTCAAACTAACGAGAAGTGGAAAATGACATTTTTACGAACAAATAAATAAAAATGAATGAAATTGTTCGTATTTTGAATAGTTTCACTAAAAAAAATGAATGATAATTAGAGTTTTGACAGAAATTCGTCAAATTCTTTGTAAAGAATACAATTCACTGTGTGTGAATTGTATTTTTTTATTCTGAAAAATGTTATGATGAATTAGAATTTAAACAGAAATGAGGGAACGAGTTGAAAATAGCCATTTCTTCCGATCACGGTGGTAATAACCTACGTAAAGAAATTATGCAACAGCTAGAAGAGCTTGGATTTTCCTATGAAGATTTCGGTCCAACCAATGATGATTCAGTAGATTATCCAGACTTTGCGTTTCCAGTTGCAGATGGCGTTGCTAGCGGGAAATTTGATCGTGGAATATTGATTTGTGGTACCGGTATTGGAATGTCAATTGCAGCAAATAAAGTAAAAGGTATTCGTTGTGCATTAGTACATGATGTATTTTCTGCAAAAGCAACGAGATCTCATAATGATTCTAATATCCTTGCGATGGGCGAAAGAGTTATAGGTCCAGGACTTGCAAGAGAAATTGTTGCAACATGGCTTGGACAAGACTTTGAAGGCGGACGCCATGAGCGACGTGTTGAAAAGATTACTGAATTAGAAAACGCTTAAAGAGGTGATTTCAAATGGAAGCAAAAAATTTGTGGAAACAACAAATAGAACAGCTTCTACTAGAAGTGGAACAGCAAGCAATTTTAAAAGAAAATGATTTATTTGTCATTGGCTGTTCTACTTCTGAAATCATCGGCGAGAAAATTGGTACTGCTGGTGGCTTAGAGGTAGCTGAAGTTTTATTTGAACCATTACAAGCATTTGCTAATCGAAATAAAGTTCATTTAGCATTTCAAGGCTGTGAACATATAAATCGAGCAATTACAATGGAAAGAAAAACACAACTTTTCTATAGATTACCGGAAGTTTCCGTTATTCCAGTTGTCCGCGCAGGTGGCTCTATGTCTGCCTATGCGTACACTCAATTTCAAGACCCTGTAGTTGTCGAGCATGTGCAAGCACAAGCTGGCATTGATATAGGACAAACCCTTATTGGTATGCAGTTGCAACCAGTTGCTGTGCCGATTCGCGTGTCCATAAAACAAATTGGGGAAGCAGTCGTTACGATTGCGAAAACACGTCCAAAGCTAATAGGCGGAGAACGTGCATTTTACGGATAATATTGGAGGAGGAACTAAGAGTGGAGAAAATTTTATCACAAGATCCAGCAGTTTATGAAGCTATGCTGGCGGAGAAAAAGCGTCAACAAGCAAATATTGAGTTAATCGCTTCAGAAAACTTCGTATCAGAAGCAGTTATGGAAGCACAAGGTTCAGTACTTACGAATAAATATGCAGAAGGCTACCCAGGTAAACGCTACTATGGTGGTTGTGAGTATGTAGATATAGTAGAAAATATTGCTCGTGATCGTTTGAAAGAAATTTTTGGTGCTGAACATGCAAACGTCCAACCACATTCAGGTTCACAAGCTAACATGGCAGTATATATGACTGCTTTGCAACCTGGTGACACAATTTTAGGTATGAATTTGTCACATGGTGGACATTTAACGCATGGTTCTCCAGTAAACTTCAGTGGAATCCAATATAACTTCATTGAGTATGGAGTGAATAAAGAAACTGAAACAATCGATTATGAAAATGTTCGTGCAATTGCATTAGAACATAAACCTAAAATGATTGTAGCTGGAGCAAGTGCGTATTCACGTACAATTGACTTCGCTAAATTCCGTGAAATTGCAGATGAAGTAGGTGCTTACCTATTTGTTGATATGGCACATATCGCAGGTCTAGTTGCAGCAGGTCTTCATCCAAACCCAGTACCGCATGCACATTTCGTCACTTCGACAACACATAAAACTTTGCGCGGACCTCGTGGAGGATTAATCCTAACAACAGAAGAATTCGCAAAGAAAATTGATAAAACGATTTTCCCGGGAATTCAAGGTGGTCCACTAATGCACGTTATCGCTGCAAAAGCAGTAGCATTTGGTGAAGCACAACAACCGGAGTTTAAAGATTACCAAGCACAAGTAATTGCAAATGCTAAAACACTAGCAGATAGTTTAACAGCAGAAGGTATTCGTATTGTTTCTGGTGGTACTGACAATCACGTTATGTTATTAGATGTTTCAGCTTTAGGCTTAACAGGTAAAGTAGCAGAGCATGTACTTGACGAAGTAGGTATTACTGTCAACAAAAATACTATTCCTTTTGATACAGCTAGTCCATTTATTACATCTGGAGTACGCATTGGTACGCCAGCTGTTACATCACGTGGATTTAAAGAGGAAGAAATGAAAGAAATCGCGTCTATTATTGCTAAGCTTTTGAATAACCATGAAGATGAAGCAGTAATGAAAGAAGCTAAAGAGCGTGTTGCTACTTTAACATCAAAATTCCCATTATATAATTAATAGATTAATAATATTAAAGAAGGCAGTTGGGATGAGCTCATTCCAACTGCCTTTAAAATTTTTGTTCACTTTATACATTATTTTCTTCTATACTAGTAGCCTCTCCTACCTTTCTGTCCAGATAAAATTATTTCTGACCGGATAGATAAACTTTGTGTCCGTATAAAATTTTTTCTGTCCATATAAAAAGTCTTCTGACCATAAAGCATTTTCTCACCATTTAAACCATTCTTTCGTCGGACTACTACTCAAATTTTATTCAAGATTGTAGAAGTTTCTTTTCCTATTGAAGATTTTATTTTCAAATGAATTTATAAAAAGACTATTGGGCAAAATATGAAGAGGACGAAATAAAGCTATTGCAGACAGTCAAGGACAATTTTTTTACAAACCTATGACGTCCAGCAAATAGACGAAATAGTAAGAACGAAGGATTGCTAGTATGTGACCAGTGTTTTTTGTTATAATTAATAGAATTGCAACTAAAACGAGAAGGAGAAATGCCACATGACAAAAGTATTTGTATTTGATCATCCCCTTATTCAACACAAACTTACATATATCCGTGATGTAAACACAGGAACAAAGGAATTTCGGGAACTTGTAGATGAGGTTGCTACGTTAATGGCTTTTGAAATTACACGCGATCTACCATTAGAAGAAACAGAAGTGGAAACTCCAGTCCAAAAAACAAAATCCAAAGTGTTGGCAGGTAAAAAGTTAGGAATCGTGCCTATATTACGTGCTGGAATTGGAATGATTGATGGAATATTAAAGCTTATTCCGGCTGCAAAAGTTGGACATATTGGTCTTTATCGTGATCCAGAAACTTTACAACCAGTTGAATATTATGTAAAACTTCCTGCAGATGTAGCAGATCGTGATTTCATCTTAGTTGATCCAATGCTTGCAACTGGGGGTTCTGCTATTGAAGCAGTGAACTCGTTAAAAAAACGTGGTGCAACACATATTAAATTTATGTGTTTAATTGCAGCTCCAGAAGGTGTAGAGGCGTTACAAAAAGCTCATCCAGATGTTGATATATATATAGCTGCATTAGATGAAAAACTAAATGATCACGGCTATATTGTTCCTGGTTTAGGAGATGCTGGGGATCGTTTGTTTGGAACGAAATAAAAAAATAGTTATTTCCTACTTTAAATTTGTCGATAAGATGTCAAATAGACGGTATTTGTGAAGAATTTCACTACTTCTAATTGACATCAAATTGCCCCTATTGTATGCTTACAAAGGATATAAAATGATAGGGGTTTCATGCTTGAAATACTTGTCGTATCAACTTTCTACTAGATTCACAGTTTTTACTGTAAAAGAAAAAACGTGAGGATTCTTTTATGCGTCCAAATAGACGTCCTTTACAAGGGATAGCAATGTATTCTGCGATTCTCTCACAGCTTGTAGGTTCTATTCTAATAGGTATATTCACAGGAATGTGGGTAGACAGTATTTTTGGAACCACTCCATTATTTCTAGTAATATGTCTTCTTACTGGCCTAACGGTTGGTGTGTTTGCCATTATTACTACCATTCGAAAATATGATTCAGGAGACTAAAAACCTATGCATGAAATGCAACGTATCTATACGAAGCAAAGAAAGTACATATTTTTTTTGCTCGCAGCATGTGCGCTAGGTTGGGGATTTACCCCATATTCGACAATTTTTGCGGGCTTAGCTCTAGGTTCTTTATTTGGTCTGTATAATTTCTGGATTCTAGTACGCAGAATGGAGAAATTTGATCGTGTGTTAACAGATGGAAAAGGACGAGCAGGTCTTGGTACGACATTTCGCTTCGCATCTGGCGTAGCAGCCGTTGCAATAGCCCTAGCCCTTCCAGAGTATATCCATCTAGTAAGCACTGTTATTGGATTAATGATTCCCTATGTTCTACTTATCGTAGAGCGGATTATGTTTTATACAAAAAACCAACTATGAGATTGTGAAAGAGAGGTGAAACAATCGTGGAACATAAAAATCCAGAATTCGAGTTTCTAGGGATGTATGGTAACTGGTCAAACATATTGATGCTTGCTGTTACTACACTAATCGTGTTTTTAATCGCATATATTGCGACAAGAAACTTGAAACTGAAACCAACTGGTATGCAGAACTTCATGGAGTGGATTATGGACTTCGTGAAAGGCATTATTAAAAGTAACTTCGATTGGAAAACAGGTGGACGGTTTCATGTGCTTGGAATAACATTAATTATGTTTATTGCAGTAGCAAACGTATTAGGGCTTCCATTCTCCATATCGTATGATGGTGTGCTTTGGTGGAAATCTCCAACAGCAGATCCTACGGTAACGATGACACTTGCAGTAATGATTCTACTATTAACGCACTATTATGGTATCAAAATGAAAGGTATTAAAGAATACGGAAAAGACTTCTTAAAGCCACTTCCATTCCTATTACCTTTAAAAATTATTGAAGAGTTCGCAAATACGTTGACACTCGGTCTTCGTCTTTACGGAAATATCTATGCAGGGGAAGTTCTACTAGGACTACTTGCAGGATTAGCAACATCAAACATTTTTGGCTTTGTGGGAGCAATTATCCCTGCAATGGCATGGCAAGGTTTCTCGCTATTTATCGGCGGAATCCAAGCATTCATTTTCGTTATGTTAACAATGGTTTATATGTCACATAAAGTGTCAGCAGACCATTAATATAACTGTTTAGATTTCTAAACAGAAAGAAATAAAAACAAACAACATTCCAAGGAGGAAATTACACAATGATAGGTTCAGTTGGTCTTTTAGCAGCAGCTATAGCAATCGGTTTAGGCGCACTTGGTGCAGGTATTGGTAACGGTTTAATCGTTTCAAAAACAGTAGAAGGTATCGCTCGTCAACCAGAAGCACGTGGAGCTTTACAAACAGTTATGTTCATCGGGGTAGCATTAGTTGAGGCGATTCCAATTATCGCAGCAGTTATCGCATTCATCGTATTAAACAAATAATAAACATAGACAAGTCTATAATGGCGGAGCTTGATTCCGCCATTCTCTTTATGAATTAGAAAACAATGAACACAATTTTACTTTATAGAAGCAATATCTCTTAATAGCGTTTGAAAGGAGTGAAACAATCGTGTCTTTTGATTACCTTGTACTTGGTGCTACTGACCATGGTGGGTTTAACACATTGGATATCTTTGCTACATTATTCTTCTTCGTTCTACTTTTAGTATTATTGAAGAAAGTAGCATGGGGTCCACTAATGGGTATTATGATTCAACGTGAAGAGTTAATCGCAAGCGAAATCGAAGCAGCTGAAAATAGCCGCCAAGAATCAGCTCGTTTACTTGAAGAACAGCGTGACTTATTAAAAGAAGCGCGTACGGAAGCATTAGCGATTGTAGAAAATGCGAAGAAGCAAGGCGAAGTATCTCGTGAAGAAATTATTACGACTGCTCGTTCTGAAGCTGCGCGTTTGAAAGAATCTGCTATCCGTGAAATCGATACAGAAAAAGAAAGAGCGATTGCAGCGGTACGAGAAGAAGTCGTTTCACTTTCAGTACTTGCGGCGTCCAAAGTTCTTGAAAAAGAAGTTTCGGAAGAAGATAATCGTGCGCTAATCGAGGCAACGATTGCGAAGGCAGGCGAAGTTAAGTGAGTAATTCAACTGCAGCAAAGCGTTACGCAATCGCATTATTCGAGCTAGCACAACAAAAAAACGAGCTTCGTTCTGTTGAAGAAGATTTGCGTGAGCTTAAAATTGTCTGGAATAGTAATAAAGAATTGAAAAATTTATTCATTTCTCCAAAGCTTTCTCTAGACAAGAAAAAAGAGCTTATTCGTCAAATTTTTACAAATGCTAATCCAATCGTAATCAATACACTTTTAGTGCTTATTGACAAGAAAAGATTAGGCGAGGTTGGTAACATTATCAGTGAATTTATGACACTTTCCAATGAAGCACAAGGTGTTGCAGAAGCGAAAGTATATTCAACTCGTGATTTAACAGAAGAAGAACG
Organism: Psychrobacillus sp. NPDC058041; assembly: GCF_042885655.1. NCBI lineage: Bacteria > Bacillati > Bacillota > Bacilli > Caryophanales > Bacillaceae > Psychrobacillus > Psychrobacillus sp. NPDC058041. The sequence continues at coordinate 307,322 of NZ_JBHVRO010000003.1, forward strand.
AGCGAACATTTCAACCGTGTTTGCAAAAAATGTTGGAAAACAATCTTTACGTATAGAAAACATTGTAGATCCATCCATTATTGGTGGAATGCGTGTTCAAATCGGAAACCGCATTTACGATAACAGTCTTAGCACGAAGCTAGATCGTTTAAAACGTAATTTGATCGGTTAATATTATGAATTTAGAGAGGTGACATACATGAGCATCAAAGCTGAAGAAATCAGTGTCTTGATTAAACAGCAGATTGAGAATTATGAATCTGAGATGAAAGTTAGCGACGTTGGTACAGTTATCAAAATTGGTGACGGTATCGCTCTTGCTCATGGCCTCGACAACGTCATGGCCGGAGAACTTTTAGAATTCTCAACTGGTGTATTAGGTATGGCTCAAAACTTGGAAGCGAACAACGTAGGTATCGTTATCCTTGGACCATACACAGACATCAAAGAAGGCGATGAAGTACGTCGAACTGGCCGTATTATGGAAGTTCCTGTTGGTAAAGAATTGATTGGCCGCGTTGTCAATCCACTTGGCCAACCAGTTGACGGACTAGGTCCTATCGCAACTACAAAATCTCGTCCAATTGAAAGTCCTGCACAAGGGGTTATGGCACGTAAATCGGTTCATGAACCACTTCAAACAGGTATTAAAGCTATTGACGCGCTTGTACCAATCGGACGCGGACAACGCGAGTTAATCATCGGTGACCGTCAAACAGGTAAAACGACTGTTGCGATTGATACAATCCTTAACCAAGCAGACCAAGATATGATCTGTGTTTACGTTGCAATCGGTCAAAAAGAATCGACTGTTCGTAATGTTGTTGAAACACTTCGTAAAAAAGGTGCTCTAGACTACACAATCGTTGTTACTGCATCTGCATCTCAACCAGCACCATTATTATACTTAGCTCCTTATGCTGGTGTAACAATGGCAGAAGAATTTATGTTCGAAGGTAAGCATGTTTTAATCGTTTATGATGATTTATCTAAACAAGCTGCTGCATACCGTGAACTTTCATTACTTCTTAAACGTCCTCCAGGTCGTGAAGCATATCCAGGGGATGTATTCTACTTACACAGCCGTCTACTTGAGCGCGCTGCGAAGTTAAATGAAACTTTAGGTGCAGGTTCAATCACTGCATTACCATTCGTTGAAACACAAGCGGGAGATATCTCAGCTTATATTCCAACAAACGTAATCTCGATTACAGATGGTCAAATTTTCTTACAATCTGATTTATTCTTCTCTGGTGTACGTCCAGCAATCAACGCTGGTTTATCCGTATCCCGTGTAGGTGGATCAGCTCAAATTAAAGCTATGAAGAGTGTTGCAGGTACACTACGTCTTGACTTAGCTGCATACCGTGAGTTGGAAGCATTCTCTCAATTTGGATCAGATCTTGATGCTGCAACTCAAGCAAAACTTAATCGTGGTGTTCGTACTGTAGAAGTATTAAAACAAGACTTGAATTCTCCTATTAAAGTAGAAAAACAAGTTATGATTTTATATGCTCTAACACGTGGACATTTAGATGATATCCCAGTTAAAGATATCACTCGCTTTGAAGCAGAATTATATAGCTGGTTAGATACAAACCACACAAACGTTTTAGATCATATTCGCACGACTAAAGCTCTTCCTTCAGATGAAGACTTAACAAATGCAATTTCTGCATTCAAAAAGACTTTCGCTAAATCTGAATAATTCTTTTGTCTAAGTGAAAAAAACGATAAGGTGGTGAAATACCAGTGGCATCATTACGCGACATTAAAAGTAAAATTACGTCAACAAAGAAAACAAGTCAAATTACCAAAGCTATGCAAATGGTTTCTGCTTCTAAATTGAATCGTGCGGAGGAAAATGCGAAAGCATACGTTCCTTACATGTCAAAAATTCAAGAAGTAGTAGGCGCAATTGCAACAGGCACAAGTGATAGTGGACATCCAATGTTAACTTCTCGTCCTGTGAAAAAGACAGCATATCTTGTTATTACTGCAGATCGTGGCTTAGCAGGTGCGTATAATAGTAATATTATCCGTGCAGCATCTAATGCAATAGCTGAGCGACATTCTTCAAAAGATGAGTATGTGATCTTTGCAATTGGTCGTATGGGACGTGACTTCTTCGCAAAACGTGGTTCTAATGTAATCGGAGAAGTAATAGGTTTACCAGATCAACCTGCTTTTTCTGATATTAAAGAAATAGCGCGCAGAGCTGTTGGTATGTTCACAGATGGTACATATGATGAACTTTATATGTACTATAACCACTTTGTCAGTGCCATCTCTAGTGAAGTAACAGAGAAAAAGGTACTGCCACTTACGGATATTGCAGTAGAAACAGGCACAACTGCTTCTTATGAATTCGATCCTTCAGCTGAAGCGATTTTAGAAGTATTGCTTCCGCAATATGCGGAAAGCCTAATTTTTGGTGCATTACTCGATGGTAAAGCAAGTGAACATGCTATGCGTATGTCTGCGATGAAATCCGCGACAGACAACGCAACTGATTTAATTGGTAACTTAACATTAGTTTATAACCGAGCACGACAAGCAGCAATTACGCAAGAAATTACGGAAATTGTTGGCGGTGCAGCGGCTTTAGAATAGTCAAGGAAAGAACAGTAAGACAGGAGGGAACAGTAGTGAACAAAGGACAAGTACTACAAGTAATGGGTCCAGTTGTTGACGTTAAATTTGACAATGGCCAATTACCAGCTATCTATAATGCGTTAACTGTAGCGATTGAACGTCCAAACGAAGCGCCTACTACATTAACATTAGAAGTAGCTTTACACTTAGGAGATGACTCTGTTCGTACTATTGCTATGGCGTCTACTGACGGCCTTAAGCGTGGTACAGAAGTAATAGATGCTGGTGCAGCAATTTCTGTTCCAGTTGGTGACGTTACATTAGGACGTGTATTCAACGTTCTTGGTGAAGTTATCGACTTAGGAGAAGAAATTTCTGCGAATGACCGTCGTGATCCTATTCACCGTCAAGCACCAACATTTGAAAATCTTTCAACAGAAGTAGAAATTCTTGAAACAGGTATCAAAGTAGTAGACCTTTTAGCTCCATATATTAAAGGTGGTAAAATCGGTCTATTCGGTGGTGCCGGAGTAGGGAAAACGGTTCTTATCCAAGAACTTATTAACAATATCGCACAAGAACACGGTGGTATTTCGGTATTCGCTGGTGTTGGAGAGCGTACACGTGAAGGAAATGACTTATTCCACGAGATGAGCGATTCCGGCGTTATTAAGAAAACAGCAATGGTATTTGGTCAAATGAATGAGCCACCTGGTGCACGTATGCGTGTAGCTTTAACTGGTCTTACAATGGCTGAATATTTCCGTGATGAACAAGGTGCAGACGTACTACTATTCATCGATAATATCTTCCGTTTCACACAAGCAGGTTCTGAGGTTTCTGCATTATTAGGCCGTATGCCTTCTGCTGCTGGTTACCAACCAACTCTTGCTACTGAAATGGGTCAATTGCAAGAGCGTATCACGTCAACAAACACTGGTTCTGTTACATCTATCCAAGCGATTTATGTACCTGCCGATGACTATACGGATCCAGCTCCAGCAACAACATTCGCTCACTTAGATGCAACAACAAACTTAGAGCGTAAATTATCTGAGATGGGTATTTACCCAGCTGTGGATCCTTTAGCTTCTTCTTCTCGTGCGCTTTCACCAGAAATCGTAGGACAAGAGCATTATGAAGTAGCACGTCAAGTGCAATATACTTTACAACGTTACAGAGAGCTACAAGATATCATCGCAATCTTAGGTATGGATGAATTAGGGGACGAAGACAAGTTAACGGTTAATCGTGCTCGTCGTATTCAGTTCTACCTATCTCAAAACTTCCATGTTGCAGAACAATTTACTGGTCAAAAAGGTTCATACGTTCCTGTTAAAGAAACGGTTCAAGGATTTAAACAAATTCTTGAAGGTAAATATGACCACCTTCCAGAAGATGCTTTCCGCTTAGTAGGACGCATTGAAGAAGTTGTTGAAAAAGCGAAAAGCATGGGCGTAGAAGTATAATAAATCGGACCAGGAGGTAAAAATATGAAGACACTTACAGTCAATATTGTCACTCCCGACGGCCCGGTATACGATTCTGAAGTAGACATGATTATCGCTAAAACAGCATCCGGTGAAATCGGTATTTTACCTGGCCATATTCCAATGGTTGCGCCACTTGTAATCGGTGCAGTTAAATTGAAAAAAGATGGAAAAACAGAGTACGCAGCAGTAAACGGTGGTTTTGTAGAAGTTCGTCCTGAAAAGGTAACAATTTTAGCTCAATCATCTGAAGTTGCTACAACTATCGATCTAACTCGTGCAAAAGAAGCGATGAAACGTGCAGAAGAACGTCTTCAAAGTAAGCAAGATTCAACCGACTTTACTCGTGCTGAACTTGCCTTGAAGCGTGCGATGAATCGTATCAACGTTTATGAGGGTAACATTTAATCTCATTCAGTTATTAATTAATGAATAAGATTTAAGACCTCTGGTGAATGCCACAGATTTTGTAAGGGAGTTAATCGTGTCCGCACGATACAAAATCTAGCCTCTTAGCCAAGGTAATTTGATTTATATGAAAAACAAACGGGCAGAACTAGTTCTGCCCGTTTTTATCATGTTAAGAGCAACATCAATGAAACGCTAGATAGTTTTCCACGGACTTTGGTCGGGAAGAGAAAACGTAGGAGCATTTCCAAAGATTCAAAAAAGAAGTTTATTAAAGATTTGAAGGAGGATAAAAGTGGGTTTATTAAATGGAGAGCAGGCAATTATTGCGATTTTAGCCAATGTGTTTTTTATAGGTATATCGTTTTATGCACTTCAAGCGATTATGATTGAAAAAATTATTAAAAAAAACCATGTGTTTCAAGCACAGTTATTCTATATCTTAGCTAGTATAGTGATTGGATCGACCGTAGCTAGCTTTTTCTTAAATTTAACAGCTTGGTCAAATCAATTCCAGTTTTTATTTAACTAAACGAATTCTATATGCTCATGCAAATATTGGAGAGGTTTGTATGAGCATGTAGAATCTCCTCAAATTTCCTGGGAAATATTTTATCAAATAGGTTTATGTGAGGCTTACGAGGGTAATTTAAGATTATCTACACGAAAAGACAGGGTATAACGTATACTATAGCATAAAAAAATAACGAAATAGTTGATGAAAATAGTGTTTTAGATGCTTGTATATACGCGAAATTCGTTGTATGATGTATATTGTTTTGAATTCCTAATAATGACATCATACATATTTCATTTATATAAAAGCAAATGAGGATAATGAACGCGGAGGGAAAGAAGTGGATAAAATCGTTGTTAAAGGCGGTCAAACTTTAAGAGGCAATGTGCGAGTTGAAGGTGCGAAAAATGCGGTACTGCCAGTACTAGCAGCAGCTTTGCTTGCATCCAAGGGAGTAAATGTAATAAAAGATGTGCCAACGCTTGCAGACGTTTTGACAATAAATGAAGTACTAAAAAGCTTAAATACAAAAGTTAAATATAATCCAGAGAACAATGAAGTTATAATTGACTCTCAAGAAAGACTCTCAAGTGAAGCACAATTTGAGTATGTGCGGAAAATGCGTGCATCAATACTGGTAATGGGTCCCATTTTAGCGAGAAATGGATTTGCACGCGTGGCACTTCCTGGCGGGTGTGCTATTGGCTCTCGTCCAATCGATCAGCATTTAAAAGGTTTCGAAGCAATGGGTGCCGAGATTTCATTCGGGCATGGATTTGTGGAAGCTAAAACAAGCGGGCGTTTACAAGGTGCTAAAATTTATTTAGACGTACCAAGTGTTGGAGCTACAGAAAATATTATGACAGCAGCGGCTCTTGCAGAAGGTATTACTACAATCGAGAATGCCGCAAAAGAACCGGAAATTGTCGATTTAGCTAACTTCATCAATGAAATGGGTGGAAAAGTTAAAGGCGCTGGAACTGACACAATTCGCATTGAAGGAGTAACTGAACTTCACGGTACGGAACATCATATCATCCCAGATCGTATTGAAGCTGGAACATTTATGGTTGCAGCAGCAATTACAAAAGGTGATGTGCTTATTGAAAATGCGGTTCCGGAACATATGACGGCTCTCATCTCAAAAATGCAAGAAATGGGCATTGAAGTAACTGAAGAAAATCAAGGACTTCGTGTACGCTCTCAAGGTAAACTTAAATCTGTAGATATTAAAACGATGCCTCATCCTGGTTTTCCAACAGATATGCAATCTCAAATGATGGCATTAATGATGACTGCTCATGGAACAGGGATCATTACGGAAACAGTATTTGAAAACCGTTTTATGCATGTAGAAGAATTCCGTCGCATGAACGGTAATATGAAAATTGAAGGACGTTCTGTTATTATGGAATCACCTTCTAATTTACAAGGAGCAGAAGTTGCAGCTACCGATTTACGGGCAGCAGCAGCACTAATCATCGCTGGCCTTGTTGCTGAAGGAATAACTCGTGTAACCGAACTATATCATTTAGACCGCGGCTACGTCGATTTCGACAAAAAACTCGCAGCACTTGGTGCAGATATTGAACGTATTGGTAGCGAGAGCCCAGAGAAATCAATTCAACTTGTATAATATATGTAAAGCACTGTGCATCCATACATGCATGGTGCTTTTTTTACATTGAAAATTTGGTTAAGTCTCGGTTTATGGAGAATTGGTTGCGTGTTTGGTCATATTGGTCTCGAAGTGGAATTTTTTATCAACTTACCATACAGATATTCCTTTGATTATTTGGTATAGTCTCGGTTTAAGGAGAATTGGTTGCGATTATGCTCCAATTGGTCTCGCTTTGTTCAAAATGGTCTCGAGTTTGATGAAATTGGTCTCGATTATGAATGAATTAGTCTCGAAGTGCTATATTTTTGGATTTCAATCAACGTACCAAACAAATATCCATTTGATTTTTGGTTTTGTCTCGGTTTATGGAGAATTGGTTGCGATTATGCTCCAATTGGTCTCGCTTTGTTCAAAATGGTCTCGAGTTTGATGAACTTGGTCTCGATTATGAATGAATTAGTCTCGAAGTGCTATATTTTGGGATTTCTATCATTACTTCTTGAATTTTGGTTGTGTATTTATTTCGAAAATAGGGCACTGTACTTTGTATTTCTAGATTGACCGGTTTTTATAAGCATGCTATTTTTCAATATTCTTGTCGCTTCATGTTTATTGTTTAATTTTAAAAAATGTTGGCACTCGATATTTGACATCGTGCTTTTATAAATTAGAAAATATTCATCTAATGTTTGTTCGTGTGCTTTTCTGTGATAGATTTTGCAGCGAGGACAAAACCAATTGTGTGGTAACTTTTTCATTCCAATTAAACCGCATTGATTACACTCAACTCCTTTTAGAATGGCATCCGGATCAATTCCATAGTATTCGGTTAAAGGAAACGGCTGAAAATCGGTATTTGCATTTAGGAGATAATTCTTTAAGCTATCCAGTTGGATCTCGTTTATATAAGGAGAGTCGGCTTTAATATTTCGTATATAAGGTTTAATTCCTCGGCGAAATAGGATGGTTTTATTAGCTGGGGGTACTTTAATATAGCTGGTTGGAAACGCAAAGACGATAGCACTGTAGATAGGTAGATTAAAACCAATAGCTTTAAAAAGTAGATTTAGTTGGTACACATATTCTTCTAATTGAAGAACTGGGCTTTCAAAAGAGTGAGTTTCATTTGTATCAAGCTTTCTTTGCATTTGTTGGTCCGTAAATGTAATCTCTCCTTTAATATTTTTTACTTCCAAAACTAGTGCATAGTACTGTGTAACTAATAAAATATCTACTTGGAAAAGTGATTCCGCATATAAAGAGAGATTATGAAAAACATAGAACTTATAGGGCAATTTCAGTTGCTCCATCATTTTCATCACAACTTCTTCTCCAATATCACCAGCTAGTTTTTGATAGTACTCATCCTTAATCATTGAATATTTTGGATGATTCCTCGACATTCGTTTATGTAGAGAATGTAGTGCTTTTACGTATAGGGAAGCTGAATATTTCTTTGCTATCATTATGTCACCTCACGCAAAGAGTATCATAGTTTAGGGAAATATAAAAATGACGAGAATTCCATTTTTGAATGGTGTTTTCCATGAAATCAGTCTCAAAATCTCATTTTCAGCTGCAAAAAGGCTTCAAAATTCTATTTTGGTATTTTCCAAAATAAATTGGTTGCTTTCATTCGGCATTTGATTGCTTTTGATGATGTATTAGTTGCTTTCATAATTGAATTGGTCTACCTTATCCACATTACGTTATTTTATAGATAATATTTCCTTTCCGAAAACTCTCAGCCCTCGAACCTGTCAACTACAACTCATCACAACACTCGTTCATTTTCCTTCAACCTCCTGCATATAGTACCTCTATGAAACAAAACATTATCTTATTATTAATTTGCATTAGTCTCTTGTTTTTACCGTTTTTACTAATCAAAGAAAAGCATGAAGCGAAACCCGCACCTAAGTTGGAACTAGATTTTGATATTGAATGTCCAATACTAATCGAAGTGGAAGGGGAACTTGAAAAAATTCCTCTCGAAACGTATGTTTTAGGAGTTGTCGCTGCAGAAATGCCGATTTCTTTCCATGAGGAAGCATTGAAGGCGCAGTCGATAGCTGCGAGGACGTATGTACTGCGAGAGACGAATTTCGGAGAACACGCTATTTCCAAAACGGTGCAAAAGCAAGTGTATGCAAGCGAAGAGGAGCGCAAAAAAAAGTGGGGGGCTTCCTTCGAAGAGTATGAATCTAAACTTCAAAATATTGTCTCATCCACAGAAGGAGAAATTATTGTATATAAGGATCAGCTAATTACGGCAATGTTCTTTTCGACGAGTAATGGGCAAACGGAAAGCGCGGAAAGTTACAGCGGCAATGCTATTCCTTATTTAGTTTCCGTCCCTAGCAAACAAGAAGAACTTTATGCATCGAATGTTAAGAAGAAATTTGAATTCACAAAGAAAGAATGGGCAAATGCTTTTGGTATGAAGTGGTCGGATAGTATGCCGAATACATTTCAAGTGACCAAGACGGATTCAAACCGTATTAAGTCGATTCAAATGTACGGCAAAACTTGGTCAGGCAGAGAAGTACGAGCATTGCTTGACCTACCATCTACTGATTTCACCGTTTCATTTCAAAGTGAAAAAGTTGTAGTAGAAACGGTTGGATATGGGCATGGTGTTGGTATGAGTCAATACGGCGCAGAGGTGTTGGCACATGATTCTGTAAGGGCTCATGACATTTTACTACACTATTATAAAGGAACAGAAATAAAAACTTTCTCAACATGTTTAAAATCTCCTACAAATGCAAAGAATAGCAATTGAGGTGATGAAAATGAGAGAAGAACAATCGAACAAGCCTTCTCAGAAGAATAAAAATCCGAAAAAACCATGGTTTTGGCCACTAATTTATGGGGGATTTTCGGTAGCATTCGTTGGAATGATTTGGGGTTACAATGTGTTTGTAAACACGGACACAGCGGGGGAATGGTCTAAAGCTGGAGATCCAGATAAAGTAACCATTGAAACCAATGCCCAAGCAGAATCCATGAAATATCCTTTCAAAGAGACTCTGCATGATAGTATCGAAGTTGTACAGCACTATTATGACATGGATGCCGATGAAGCGACACGTGAAAAATCATTACTAGTGTTCAATCAAACGTACGTAACTAGTACTGGTGTATCTTTATCAATGAATGGCGAACCATTTGAAGTACTAGCTGCCATGAGTGGAACAGTAGAAGAGGTAAATTTAGATCCGTTTGAAGGGGATGAAATTGTACTCTCCCATGCAAATGGTCAGCAAACAAAATATCGTTCTGTCACTGGCATTCTAGTAAAAGTGGGAGATGTAGTAGAGCAAGGACAAGCATTAGCAACATCTACTGAAAATGAATGGAACCCTACTGCAGGTGTTCACTTACAATTTGAAATTTTAGAAGACGGCGTTCCAATCAATCCGGAATCATTACTAGCGTTTTAATTTAATCCAGCTATCTTTTTACGAATGACATAAACACACAATTCCGCTTGGATTCAAATGCTGATTGTATAAAATGACATTCATAAATCCCCATACGTATGCATAAAGTGATGAAAAGTGTTCCTTTACTAACGAAAGGAAGAGTTAGTGCACGAAACGATACGTCATAGATGCATACGTCTTGGTGAAATGGTTATCGAAACTAAGAAAACTGTCCGTGCCATCGCGAGCACAACCGGTCATTCAAAAAGCACAGTTCATAAAGATTTGACGGAAAGACTCCATTTAGTAGATCCGCAACTAGCAAAAGAAGTAAAAGAAATTCTTGCGTATCATAAATCGGTCAGGCATTTGCGAGGTGGAGAAGCCACGAAACGAAAATGGAAAACTAAAAAGGAAGATGGGAAAGGTCGTGATTTGTAACGAATCACGTCTTTTTTCTGTTGCTTAGAATAATCAGTCTCGAGCATCCATTAAATACCATTCTAGCATATATAATGTTTAGTAAATTTAAATTTTGAAAAATATTCTAGTACAAAGGTATCGGTATTCCTTATTTCATACAAAGCATTATGAACATTGATAAATAGCGGTTAATATGTCAATAAAAAAAGTGTATTTATTCCAAAACTATGATAAAATTATAAGTTAGAGACATATCGAAATATACATATAAAATGGTTTTAACAGGGAAGGAGAAACACTGTTAATGTTTGCTAAGGATATAGGAATCGACTTAGGTACTGCGAACGTATTAATTCATGTAAAAGGAAAAGGGATTGTTTTAAATGAACCATCCGTTGTTGCGATAGATAAAAATACAAATAGAGTGCTTGCCGTAGGTGATGAAGCACGACAAATGGTAGGTAGAACTCCTGGTAATATTGTTGCAATCCGCCCACTAAAAGATGGAGTAATTGCAGACTTCGATGTAACAGAAGCAATGCTTAAGCACTTTATAAATAAACTAAATGTAAAAGGTTTTTTATCCAAGCCTCGCATATTAATTTGTTGTCCTACAAACATTACAAGTGTAGAACAAAAAGCAATTCGAGAAGCAGCAGAAAAATCTGGTGGTAAAAAAGTGTATTTGGAAGAGGAACCTAAAGTCGCTGCAATTGGTGCCGGTATGGATATTTTTCAACCAAGCGGTAATATGGTTGTCGATATCGGAGGAGGCACAACAGATGTAGCAGTACTTTCTATGGGAGATATCGTTACTTCTGAATCTATTAAAATTGCTGGAGATGTTTTTGACAATGATATCCTTCAATATATTAAAAGAGAATACAAGCTTTTAATTGGTGAACGAACAGCTGAAAATATTAAAATTGAAATTGGAACTGTTTTTCCTAATAGTCGACATGAAGAAATGGATATTCGTGGACGAGATATGGTTACAGGTCTTCCTCGCACAATTACGATACATTCGGAAGAAATTGAAAAAGCATTACGTGAATCTGTTTCAGTTATTGTACAAGCCGCAAAAAATGTTTTAGAAAAAACACCACCAGAATTATCTGCGGATATTATTGATCGCGGAGTTATTATTACAGGTGGAGGAGCTCTTTTACATGGAATGGATCACCTTCTTGTGGAAGAATTGAAAGTACCGGTATTTGTAGCGGAAAATCCAATGGATTGTGTTGCGGTTGGGACAGGTTTAATGTTAGATAATATTGATAAAATCTCAAGAAGATAATAAAAAACGTTTGAGTGTAACAAAGTACTTCAGCGTCATGCTTGATAAGCAAGGCTGGAAAGTAAAGAAAGTGGGGGTTTCCAAATGTTTCGTGGTTTTTATACAGTTGCATCCGGAATGATTGCGCAACAGCGTAGAACGGAATTACTTACAAATAATATGGCAAATGCAAATACGCCTGGATATAAAGCTGATCAATCGGTAATTAGATCGTTTCCAGAAATGTATTTATCAAAACTTGGACCATCTAGTATACCGACTGAAGCGCCTATTAAAGGTAAATATGCAACAGGTGTCGGAGCTGTTGGAACGGGCATTTATATGCAGGAAACCATTCCGCTATTACAACAAGGACAGCTTCAAAGTACCGATTTAAATACAGATATTGCGTTAATTGATGGTGAGCTACCTAAAGATGCACAAACTGGCCAAACTGGTGCTATATTTTATCGTTTACAGCATCCAGTAGAAGGGGAAGCTTACACACGTAATGGAAGCTTTACATTGGACCCTGAAGGCTTTTTAACGAACGCTCAAGGGTTATACGTACTTGATTCGAACGGACAGCGTATACAGCTTCAAAATGATGATTTTCGAGTAGCAGACGATGGCCAAATTTATGTCGATGATCAAGCAGTTGCACAAATCGGTGTGTCATTTGCTGCGCAACCAGAAAAATTATTGAAACAAGACAATGGATTATTCAAAACTGTGGATGGGTCAAATTTGCCTTCCGCTTATAATTCAGCAAACGTCAGTTTTTCGATGCAACAAGGATATATCGAGCGTTCGAATGTCGATTCTGCTAGAACTATGACAGATTTGCTAACGGCTTACCGAGCTTTTGAAGCAAATCAAAAAATACTGCAAGCATACGACCAAAGCATGCAAAAAGCTGTAAACGAAGTAGGACGCGTGAACTAATAAAAGTTTGTTGTAGGCTCTAGTTGCATTTTTTATATAGAAAAGAGGTCTTCTTGAATGTTACGCACAATGATTACTGCTACTAATACAATGACGCAGCTTCAAAGTCAGTTAGATATAATAGGGAATAATCTTGCTAACTCCAATACACATAGCTATAAAGCGAAGGATGTTAAGTTTCAAGAGCTACTTTATCAACAATTTAATAATGACAAATTGGATAAGGTAGAACGTCAATCTCCTATAGGTATTCGTTATGGAGTAGGAGCTTCACTAGCGCAAGCGACGATGAATTGGAAACAAGGAAGCTTACAATCTACTGGTCGAGATTTAGATTTTGCTTTCCAAGAACCAAAACAATATTTTAACGTGTTAATGCCAGATGGTGAAAACGGTCAACAAACAGCGTACACACGTCAAGGCGCTTTTTATGTTTCACCTATCGAAAACGGTAACTTAATGCTTGTAACTGGAGATGGCTACCCAGTGGCTGACGCATCTGGACAAGCAATAACTATACCGGATAACGTTTCAAGCTTTTCTGTAAATGAAACAGGAATATTAACTGCTAACTATCCAGATGGTTCCACTGTAAAAAGAGAATTAGCGGTTTCTGTTTTACAAAAGCCACAGCTAATGGAACAACTTTCCGAAACGTATATTAAGTTGCCTAATAATCTGGCGGAGTTAGGTGTAAATGCGCAAGACGTTGTCACGAGCCTTCAAGGTGCCAATCGCAATCAAATCTCACTTACGAATCAAGTATTGGAAATGTCTAATGTAGATGTTTCAAAAGAAATGACCGAGTTAATGACGGCACAGCGTTCGTATCAATTTAATGCAAGGTCAATCACGCTAGCAGACCAAATGATGGGTCTTATTAATGGAATAAGATAATTTTCCTATTAAGGAGTTAAGTATATGACAGAAGAAATTAAAATTTCTGGCAGACGACAACGAAAATTGGAACATGCAAAAAAAGCTGAATCGAAAAAGACCTATTGGGTGCAAATCCGCATGTTTCCTATTTGGTTACGTATACTAATAATCATTGCACTTTTTTTAGGCGCAGCTACAGCTGGTCTAATGGTCGGATACGGGATACTGGGAAATGGTACAGCAAAAGATGCACTCAAATGGGAGACTTATCAGCATATACTAGATATTAAAGACGGTAAATAGGGAAATTCGGAGGGAAAACCATGTTAACAACAGAACAAGTTCAAGCAATTTTACCTCATCGTTATCCATTTTTAATGATTGATCGAATTCTAGAAGTAGAAGAAGGAAAACGAGCAGTAGGATTAAAAAATGTAACGATTAATGAAGATTTTTTTAATGGGCACTTTCCTGGATATCCAGTAATGCCGGGAGTTTTAATAGTAGAAGCTTTGGCACAAGTTGGAGCAGTAGCAGTTCTGCAAATACCCGCAAATAAAGGGAGATTAGCTTTCTTTACTGGTATTGACAATTGCCGATTTAAACGCCAAGTGAAACCAGGCGATCAATTAAAACTAGAAGTAGAACTAGTCAAATTACGTGGCGCAATGGGTAAAGGACATGGTATTGCAACTGTAGACGGTGAACTTGTTTGTGAAGCTGACATTCTTTTTGCATTAGGTCCAGTTGCTGAACAAGAACAATAATAGTATTCCTTTATAAGATTGAGGATATGCTTTAATTATTTTTCAAATGAAAAAACAGGCATTATTGCCATAGGATATTTCTTTCCTTTCCTGGACAACCTATCGTAAGTCACTTACAAGTGATGAAGATAACCAAGAAAGGAGGAATTTTTTTATGTGGAAAAAAGCCGTTCCTGCAGTGGCAATGTGTTCTTTATTATTAGTCGGATGTAATACTACCAAAACTGTTCCTAGCAAGAATGAAACGCCTATGCAAGACGTTCGCCAGGGTGTGGACCGAGTCATTCCAAATGCCAATCCAAATATCAATCCAAATGTCAATCCAAATCTAACTACACCAGAAACATATACACCTACGCCTGGAATTAACAACACTACTGATTATTATAGAGGCACAAACAACAAAGGTGTAAATAATGTAGGACCAAATGTTGTTCCTGATGGTAATGTTATTAAAGGGACAACTGGAACTACTGGAACAACTGGAGTAAAAGGCCAAACGAAATAGAAGAAACTATTATTGAATTCTAATGAAAAGGCTGACTCAAAGAAGATTTTTCTTTTGAGTCAGCCTTTTTTACAGTTTTTAGATGGGTTAGCATCAAGCCGCTACCCCCGCTTTTGAACACGTAGGAATAACGAAAATCAATAAAGGTTTGCCGTTTTTTCTTATTATTCCTCTTTTTTTAAGAAAGGTCTTGTTTTCATATCGTGTTCAAACTTGGACAAAAGTTCTTCACCACTTAATCCATCTTCAATTAATTCTGCAAGTAAAGACTCAGCATATTTTCTTCGTACTCGCTTTAATGTTCCTTTAAGTAAGACAGAAATATGCTCACCTATTTCTTTCACAGAGTATGTTAAAACCTCAAAATGTGCGGGTTCGTTCTCTGGATAAGAAATCACAACTTTAGCATGTATTATTTCATTTGTTGTTTGAAAATTATTAAAAAGTTCCTCATATTTTTTATCAATAAAAAGCTCCAATATCCAAGAACGACTTGTATTTTCTTGGTTTATTACAATTCCGTCTTCGATGGAAATTGGATATATCTCTTGATCACGAATTAAATCAATGGACATCATCTTAAACGTTTTCATCTACATTCTCCTTCAAAAGGATTTAATTAAATTTATTATAACATAATTAGAATTTAGTAAGTGTCGATTCATAGGGAAGAGATAACAAGCAAAAAAATTTTGAGAAAGTGCCAAATTTCAATTTTCAATTTTGTAAGAAGCAGAGTTTTACAGGACTCGCTAAAATTTTCAGAGCAAACAACTTCATTTTCATGAATAAAAAGCGCTCAAAACCACTTTTTCGACTTTTGCTAACAATTCTTAATACCATTATGATGAGGGTAATTACAAATAGAGGAGGTGAAATAGTGAACACAGTTTCGTTAATCGGACGAATGACAAAAGCTCCACAACTAAAATATTTAACTGAAGGTAGATTACAAACTAGTTTTGTAGTCGCAGTAAATAAGGGATACAAAACGGATGAGGCGGACTTTGTGCTTTGCACGATTTGGGGAAAGCTCGCAGAAACGACCGTCAAGTATTGTGGGAAAGGCTCGCTTGTTGGGATTACAGGTAGGCT
Source organism: Psychrobacillus sp. NPDC058041 (assembly GCF_042885655.1). Lineage (NCBI taxonomy): Bacteria > Bacillati > Bacillota > Bacilli > Caryophanales > Bacillaceae > Psychrobacillus > Psychrobacillus sp. NPDC058041. The sequence continues at coordinate 323,274 of NZ_JBHVRO010000003.1, forward strand.
TAATACTAGGTCATATGAGAAAGGAGAGGGAACACGAGTATTCGTAACAGAGGTAGTTGTGGAGGACATCCGATTTTTAGCAACAAAGAAACGGGACGAACTAGAAAACAATCAAGAACAGAAGAAAGTAGAAACAGATTTCGAATTTCCATCAACACACTCAAATCAACTTCCAGTATAAATACTTAGCAGACCGCACTAAAAAACCGCTGATTTACAAGAGGAAAACCTGACCGAAGAAGCACGGTCAGGTTTTTAAATAGTTATAATTTAGCAGTTATGCCGAAGCGAGAGCAATCCAAAACGATCCGAGAGCAACACCCATCGAAGCGAGAGCACTAAACACTGGTACATGTAGCAATATACACTAACGTTCCAAGTTCCCCAACCTAAGTCAACTTAAATCGTCAGCGTCAATAAATCCTTTAAATCTGAATCTGACATTTCAGTGATCCATTGACTTGAATGGATTAGTTCTTCAGACAACGATTGCTTTTCAATAAGCAGTTTATCTATTTTTTCTTCAATTGTACCAATTGTTATAAACTTATGAACATGAACAAAATTAGTTTGCCCAATTCGGTAAGCGCGGTCTGTTGCTTGATTCTCAACAGCAGGATTCCACCAACGGTCGGCATGCAAAACATGACTAGCAGCAGTTAAATTTAACCCGGTGCCTCCAGCTTTTAATGATAAAAGGAAGACAGGAAATTCATTTGCTTGAAAAGCTTCGACTAAATGATCGCGCTGGTTTTTCGGCATACTACCTGTTAAAAATGGTGCATCGATATCAAATAACTCTGTTAAACAATGCTGCAATAAGTGTCCCATACCAATATATTGCGTGAAGATGAGACATTGCTCTCCGCGTGCTGCAATTTCACCAGCGAGCGTAACAATACGCGCAAGTTTCTCAGAACGCTCCATCATATCATCGGCGTCATCAAACGGTTCCTTCAAATAGAGAGCTGGATGATTGCAAAGCTGTTTTAGCTTACTTAGCATTTTTAAAATGAGCCCTTTTTTCTCAAAACCAGAAAGGTTGTCGAGCTTACTAACCGTTTCTTGTATAAGTGATTCATACAAGGCAGCTTGTTCAGTTGTTAAGGCACAGTATTCTCGTTGCTCCAGTTTTTCAGGTAGGTTAAGCAATAACTCAGGATCCTGTTTCGTTCTTCTCAGCAAGAATGGCTGAATCTTCACACGCAGTTTATGTTTGGTTGTATCAGATTCATCGCGTTCAATCGGTACAATATAATTTTCTTGAAACTTGCGAAATGATCCTAAATATCCTTTATGAATAAAATCAAAAATGGACCATAATTCAGATAATCTATTTTCAACAGGTGTACCAGTCAAGGCAATATGATGAGCGCCTGTTAACTTGCGGATAGCACGGGACTGTTTTGTATGCATATTTTTAATATTTTGTGCTTCATCCAGTGTAATACTTGACCATTCGACCTCTTGAAGAGCCTCAATATCTTGCATCGCGGTACCGAAAGTAGTTATAACAATGTCAGTGGTAAGGTCAATCTCTTTTGTACGAGCAGATCCATAATGTGTTTGTACCTTCAAAGAGGGTGCAAATTTTGCCAACTCTTTTTGCCAGTTCCCAAGAACGGAAGTGGGGCAAATGATTAAAGATGGAGTAAGCCTGTCTTCCTTTTCATGTACATGCAATAAATAGGAAATTAATTGAACGGTTTTCCCAAGACCCATATCATCAGCTAAGCAAGCACCAAACTGTTCGTTTCTCATGAAAACGAGCCATTCGAGTCCAAGCTGTTGATAAGGTCGAAGGGATGTTAATAAGTTCGGAGAAACCGGGACTTCAGGGAATCCTTTTTTCTCAGACAGTTGCTCCATTAGAGATTGCAGCGACTTCTGCAACTCGAATTGGAATAAAGGATCTTCATCTGACTGCTCTTCATCGTCTAAAGCTAGTGCAATTTCTTCTGGAATTTCTCGGAATAGAAGCTCCTTTACTGTCCAGTTTTCGTCTTCAGATTTCTTCATTAATTCTCGAATTTCATGCATCCAAGCAGCATCTATTCGGAACCATTCATTTCCTGCTTGAATATATGAACGGTTTTCATTGACAAGTTGCTGGAAATCTTCTGAAGAAATCTCTTGACCATTTAATGAGAAGCTCCAGTCAAACTTCAATATTTCGTTTAGACCAGCTGCGGTTTTATACGTATTTGCAGATTTGGCAATAGTTTTGACACGCAGTTTCGTTTCTTTTACAGCCTTTAACCAAGCAGGAAGTATAACTTCGAATCCTAATGCTTGTAATTTCACTAAATCATCCCGAAGAAAGATCCGTACTTCCTCATCTGTCATTGTTGCAGAGAAAAAAGTGTTGGTGTTCAGTTGTTCAATAGAAGAAATGAGTGAGAATATTTTTGTTTGTATTTCCTCAATATAGGAGCTGAATTCACTCCACTTGTCAGGTAGCGCTTCTTTAATTGGTGAAGTCTTTTTACGAAAAGCAGGTGTCCAGTAAACAGTACTTTTCTTACCGCGAACAACAGTTTCTAATAGCCATGTATCATCAAGTGCTTCTGGCTCTGACAATCTTAATGCAACCAATAAACTAGGATGAGTTGCTTGTGATTTAATTGGCCATCCGCCTTGTTCGAAAAAAGGAATGAGTGCTGGAACATCTTCCAACGTTAATCCAGCTTGATAAAGCTTTTGTTTGACTGCATTTGCAACAAGTGCTTTTTCCTTTTCTTCTATAGGAGCAACCACTTCAATCGTATCTCCATCTAATTTTAGCTTGCTCCACAAATTAGGAGATAACCAAGTGTTGGCTGCTTTCTTAAATGTATGAAGCCAATTTTCAGAATCAGTATTTGCCCCAGTGAATGAAACAAAAGGATGTGGTTTTCCAGAAAACAACTCCATTATTTCGACAGGGGTGGCAAGCAGTGCATTTTCTTCAATTTGTGCAAGCAATCCAAAGAAGCTTTCTCGATGATTGATATATAAGGAAGGAACCCACTGTTCAGCAGGATTCCCTATGGATATTAAGCGAAAGTTCCCGTTTTCTGTAACATTGATTTTTAATGGTAGTTCTTTATTAATAGACAAAGGTTGAGTCATAATGGCAAGTTTCCTTTCTCTATTTCTTGTTGTAATGCACGAAGACGGCGATATTTTTCTCGAATCGTCTCAACATAGTCATTCCAAAAATCCGTATCATTCGTCTTTTTGGCTACTTGCTTCATTTTCTTCCAAATTCGTATTGCTTGTTTGTAGCTATAGCGATTTTTTTCCAAAATATATCGCATGGCATAGTGATGATAGAGAGGCAATAATACTTCCGGAGCTTCTTCTTTTATAATAGAAAGGCCACACGCTTCGGCATATTCAAGGGATGAATTTGCTGATTGATGAAGAGCCATCCAGTCTTGGTACCGTTTTTCTTTAATTAATAAATTCGAGTAAGATTGTATACCATACAATCCAAATGACTGGTATAGTTTCTCCAGTTCTTCGGTTTTTAAATGAATGGAGTCGAAAAGTAATTCCAAACGGCGAATAAGCATCACTCTTGATGGATTTTGGGCTACTTCATTTAAATAAGTAGGAATATGCGGCAATAACTTACGTGCGAGCTCGATACCCAATTCCTTGTTGGAGGAGTGAAGTGCTTTTTCACAAACTTCTACCCATTCCAAAAGCTGCTCTGTTTTCATGTGATCAGCAGCCTTTAACAAATCATCAATTCTAGACAAAGTAATATAAAAATAAGGAAGTACCATATTTAAAGGAATATCATCTTCCGTTTTTTCGAGCGATTGTAAATAAGTAACCTCTTTTTCTCGAGTTGCTTTATTAGTCACAAGCGCATCCCAAAAAGACAAATACACATGCTTGCGATAGCTGATCAGAGACTCCATTTCAAAATAGAATTCTCTTACGCGATTCATCATTTCTTCGTAAAAAGTATCTGCAGCAAATAATCGAGGTTTCGACGCAAGTTGCGCCAATGAATCATCTAAGTCTTCTAAATACTCGTTAAGAAAATGAAATACCCGATTGCGCATATTAGACTCAGCAAATGGTTCTAAATAGGGCCAAATTTTCATTAACATGGTAAGATTTACATACACATCGAAAATAGGTTGCCACTCCCGTTCAAATGGTCGTGACTTACGAATTTGCGTTTTTAAATCATGCACTGCGAACTCCAAAAGATAAAAGCTATTCGGAGGATAATTCGAAATAAATTTTCTAAAAAAATTCTCAACAAGGATATCCCAACTTCTAGGACTACGCTCATCTCTCAATAACTTTAACTGAGCCTGATCAGCTGTAGATCGCCAATCAGAAATCCATGTAGACAACGAATCATTCTGTTGATATAAATAAAAAATTGCCGCAACGATATGGCGACACGGTTTATGCATCGGACATGGGCAGTTATATGTGTCCGTCAAAGGATAATAAGTTACATCTATATTACTGACGTCTCTCACAATAAAATCTACTCGATGATCTTGCGGATAATAATTCGTTATCGACACAACGCCATTGCGTACAAAAAACGCCGCTCGACGAATAAGCTCCTCATCCTCCAAAATTGCAGGGTGGAACTTCTTCTCAATCGTCTGCATCGACTGATCAATATACTTTTTATAATGGGCGGCTAGTTTTTGGTATGAAGTAAGGGTCAAACGAATCTCTCCTAAGAAAAAAGGCTTTCCTTCCATTATACGTATAATGGACCATTAATAAAAGGGATAGCTCGTAACCCTCAAAAAAACATAAGCACACTCATCTGATACAACCGCACCCATGCTAGAAGGTAGACACCAAAACGAGAAGTCAGTCCAATGCGAGACTCCGCCAGCCATATTACAATAAAAAAGCCTCTGCCAAAGAATTTCTGCAAAATTATCTGGCAGAAACATTAGCAAAAGCTTTAATTATCATATAATTTCATTAGCAAACTTTTCACTTCTTTTATTTCAAGGGAATTTATATGATGTAAAAAATAACGGAATTCCTTTAAATTATATAAGTCGGAGTTGAGCTCATTTTGCAACTCCGTAATATAGCGGCTTTTATTTTCTCTAGCTTCAAGACCTGGGTTACTACTTTTATGACGTGTATCTTCAAGCATATCCATAAACTTTTCCTTTGGAATCGCATAAACTCTTCTAATTTCCCGTAATAATTGAATGGGAATTTCTAATTTACCTAATTCATATTTGGATAAAACAGAATGGTCAATGCCTAAACGATATGCTGCTTCAGTTTGTGTTATTTCCAATTGCTCTCTATATTCTCGTATTTGTTCATTAAAAGGCATAAGTTTACCTCCTTATCAATGAAACAAGAATATCTAAATAAAGAAACGGATTGATTAATATCGCCATAATGGCGATATGTAAGTAAAATGTCGTCTTTTGTTGTATATAATAAATATACATCCTGTTACATAGGTGTAAATATTAGGTAGCAAATGAAAAGAAGGGAAGTGGACGAGGTAGATAAAATAGAGTTTTATATACCTTCATTATTAGATTTTCTAGATCATAGTAAGGATAAGTGGTTAGAAGAAGTTAGAATAGTTGGTGTTAAAACAAACAATGTTAAATATTTTATTGGCCATAATACAAAAAAAATGACACGCATAGAAAAAATAGTTGCCGAAGATTTTACTATTTATGACCTTAAGCTCGATTTTCATAATCAAACACTCTCTTTTTATTTAGATAGTGTTGTAATGCCTTCCCACTCTATAATTCTTCAAAAAGTTTTTCAAACTTTTGCAGTACGATACAACGCTAGAAAAATTGGTTTTTTTCTATATGCACCTGGAAGAAATCGCCCTCAACCAGTAAAGGTATTTTCATAATATAAAACACAAAAGCGAATACAAAAAGTGTTCGCTTTTCCTATATTTGCACTACACGAAATCCTCCAAATATGATAAAATATATGTAATCAGAAAATTCTAAAAATAGGAGGGATATTATGTTACTAGTACAATTAATGAAACCATTTTATATAAAGCAAGAAGATGGACGGATAAATTTAGTCTTTGCTTACCAATACTTCTCCATAAAAAAAGATGATGAAATATTTCATTTTGTTCCGGTAGAAGGAAAAGAAATTATAGTTAATGCAAAGACAATGCAAGTAGAAAACTTATCAGAAGTATTTGTTTTCCAAAAAGGAAACCGATTCATACGACTTCCACTTTACCAACTATTGCTTGTTTCGGATATTCATACACATCTACTATCGATCATTGAAAATAGAGCTGAAAAAGAATCTACCTCATTTCCAATTGAGGGCATGGAAGAAATTATTCAACAGTTAGAGAAGGAAAACTTTGAAAGAATGATAGACTATGCATTAATTCAAAGAAATGAAGCACTTTTCCAAGAACTACAAGAATATAAAAAACTCTAACGGAGGATGTATCTTTTGAAAATAATTGATAATTAAAAAACACCTAACGAAAATTAAAATTCGGTAGGTGTTTTTATGTGTGGAAAAAATTAAATGGAAGTAAAAAAATAGAAAAATAAAACAAATATACTCGAACCAAGTATTCCAAATAAAATGTCCCCCCAATTTAAGCCTATAAATTTGTCGTTTTTCAAGTCCTCTGCCCCCTAATCTTGTAAATTTCCCGGGAAATATAACGGATTTTGAATATGTCAATAAAAAGTAAAAAATTTATAACAGTTTACCCAAAAAACATTAAACTTAATCCTATATGACAGAATTGTTACTGGTGCCTGGCACCAGTAACATTTTTGTAATAATATGTTAATAAAAATCTTGAGTGGTCGATATAAATGAAAAGGTTTTAAAGGGGATGATAAAATGCTGGGGAAGTGGAACTCCACGGGGTTGTCCATTATTCGAAATATAAATTCACAGTGGGCAATAGCAAATAAGTCCATGGAACGAATCTCGTCTGGTTATCGTATTAATCGTGCGGCAGATGATCCTGCAGGTCTAGCGATATCGGAAAAAATGCGGGCACAAATCCGTGGATTAGGACAGGCAGCAAGAAGTATACAAGATGGTATTTCACTTCTCCAAACTGGGGAAGGTGCGTTAAATGAAACGCATTCTATTTTACAACGCATGCGAGAACTTAGTGTAGAGGCGGCGAATGATACATTAACAGATAATGATCGTAAACAGCTAGCCCTAGAGTTTGATGAATTAAAAAAAGAAGTGACGAGAATTTCAAAAGATACAGAATTTAATACAAAAACTTTACTAGACGGTTCGCAAAGTATTTTGAAGATTCAAGCGGGAGCAAATGCCGGACAGCAAATTGAACTTACGATAGGAAATATGAGTGCAGAAGCAATAGGTATCAAAGATTTGTCTATTTCGACTAGAGAGGATGCAGATAATGCAATTGGAGAACTAGATAAAGCTATCAATAAAGTATCAAGTGAACGCTCACGAATGGGTGCATATACCAACCGTCTGGAACATGCATACAATAATGCAGTGAATATGGAAGAAAATTTAACTGCTGCAGAATCTCGCATTCGGGATGTGGACATTGCAAAAGAAATGATGGCTTTAACGAAAGCAAATATTTTAATGCAAGCAGGTCAATATGTCCTAAAAATGCATATGCAACAAGCCCAATCCATTTTGCAATTATTAAAGTAAGCGACTACTTTCATTTAATAAGAAATACTTTCATATTCCATTCAACAATCGTGAAAAGCCTAACACTCGCGATTGTTTTATTTTGTCCGCTTAGAGTTTGTTACAAAACAGTTACTGGTGCCTGGCACCAGTAACCGTTTTGTAATATTGATGGAAGAAAAAGTCTGCAGGAGGGTAATTTTTCTAGTATTATAGGTTTATATGTTTTAAAAGGGGGAATTGGGATGAAGAGGTTTTCCGGTTTAGCATTTATCATGATGATTTTTTGTATTCTGGCTGTTCCTATTTCTGTGCTTGGAGCACCGCTGGATGAAGTTAAGGCAATTGTGGGAAAGGATTATAAAGGTGACATTCCAACTAACCTAAATAGTCTGACTTCAATTGATAGTATAATTGGGCAATTGGATCCGTATTCTACTTATTTTACGAAAGAGCAATTTGAATCCTACACGAATTCGATCAATAATACGACAACTGGGATTGGTGTTGTTATTGAAGAGCATGAAAAGGGTATCGAGATTGTTAATACGTTTGAGGGTGGAGCAGCAATCGGCGCAGGAATTATGCCTGGGGACATTATTATAGAGGTGGATGGCATCTCGACCGAAAAAATGTCTATTCAAAGGGCTTCATCACTTATAACAGGAAAAGAAGGAACAGTAGTTCAAGTAGTAGTAATGAAAGCTAGTACTAATAAAAAAGAAACGTATAAGCTAACCCGCAAAAAGTTTCAAGTTCCTGTTGTGGCAAAGCAACTTCTTTTTGGGAACGTCGGTTATATCGGAATTAATTCATTTTCGGATGATGGGGCTACATTAGTACAAGATGCGAAAAAAGCACTTCAAAAGCAGGGAGCTACTTCTTTTATTCTTGATCTAACGAACAACGGTGGTGGATACGTACATACTGCTGAGGAACTGATTGGCTTATTTCCAAATAGCCCGGACGCTTATTATCTTCAAACAAGGGGGCAGTCCGGACTTGTCAAATCAGTCCCGCATACGTCTTTATTTCCAAAAAATACGAAAGTACTTGTGAACGGTTATAGTGCAAGTGCATCTGAAATGACTGCAGCAGCGCTACTTGATCAAAAATCGGCGAAACTTTACGGGCAAAGAACATATGGGAAAGGATCGATGCAGACATTTTATAATTTGTCAGATGGATCTTATTTAAAGTTGACCGTTGCAAACTTCACAGGACCAAAAGGAACGGTTATTAATAAAACAGGTGTCAATCCAAACGTTGTGACAGACGAAGGGAAAGAACTCGAAAAAGCTCATTTAGACACAATTTTAGAATCAAATAAAACGTACAAACAGTTACCGGCACTATCCAATGTGTCGACAACAAAAGAATTTACGGTTACGTTTTCAAATTCCGTACAAGACAATAAGCAACAGAAAAATATAGAGTTAGTAAAACTTGGTGGAACGAGCAGCGTACCTGTATCCATCAAACAACAATCACCAAAGGAGTTTGTTGTAACTCCAAATGCACCATTAGAAAAAGGAGCAGCATACTTACTACTCATCCATCCCAAATTTCAATTGAAAAATGGAAATCCGATGAAAAATGGTGCTTATGTGGAAGTAACTGTTCAACCATAGAGGGGGAACAATGGAATGTTTTTTGAATTTCGATTTTGGAGAAATTTATTTAACCAAAATGAATTGATTGAGTCGCTAAATAATACATCAATGCGTCATTTTGAAAGACGTGTTTGGATTGTTGCATTTTCGGGTATTTTGCTGTACGCACTACGAGATATATGGGGTATGAATACGGAAGCTCTTACATCCATTTTTGTGAATGGCTATGGAGATACGTATACGATAGCAAGAACTGCTTCTTTATTGGGAGCTATCATTTGGGCAATCCTATTCATGGCGTTTCATTTTTTCGGAATCGCCTTTTTACTACATAAAATTACTGCGGTTGATTTGTCCAAAGTAGCCGTTTTACAATTGTTTGTTGTGGCTTTATTGTTAATGGAAAAAGCACTTGTCTTTTTCATTTTTGCAATTGTCGGATATACAACTGACTTTTCGTTATTGTCATTTGGTCCTTTAGCAGCAACTTTTTTAGACAATAAATTCATAATTTATTTCTTTAATCAATTAACATTCATAACAGCGCTGATTATCGCAATTCAATTTCATTTTTTGCGTGCATTTACGACAATTTCATCTCGTAATCTATTCATAATTTTATTGGCTATCCAAATAAGTCTTGCATTAATCACTGCAGGAATTAGCGTACTCCCACTGGAAACGTGGTTTGAAGGGAGGAAACCAGCGTGAATAAAGGCGTTACAATCTGTATTGCAATTGTCGTGTCAACATTCATCGCTACAAATGCTATTCTTTTATTTTCAAATAAAAGCCAAATTACCCGAAGCTATTATGTAAATGAGTACGATCGAGTACATGAAAATACTTATCAAAAAGAGCTTGAAAAAGAAGCAGTTATAGTTCCTACAAACGAAACTACATTGACAATCAAAGCAACTGAAGTGGGTGATTTCCTTGTTGCTCCGGGAGACTCGGTCCAACAAGGAGCAGAGTTAGCCCAATTAAAAACAGAAACAGCCGACAAGCAACGTTCTCTTTGGGAATCCGAACAACAAGCTTACACACAAGAACAAGCGCAATTGCAACAAATTCTCGACTCACTTCAGTCAGATCGAGCAGGAGCCAATTCAACGACCAATGGAAACGGATCTGCAACTGGAACCACAACTAATGATGTAATCGACGTCGATGTACAAGTAGACGTCAATATCTCACCGGATGGCAACTTCGCGCAAGCTATAGCTCAAACCGAACAAAAAATCGCCGAAGTTGATCGCAAACTACAAATTGTCAGCACACAGCTTAGCCAAGAAACAGATGAACTCTCTTTACTAAGTCCAGTTGACGGAAACGTAGCAAGCATTGAAGTGAGAGGAGACCAATATTTCATTACGATTTATTCAAATGAAAAATCAGTCCTCACATTCGCAAATGAAACAGAATGGCATGACATAGATGAAGGGCAAAAAGTGTTAAATCATACTCCACATCAAGAAGGGATAGTGGAAGGGGCAATTTCTGCAAAATCAGAAGTTCCAGCAAACCCATCTACTTGGCTAAAAGCGTACGAACAATTTGACAATAAGGCCAAAGATCCTTTATACGAAGTACGAATTCAACTAAATGATCAGCTAGAATCATTGCCATACGCCGCCAACATAAACTCTATCATCATTACGAATGAAGCCGAAAACGCAGTCCGATTAAACTCTACTTGGCTACTAAATAGATCCAAACAAAATGCCGATGTATATACATTAACAAGTGATGGCCTCATCGTACGCACACCTGTAACTGTACCGTTCAACTTAGAACAATCTGCTATTCTATCAGAAGGATTACAAAATGGAATGATCGCACTAAATGTGGAACACAAAAGAGAAGAATCACGCGCATTCCTACCATTCCCTTTGGAACTCCCAACATGGAGCAGCATCAAAGCAGTAGGCTGGAAAAACTATGTAAAATACCTAACCTATAAATAACCAAACTACAGCTTTTGCACCTATGCAAAAGCTGTTTTTCAATACTTATAAAGTAAAGATAACCTCGCTGATGAGACTTCTAAACTTTAGGGGTATATGGCACCGAGATATGTGTTTATAACCGTAGTTTATGTGCTTAAAGAGTCCACTTAGGTGCTCACAAGATAAAGTTGTTTATGGATTTATTCCATAATCGCCGAAACTTCTATTAACATACTAATTTAACTTCGTTATACTAAAGTGAAGCATTTGAAGTTGGATCCTAGATTAAAACTGCTCATCGAGAGTTGCTTGCGTTTGTCCATTTTTTTGTAGTGGTTTGATTGATCTTATAGCAATAAATACAGAGCGATTTCATCGATGCTCACGGGAATTATCTCATATATTGCTGTACACTCTGATAATCAAGCAAATGGCAATCTATTCGGTGTGCATACTGTAGTGGTATAAAGTATTCAGTTTATTAATAAAAAAACGAAATATATATTCTAAAAGGAGGTGCTCAGATGAAAGAATGGAAAATTTACATAATGCTCGTCTTCGTCATGTTCGCCTGGGGAGCAAACCTACCGATACTCAAGTATTTGGTAACTGTAGTTCCTCCTGTTACGTTAACTGCGTTTCGGGTACTCACTGCTGGACTGGTAGTGCTCGCTATTTTGTGGCAAATGAAACTACTTAGAATGCCTACAAAAAGAGAATGGAAATATGTATTAATAGGGGCACTTACAAATGTAGTTCTCCATCATTATTTTCTAAATATAGGACTTTCCATCACAAGTGGGACTCATGGAGGGCTAATATTAGGAACTGGCCCGATGTTGACAGCGATTTCCGGGGCAATTATATTAAAATACTTTCCATCGCGATTTCAGTGGCTAGGACTCGTGCTAGGACTTGCTGGAGTGAGCGTTTCTATATTAGTTGGGGGCGGCGAATCTAACGGGGCAAACATTGGTGACTTCTTTGTCTTTCTCGCGATTATTGCTCAAGTGCTTAGTTATATGGTTGTAAGCAAAGCCGCGAAAACGCTTGATCCAAGATTGCTCACGGCATATATGATGTTAGTGGGATCCGTTGTACTAATCGTCATAAGTTTAGTGCAGGAGCCAGGAGGTATAGCTGCTTTTACTGAAACAACACCATTTTTCTGGTACTTATTTTTAGCATCTGCAATCATTTCCACGGCCATCGGGCATCTTATATATAATTATGCAGTTGGGAAAGCGGGTCCAACAAAATCGGCAATATTTATGAATCTAAACCCATTGTTTTCTCTTATTCTTTCCGCCATCTTCCTTGGAGAAATACTAAACATTCGACATATCCTTGGACTTTTCTTAATAATTGCCGGCGTCCTACTCGGGTCCGGAGCAGCCGAAGAAATCTACAAACAAAAAAGGGCGACTAAAAAGTAGCCCTTTTTATAACTCAAACTACTGTAGTCCAACCAGTGACCGAGAGCAATCCTCTTCCAAACTAGAACAACCTTAAAAAAATGACATCCGATAACCCATTTATACCTTTTTCAAAAACTTTTCCCACGACCCCCATAAACTGGACCACTCAAAACGAATAATATAATGTCCGGATAAATTGAGGGCAAAATCTAATTCGAGGTGATTTGATGAAGTGGAAGAAAACAGGAGCAGCATTGCTTGTGACTACTTTAACTGTAACAAGTGCGGGATATGCATTCGCAAATAATCAGTTATTTGATACGGTTGATTTAAGTAAATTGAGTCAAAAACCAGCAACCAGTCCAGTAGTTGCAACAGTTTCTGAGAAACCAGTTACTCCTTCTAAGACAACTGTAGAAGTGAAGACGACCAATCAAACAAACAATCTACAAGAAAATGGGCTACCTAAGATTCCAGCAGATTACCCATACGACAATTTAAAGGGATTATACAAAGCATATGAAAATGTACAAAATCCAAAAGCAAAAGAAGAGATCAAGCTAAAAATCCAGTATTTAATTGCAAAGTACGAAGTGGCAAAAGAATACAAAAATGATGACGCCAAAGAACAAGCGAAAAAACAGGAAGAATTAAAAAAAGAAGCTCTTAAGGAACAGGAAAAACTAAAAAAAGAAGCTCTTAAAAAGCAGCAAGAAGCAAAAAAAGAAGAACTAAAAAAACAACACGAAGCAAAAAAAGAAGTGCATAAAGAACAAAAAGAACAAGAGAAAGAAATAAAGAAAGCGCAAAAAGAACTTCGTAAGGAAATGAAAGAAAAGGAAAAAGAATTACACAAAGCTGAAAAGCACCAAAACAAACATAACGAAAAGAACAAGCACAAAAACGAAAATGAAGATAATGACGAAGACTAATCATGTAAAATATAACCGCTTTTCATTCTTAATTTAGCCAGGTACAATTAAAGGCTAAGGAAAAAATGGGAACGGGAGGGTATGTATGCTTTTGTCCATTATTCAAGGAATTCTCAAAACAAAACAAAACACAAAACAAAAAACAAAACAAAAACAAATAACGGCAGAACTAGCTCAAAAGGCAAAAGCTGGTAATCAGGAGGTTTTAAATGACCTCCTTTTTGCCTTTACCCCATTTATGAAAAAAACAGCTTCATTTGTTTGTAAAAGACCCATCGATCAACATGATGAGGAGTTTAGTGTGGCCATGAACGGATTTCACGAAGCTATAATGAGTTTTAATCCAAAAGAAACAGCCTCTTTGCAAACCTATGCACATTTAATAATAAAGAGACGAATTATTGACTATATTCGAAAAGAATCCGTACGAAAAGAAAAGGTTTTACTCATACATACGTTGAAAGAAGATGCTTCAACTGAGCATCAACAATTATTTGACGAGCAAGCAATTCATACTTATACCATAGAACAACAAGCTGAAGCCAGAAGAGAAGAAATAATCCGCTACACCGATTTAATGGGGAAGTTTGGTTTATCTTTTGAAGAGCTTACACATGCAGCACCAAAACATGCGGATGCTAGAAGAACAGCATTTCAAACTGCACAGATTATTGCTGAAACTGAAGAATTCTATGATTACTTAATAAATAATAAACGTCTACCATTGAAAGAAATCGAAGAAATTGTCGAGGTATCTCGAAAAACACTTGAACGGCAAAGAAAATATATAATTGCTGTTGTCTTATTATTAAGAAGTGACTTCGTTTATATAAAAGAATATGTCAAAGGAGAAATCGTATGATGCGCGTATATAAAGGCATTGTTTGCGAAAAGAAAAATAAATATAGCGTTTTCATTACGAAAGAAGGCGAATTTCTCCGAGGAACTCCTTTAGGAACGAATCCAGAAATAGGAGAAGAAGCACACTTTCACTTATTTGAGGCTACCACTCAACGTAGAAAGTGGTTCAGACCCTCCATATTAGGACCAGTTCTTGTAGCAGCAATGCTTTTCATTTTTGTCGTCGTATCATTCATACCTAATCCAGAAAAAGCTTTAGCCTTTGTTCAACTAAACGGAAGAAGCTCAGTAGAGTTAGGGGTAAATAAAAAAGGTCTAGTAGTGACTCTCCGTTCTTTAAATGAAACTCCAATTGAGCTAGATGATTGGGAAGGACACCCATTTGACTTCGTGCTTGAAAAAGCGATAAAGGAAATGAGCCCAATTTCCAAACAACTAGCGATAACTACTGTATACGAAAATAAAAAACATTCAGTCGATATGAGAGAAATGATTGAAAATGCAGTAGAAGAAATTAATAACGAGCATAAGGAAAAAGTTCTCCTAATAAAAGAAAGTACCGTGGAAGAACGAAACGAAGCCAACAAACAAAACACCTCCATTCAAAAGCTCAAACATAAAGAACATCAAATAAATACCGAAAGAAAAAAACTCGACACCTTTATAAAAGATTCTAAAAATAATCCAAATGACAATAGCAAGGATAAATACACACCATCCAAAGAAAAGAACGAAAATAGAAAAGAAACCGATGAAAAAATAAAAGAACAACAATTCAAAGAACAAGAAAAAATGAAAGAACAATTAGAAAAACAAAAAGAGAAACAAACAAAAGAACAAGAAAAACAACAAGAAAAAATAATCAAAGCTAAAGAAAAAGCTGAGAAAGAAAAGGAAAAAGAAAGAGAAAAAGTAGAAAAAGAACAAAGAAAACAGGAAGAGAAAGAAAAAGAGAAAGAAAAAGAGAAAGAAAAAGAAAAAGAAAAAGAGAAGGAAGAAAAACATCAAGATCATGACGACCAGGGAGAAGATGACTAAATAAAATAACCCCAACTTCCAAAGAGCAACTTTCAAAAGTTCGCTCTTTTTTTGTTACAAAATTATTACTGGTGCCAGGCACCCGCAATAATTCTGTAACAATAGCACTGGAGGCATTTGTTCAGCTCTCCTATTCAATAAAAAATAAATAAAAATGCAATTGACTTTATAAATATACAATTATATAATAATCACTAACTTAACGAAGAGGTGAATGGAATGAAAGTTGGAATTATTGGTGCGACAGGTTACGGTGGTCTAGAACTAATCAGATTACTGCATAACCATCCTGAAATTAAAAATATTGATCTATTCACTTCTTCGGATGAAGGAAACATCTTTTCGAATAAATATACACATTTACTGAATATCCATGACGTGCCACTTCTTAAAATTGATCAAGAAAAACTTGCAGATTACGATGTGATTTTCACAAGCACACCATCTGGAATTTCTAGCGAGCTGCTCCCATCTTTAATAGGAATCGGCCCGAAGCTCATCGATTTATCCGGTGACTTCCGTCTCAAAGATCCAGCTCAATATGAACTTTGGTACAAAAAAAATCCGGCTCCTGCACAAGTAATTGAAAAAAGCGTCTACGGCTTAACAGAATGGAATTCTGAAGCGATCAGAAATGCAGACATAGTTGCAAACCCTGGATGTTATCCAACTGCAGTCCTACTCTCGCTACTCCCGATCATCAAAGAAAACTTAATCGACGCAACTCAGCTCGTGATCGATGCAAAAAGCGGAATCTCGGGTGCAGGAAACAAACCAACACAAATGACGCATTTCAGCGAAACGAATGAAAATACAGCCATTTACAAATTACATCAACACCAACATATACCGGAAATCGAGCAAGCAATCGAAACCCTTGCAAACCAAACAACCCCTATCACGTTCACGACACATCTTGTGCCGATGACCAGGGGGATTCTTACAACGAGCTATGCCCCAGTTAACGAAGGCATAACGGAAAAAGATCTAACAGATGCGTTACAAGACACATACGCAAATCAACCATTTATAAGGATTATCAAACAAACCGACAAATTCGGAACGAACCAAGTGTACGGATCAAACTATTGCGACATTCATGTCAAAGTAGATCCGCGCACAAACCGCGCGACCATTGTCTCTGTCATTGACAATCTAGTCAAAGGAGCGGCTGGCCAAGCGATTCAAAACATGAACGTCCAATTCAATCTAAATCAAACAACAGGTCTCACGCTCGTCCCTTTATACATATAAACTTAGGAGGAATAAAACATGCTAACCACTATGACGATGAAAAGCATTTCATATAAAAACATCGCTTCACCAAAAGGATTCAAAGCAACTGGTATTCACTGTGGACTAAAACATAAAAAAAAGGACTTAGCGCTACTTGTTAGTGAAGTGCCGGCAAGCGTTGCAGGTGTTTTCACAACAAATGCCATCAAAGCTGCACCACTTCTAGTCACAAAAGACGTTGTGTACCAGACTGGAAAAATGCAAGCAATCATAATAAACTCTGGAAATGCCAATGCATGCACAGGTAAGCAAGGAATGGCAGATGCGTACACAATGCAAAAGCTAACCGCAGAAAAACTAGGAATCGACCGCAATCTAGTCGGCATCGCTTCAACTGGCGTTATTGGAGAAATCATGAAAATGGAGCCACTAATAAAAGGTATTCAGCAATTAGACCCTATAGGTGAACTAGAAGGTGCAATTGGATTCTCACAAGCTATTATGACGACAGATACAGTAACAAAAAATACTTCCTATCAAACGATAATCGACGGAAAAGAGGTCATCATCGCCGGAACTGCAAAAGGCTCTGGAATGATCGAACCAAACATGGCAACGATGCTGGGGTTTATTACAACAGATGCCAACATTGAATCAAACCATTTGCAAATGGCCCTAAAATCCATCACTGATATAACATTCAATGCCATTACAGTCGATGGAGACACCTCCACCAACGATATGGTGATCGTTATGGCAAATGGCTTGGCGGAAAATAAATCCCTGACACCTGATCACCCAGACTGGGAAAGTTTTATTCAAACTCTCCACGCCGTAGCCCAAGACTTAGCGAAAATGATAGCCAAAGATGGGGAGGGTGCAACAAAACTAATTGAAGTCGAGGTAAAAGGAGCAATTTCAGACGGGGAAGCAAGAAAAATAGCGAAAACGGTGGTCGGCTCACCACTTGTGAAAACAGCCGTGTTTGGTAATGACGCAAATTGGGGGAGAATCATCGCAGCGGTTGGCTATAGCGGAGCAACCCTTGACCCGTATGCAATCACCATTCATATCGGTTCCACAAAAGTTGTAGAAAATGGGGAACCAGTCCCTTTCTCGGAGGAAGATTTGATAATTTATTTAAAACAACCAGAAGTTAAAATCTTTGTGGATATACATCAAGGTAGCGGTAAAGGAACTGCATGGGGGTGCGATTTGACATATGACTACGTCCAAATCAATGCAACATACCGCTCCTAAACGTACCGTCATCAAGCTAGGCGGAAGCATGCTTGAACGTCTGAATGAAAACTTCTTTATCAATTTAAAGAAACTTCAAGCTGCTGGCACTGAACTCATCATTGTCCACGGTGGAGGGCCAGCAATAAATAAAGAACTAGCAAAAAACAACATAACTTCGGCCACAGTAAACGGCATACGTGTAACTTCAGAAGAAGCAATTGGAATCGTCCAGTCGACACTTGTCGGTCAAGTGAATCCCACTCTTGTTCACCAGCTGAATAAAAGCGGCATTGCAGCAATCGGCCTAAATGGGTGCGACGGCAGTTTATTACAATGCACTTTATTAAATAAAGAAACATACGGCTTTGTCGGGGAAATAAAAAACGTAAATGGCTCTATACTTGAAATGCTTTTGGCGAACGGCATTACGCCAGTCATCTCGAGTATCAGTTGTACCGAAGAAGGTACGCCACTCAACATTAACGCCGACACTGTAGCAAGCAAAATTACTTTAGCAATAAAAGCAGAAAGTCTGATGCTAGTAACAGATACACCTGGTATCCGAATCGGCGGGGAGGTGCAACTAGTCGTAACTCCTACCAAAATTGACGGCTGGATCTCCTCTGGAGAAATCTACGGAGGTATGTTACCAAAAGTAAATGCAGCACAAGATTGCTTAGCAGCAGGCATTCCATCGGTTCAAATTGTTGGTGAGCAACTAGAAGGTACAACTATTTTACAACAGGAGGTATATGTGTGAGCTCTTTATTCCCAAATTACACTCGCCGTCCAGTCCATCTAGTAGAAGGAAAAGGAACAATCGTCACAGATGACTCCGGGAAAAGATATCTTGATTTCACAAGTGGAATAGCCGTACTTAGCCTTGGTCATGCACATCCTGCAATTGTAAAAACAATCCAACGACAAAGCGAAAAACTATGGCACACATCGAATTTATTCGAAAGCCCTGAACAAGAGCAGCTAGCGTCATCACTAATAAAAGATACGCACTACGCACACGTATTTTTCTGTAACAGCGGAGCGGAAGCGAATGAAGCAGCAATCAAACTAGCGCGCAAACACACTGGCAAGCACGTTATCATCACTTTCGAGAATTCATTTCACGGAAGAACATTTGGCGCAATGTCCGCAACTGGCCAAGAAAAAGTGCACCAAGGATTCGGACCACTGCTTGAAACATTTCGAACAGTTCCATTCAATAATATCGAGAAACTCAAGGCAGTAATCGACGAGAGTGTAGCAGCGATCATGCTCGAGGTCATACAAGGTGAAGGAGGGGTCAACCAAGTAACCCCAGAATTCGCACAAGCCATTGCAGATATATGCAAATCAAAAGGAATCCTCCTAATCGTCGACGAAGTCCAAACAGGCATCGGCCGCACTGGAACCCGCTACGCATACGAGCAAACCGTCCTACGACCAGACATCATGACGCTCGCAAAAGGACTGGGTGGAGGCTTTCCGATAGGAGCAATGCTTGGCACAAGTGAATTGCATGACACATTTGGCCCGGGGACACACGGCACAACATTCGGAGGAAATCCATTGGCAGTCGCCGTCGCACAAACCGTACTAGACAACGTATTCACTACCGAATTTTTATCCGCAGTCAATGAAAAATCTACGTACTTTATGGATAAGCTAAAAGAAGCATTACCAGCATATCCAATCGTCGGATCTGGCTTGTTGCTAGGCATCGTCTGTCCAGACGAAGTCGCACCATACATAACTAAAGCAGAGCAAGCTGGCCTACTACTAGTAGCGGCAGGAACACACGTCATCCGACTCCTACCGCCACTAACAGTCACAAACAAAGAAATCGACCAAGCCATCAACGTTATTACAAGTATATTACCGGTGCCTGGCACCCGTAACATTATATAGAAGAAACCCACTTGAATTAAAGCGCTCAGCGAACCGCTATTCAAAACCAAGGACCCGCCATTAAGGCAGGTCCTTTTATTACTGGTGCCTGGCACCTGTAACAATTCATCCAAAATATGTTATTCCTTTGCACGACAAACTACCTAATAAATCTAAAAAATCCCGTTGCATTCATACTAAATTATGGTACACTTTAGAAAAATTCACATCGCATTCCACTTATCAATGAAATGGGGAAAGAATTTGCTGACTTGGAACAAAGAAATCATAATTCACGCACCGATTAACAAAGTATGGAACCTCTTTGAACTCGATCAAATTCAAAGAATCATGCCAAACGTCGTTGAACATAAACCGATAGAAATAAAAGATGGAGTTGTCGGTTCAACGTACGAGCAAACCTATAAAGAAGGGAAAAGAACCGAAACGTATATCGTGACAGATACCGAATATGAAAATACCGAACAAAAGAAACATAAAAAAGTTGAGTTCACATTAGCAAAAGCGTTTAAAATAGAAACAGCATTTACCTTAATCCAGCTTAACGACCAATCCACGAAATTTATTTACACTGGCCAGAATGAAGGATTAAATCTAATGGGAAAAACATTTATTAAACTAGGTTCAAAGAAGCGGAATGATAAAGTAGTAGATGACTTCGTCGAATTAGTTCGCACAGAAGCAATGAAAGATTCATAATTTAGGAGGATTTACATGACAATCGATTGGAGTAACTTAAATTACGTAGCAATAATTATAGGTGGATTCTTGTATATGATCTACGGTACAATCTATTATTCGATTTTATTATCAAATAAAAAAGAGCAACAAACGAAAGGACCTTTAAAGTATATTTATTCGGTAATTATTGCATTCATCAGTTCTTTTTTTGTAGCTATCCTCATCAACGCAGCTGGAGCAGACACACTCCTTCAAGGTGCACTCATTGGATTCATTCTAGGACTTACCATAAAAATGGTATATGTAAAGAATATGTTATTCGGCTTGATCTCCAAGAAATCAACGTTTATCGCAATATGCGATCACGTTGTTATTTTTACACTGCTTGGAGCATTACACGGCTGGTTATCTTAATAAATCAAAAGCCCTTTGAGTCCATCAAAGGGCCATTTTTTTATAAATAAACATTTAAAGAAAAACTACCTAAATCCGAGAGCAAACCCTAAAAACTATGCGTCATCGCCCAAATTGCCACAGCATCTACCTTACTAGTATTCATAAACCGGTGCGGAAGCGAGCTATCGAAGTAAATACTATCACCTTCATATATCATATGTACCTCACCCTCGACCTCAATACGCATGCTGCCACTCAGCATAATGCCACACTCTTCGCCAGCGTGATACATAAAAGGCGTTTCCAATTCTTCACCGGGCTCGACGACCATTTTAAAGAAGCTCATCTGCTTTCCGGTACTCGGAGACAATAACTGATAACTCACATTTGGCCGAACGCGCTTGATTAACTTTTCTTCACCGGACCGACAAATCGTTACGGCATTTGTCTCTTCAGTTTCGAAAAATGAAAACACGGGAACTTTTAAACTATGGCTTAACTTCCAAAGTGTTTCTAGTGAAGGGGACACCTGGCCACGTTCTATTTGAGAAATCATACTTTGACTGACTCCGGTAAGTTTTGCAAGCTCATCTGATGTTAAACTTTGCATCCTACGTAAATATCTTATCCGCTTGCCCACTTCTTCTTTAGGAAATTCCAAACAAACACCCCTTTCGAATAAACATGCAATTGGCAGAATAATTAAACATGTATTTTTTTGCTTACTCGATAATAATATAATCATATTTCATTGATGTCTACCATTTAATTCTAAATTTTATTAAATAGAACTAATAATAAAAATATTATGCACAATTATTTTTTATGTAGACACGTGAATAATAATAACTTATACTTTTAATAATTCAGTAGTTCAATAGGGGAACTGAAGAATATAAAAATGGGGGTAAGTGTACATGAAAATGAAAAAATGGTTAGCAGCACTTTTAATGATTACCGTTTTAATTGTTGCTGGATGTAGCAATGATTCTGGTGGTGTATCAACAGAAAACTCGACATTACAAAAAGTTTTAAAAAATAAGAAATTAGTTATCGGGATGTCTTCAGGATATTTCCCATTTGATATGAAAGATCCAAAAGGCGCTTTCGTTGGTTATGACGTAGACTTCGCAAACGCACTTGGAAAAGCACTTGGGGTAGATGTAGAATATAAACAATTTACATTTGATGGATTAATTCCTGCGCTTCAAACTGGAGAAATTGATATGATTTTCGCAGGTATGACAATTCGTGGGGATCGTGCTCTAGCAGTAAGTTTTGCAAACCCTTACTTCCAAACAGGTCAAGCAGTTATGCTTCCTTCATCTGATACAAAAACAAAAACTTGGCAAGAGCTTGACGTAAAAGGTAACAAAATTGCTGTAGGTATCGGAACAACCGGTGCATTACTTGCAAAAGAGGTATTTAAAAATGCAGAAGTACTAGACTTTGAAGATTTCCCAACAGCAGCGGCAGCAATGGCTCAAGGAAAAGCAAATGGAATTGTATATGACGAGCCAGCAATCGCAGTATGGAACCTGAAAAATGCTGGTCAAGTTCGCCAACTAGAAGGATTGATCTCTTCTGAAAACCTTGGTATCGCTATGAAGAAAAATGATTTTGAAACAATTCAATGGGTTAACTCATTCCTAAACAGCTATATTGGAAGTCCTTCTGAACTTGCTTCACGTCACAAATGGTTCGAAACTTCTGATTGGTTAAGTGAAGTAGTAGAAGAATAGAACACTCTGGCAACTTAGAGGAGGAACAACTATGTATCAATACGACTGGAGTGTCATTGGTCGGAATATGGACATCTTCATTTCAGGAGCGCTAAAAACGCTAGAAATCTCAGCGTTAGCAATCCTAATTGCTATTCCGATCGGTATAATT
Source organism: Psychrobacillus sp. NPDC058041 (assembly GCF_042885655.1). Classification (NCBI taxonomy): domain Bacteria; kingdom Bacillati; phylum Bacillota; class Bacilli; order Caryophanales; family Bacillaceae; genus Psychrobacillus; species Psychrobacillus sp. NPDC058041. The sequence goes on from NZ_JBHVRO010000003.1 coordinate 346,085, forward strand.
TTTGGACTTGGACGTATCTCAAAAAACAAGATTTTTAGATTCATATCTTCTGCATACGTAGAAATTATTCGTGGAGTTCCACTACTAGTTTTACTAATTTGGATTTACTTTGTACTAGGACAATATTTCAGACTGGGCTCGTTTTGGGGTTCTATTGTAGGGCTTGCGGTATTTGCAGGGGCATTTATTGCTGAAATCGTTCGCTCTGGTATTCAAGCTGTACCGAGAGGACAAATGGAAGCAGCACGTTCACTTGGGATGTCCCATTCAAAAGCGATGACACATATTATTTTGCCGCAAGCATTTAGACGCGTATTACCGCCGCTTGCATCTCAATTTATTATGCTAATCAAAGATTCATCGCTCGTATCCGTAATTGCCGCTACAGACTTAACGCTAAACGCAAAAAACCTAGTAGCAACATCATTCCGTTCAATTGAAGTATGGACTTTCGTTGCACTAATCTATTTGATCATGACATTCAGCTTATCGCTAATCATTCGATTCTTAGAAAAACGATTACTGAAGAGCGAAGCATAACGTTAAGGAGGGTGTAACCAAATGATATCTATTAAAAATGTCAATAAAAGCTTCGGTGCCCACCACGTCCTAACCGACGTTTCGCTCGAAGTACCAAAATCGAATGTCGTTGCATTAATTGGACCAAGTGGAGCAGGGAAATCCACGCTCATTCGGACAATCAATGCATTAGAACCAATCGATAACGGAGAAATCATCGTCGATGGCATCTCCATTCACAATAAAAAAACGGACATCAACGTAGCTCGCACGAACATCGGCTTCGTATTCCAAAGCTTCAACCTATTTCCGTTCTTAACGGCACTAGAAAACGTAACAATGGCACCGATGAAAGTAAAAGGGCTAAGCAAAGAAGCAGCAGAAAAGAGAGGGAAAGAACTACTTACTTCTCTTGGACTAGGTGACAAATTTGATGCCTACCCTAGCCGACTTTCTGGTGGACAACAACAACGTGTTGCTATCGCACGTGCACTAGCAATGGATCCAACCGTCATGCTATTTGACGAACCGACATCCGCACTCGACCCAGAAATGGTAACCGAAGTGCTCGATGCCATCCGCAAACTAGCAAAAGACGGCATGACCATGGTAGTAGTAACACATGAAATGGGCTTCGCCAAAGAAATCTGCGACGAAATCGTATTCATGGCAGAAGGCAAAATAGTCGAACGCGCAGCGCCAGACAAATTCTTCACAAACCCAGACACACAACGCGCCCAAGACTTCCTATCCAAAGTATTAAACCACTAGAGAAATCTAGTGGTTTTTTCTTTTCAATCAAACACCCAATTCCCCCCAAGTACCACATATCACTTGGCGACCAGCACATAACCAAGGTGAGCGCCACAAACACATGGTGAGTACCACATACCCAAAGGTGAGTACCACAAAACCTCCGCCGAGTACCACATAACCCAATGCGACAGCCACATAACTAATGATGAGCACCACATAACCCTGGCCAGGACCACTAATCCGTCTTCTAAACCAAATCCAACTATTGCCTTCCAACCAACTCTCTGATACCCTAAATCCATACCAATGGAAAGGAGCAATTACCATAGAAATCATCAGACCAGAATCACACAATCATCACGCACTAACCAGACTAATAGCACGCCTACCAAAACAGCACGAAAAATACCCCAATATTCTAGAAAAACTAGACCAAACAAACGCAGGCTACTATGGAGAATTACGTGCCGACCGGTTCATCGAAGAAGTCCAATTCCCACAACAAGTACACATCATCCCAGACCTACACTTCCGTCTTCACAACAAAAGACACATCCAGATTGACACCTTAATCCTAACCAAATCCTATATTCTAATAACTGAAATTAAAAACATAACAGGCACTCTTCAATTTAAAGAATACCCAAACAAACTAGTGCGAATCGTAGACCAGGAAGAAAAGCCTTTTGATTGTCCTCTCATTCAACTAGATAGAAACTGTGATGGAATTAGCAAAATTCTAACAATGCTCAACGTGAAAATTCCTATTCACCAAGCCCTTGTGTTCCCATCCCAAAAAACGCTAATCGAAAATGCCCCCAAAAATCGAAATATCTTTTTCGTCAAACAATTCCCGTTATTCATCCAAAAACTAAACATATTGCCACCAGTCCTAACCGAAAACGAATTTATCCAATTAGGAAACAAACTAATAAGCGTAAATAAAAACTTCACTCCAAAACCACTATGTGAAAGCTTAAAAATAAATTCAGAGGACTTGAAAAAAGGAGTCCTATGCAAACAATGCAGTGCAACACTCATAAGAAAATCACTCCGTACCTGGTTATGCAGCGCATGCAAAAGCATAGACACTAACCCAATTCCAAGAAATATCGAAGATCTCTTTTTGCTAATCAAATTAAATATATCGATAAAAGACTGCATGCATTATTTACAAATAAACTCAAGATACACAATCTATAACAGCCTACAAAAAATGCAACTAGAGAAGCGTGGCCACAAAAGATCTACCAAATACACTCGAATAAACAAACCAATAACCATCAAATAAGAAAGGAAGCCAATCTAAAAATTGGCTTCCTTTTCAAATCAAAAAATTCACTAGTACCACACACCCCAAGGTGAGTACCACATAACGTCCGCCGACCGCCACATACCCCAAGGTGAGTACCACATAACGTCCGCCGACCGCCACATACCCCAAAGTGAACACCACATATCCCAAGGCGACCGCCACATAACCAATGTTGAGCACCACATAGCTAAGTCGACCGCCACATAACTAATGTTGAGTACCACATAACCAAGCCGACCACCACTTACTCCAAGGTGAGCACCACATAGCTAAGTCGACCGCCACATAACTAATGTTGAGTACCACATAACCAAGCCGACCACCACATACCCCAAAGTGAGCACCACATAACGTCCGCCGACAACCACATACCCCAAGGTGAGCACCACATAACCCCCCGACCGCACACGAGAAACACATGTACTAACACATGAACCCCTTCTATTAAAAAAATTGTTAGTATTCTGAGAGATTCCTTATGTATGATAACAACAAGGGGTGAAAAAGATGATTCAAAAAGGAAGTAGTTGGATCCTGATATTCTGTACAATTGGAATACTTTTCTACATGATATTTAGTGATAGTGAAACAAGGAAAACAAATCAATTTGCAGTGGATGGTTTGATAAACTTATCGAGAATTCCAGCAAGTGAGCAGATTTCAGCTCTCACTGGAGAATGGAAATTTATCCCGAACAAGCTACTTGCACCTGACGATTTTCCCAAAGAGGCCTCTAACATTCAAGTACCTGGACCATGGCAATCGAATGACTCATACGGCACCTATCAGCTCGAAGTTAAAGTCCCACCTCATTTCCATGAAATAGGTATCCGAATTCGCAACATTTGGTCAGCGCATCAACTATTTATAAACAATGAAAAGGTTGCTTCAAAAGGAAAGGTTGGCACAACGAAAGAAACAACGGATCCAAACAATCCAACCTATGAAGTATATATAAAACCACCAGCGGATACGTTTACGCTGACTATTCAAGTAGCTGACTTCTACAATGCAAGACACGGCATTATTTTTCCAATAGATATTGGAGAGGCAAATGCAATAAAAAACGATGTAATTCGTGACACAACGTTAGAATGGATTGCTGTATTCATTTTGTTTATATTTGCTATCTTTCATTTCAGCTTATTTTTACTCAGAACAAAGGAACGAGCATTCTTTTTTAGTGGTATGTATTTTTTCACATTATCCTTTCTTATATTAACGAGAGGAGAGCGATTACTATTACGAGAATTTCCGAGTCTCTCGTTTGAATGGTACTTTCGTTTTCAAGACTTCATAACATACATAAACTCAGTTATGCTTATTTTCTTTCTAATTTATACGATTAAATCCATTATGAAAAAAAGTACTGCTATATTTCTGACGACACCACTCACAGTGTATGGTATTGCTACACTCGTATTCCCAGCACGTTCGTTATCAAGCTGGCAATCATTTTTTTTCGCATATATCAATTTATTAGCCATTTTCATCATTGTACGTTTCGTTTATTTATTCGTAACCAAAAAAGCACATATACCGAAAAATGAACTAATCGTTTTAGGTATGAGCTTCATCGCGCTCCTTATTTTCGCTGGTAGCGGTGCAATCGACCAACTATTCTTTTCCGGGCGTAATTTGTTGAACCAAGTTGGAATCATACTTTTCATCCTATGTATGAATGTCTTCATTGCAATGAGGCTCATCAACCGCACAACCGATGCAGAAATATTTAGTGAAAAACTAGAGAAAGCGACAATTGGTAAGGATTCCTTCCTTGAAGTGACGACAAATGAACTCGTAAAGCCAATTTATCACTCACTAAACATTACAAAAGAACTCGCAATAGCAAATCCAAGTGCCGAGCATCAGATACTGGAACAACAACTAGAGCGACTGCTTTTTTTAGTAAGCGAATTGCAAGACTTTACTCGCATTCGATTTCAGGATTTTCAAATTGATGTCCATCCAGTGCATCTCCAAATGGTTGCTCAGCACGTTATCACGATGAACCAAAAAAAGATGGAAAAGCTCAACATTCAACTATTTATACAAGTAGAACCAACTTTACAAATCAAAGCGGATGAACAACGACTAAGCCAAATCATTTACAGAATAATAGAAACAACCATGGCACATGCAGAAAACGGAAGAATTATGATCTCAGCCATCCACTGCGATACGGAAGTTCTGTTTACAATAGAAGGAACTGGTACCAAAACAATTCACCAAATTGCAGCCAATGAAACCGAGCAATCCATCGGCAAAGCAATTATTGAGCAAATGGGTGGAACATACAAAGTGGATATTCTGCAAACAGGTATACGCTTCGCATTAACACTGCCATTTTATAATTATGTGGAACAGCAATCGTCGTATCCGGAGTCCTTAGTTATTGCGGCAACATCTCAAACAAACGAAGCGTTGCCAAAACTACTGATCGTAGAAGATGACGTTATACACGCGGAAGTACTCAAATCGTTGCTTAGCGCAGACTACAACATCCGTCTCGCGCATACAGGGATACAAGCACTGACATCTATTCAAGAACAAAGACCTGATTACTTACTTGTTGACGAAGTGATGCCAGGGATGGATGGTATTGAACTCACGAAAAAAATTCGTGAAACGGACAGCTACATAGACTTACCGATCATCATGCTCGTCACAAACGAATACCCGACAAACGTAGCCATAGTACTAGAAGCTGGGGCAAACGACTACATTCGAAAACCTGCAACAAAAGAAACACTAATTGCCAGACTATCCGCCATTGCCCTTACAAAACAGGCAGTAAACAAAGCGGTAGAACATGAAATGGCATTTTTGCAAGCTCAGATTAAACCGCATTTCCTATACAACGCTATAAGCAGCATCATCTCGTTTTGCTACACAGACGGTGAACGTGCAGCCCACTTACTGACAATGTTATCGACCTATTTACGGTACATTTTTGATTCGGGGAAAGAAGGGCACCATGCAACGCTCGAAAAAGAATTGGAAATTATTCGCGCCTATGTAGAAATAGAACAGGCGCGCTTTGGCGATCGCCTCGCCGTCGTATTCGAAATAGACGAAACGTTGAACACTACGCAAATTGGACTGCCAAGCCTTCTTATACAGCCGCTTGTCGAAAATGCCATCCGACACGGTATATTTGAAAAAGAAGGACAAGGCTGTGTAACTATTCGTATCCATTTAGAAAATAAAAGGATGCGCATCGACATTATTGACAATGGTATTGGGATGACCGAAATCCAAGTAGAGAAGCTATTACAAGGAAAACAGAGCCTTCAACAAGGTATTGGCTTCTCTAATGTACTGCGCCGAGTTCATGAAATACCAAATGCGAGACTAACAATCTCCTCTTTGCCAAACAAAGGAACAAAAATGACGCTTAGTTTACCAGTAAAGGAGAATAATTATGTGGAAAATAATTATCGTTGAAGATGAACAACCCATCGTTGACTTACATACTCGATTGCTAGAAAAAGATGGACTCTTCCAAGTCATCAAATACTATACATCACCAATAGAAGCGGCGAAAGAATTGCCAAATGAAGAAGTAGACGCTATCTTCCTAGATATTGAAATGCCAAAAATGACAGGGATAGAGCTTGCCGAAGGGTTGGTGGAAAGTGGTATCGATGTTCCTATCATCTTTTCGACTGCGTACTCTAAATATGCAGTCGACGCTTTTCGTGTACAAGCACTCGACTACATTCTAAAACCTATGACACCAAAAACCGTCATCCAGCTCGACGAACGTCTCACCAAATACTATGGTAAGCAGAAAGGGGACAGTAATAATCTAGTAGCCCAGCTCTACGGAGACGTTTTCGTTCGACATAACGAAACCACAGTCAAATGGCCAACAAAAGTAACAGAAGAATTATTTTATTATCTACTTATAAATGAAAACAAAGTAGTTAACAGATACCGGATAATTGATGACATTTGGCCAAATCAAGAAGAAAAAAGAGCACTCGCAAACCTATATAACAGCATCTACCGAATGCGCCAACTTTTCGCAGACCTAAATGTACCAATAGAAATTAATCGTATGAATGAAGGCTACGAACTTAAAACGAACGGCGCCGTAAAACACATCCTCCCAAATAACCATAAGGACCATTTCCTAGAGTCAAAAGGTTACCTATGGGCATACACCCACTAACCACCTCCTACCCGGAGGTGGTTTTTACATGACCACCACATAAACCGGTTCGAGCACCACATAACGCCATCCCACCACCACATATCCAATGACTGCCACCAAATAAACCAGTTTAAGTCAAGCGTAATCCTTTCCTAAAGTTTTGAGAGTTTTTTGAGAGTAGGACTTTTTATACTGTAAAAGAAAATTAATAAGGGGGAATGAGGATGTTCAAAAAAATATTTGCACTACTGCTAATTGTTCTTATTGTAATGAATAATGTAAATATGCCAGTTTTTAAAGCGGAGGAGTCAAATGGGACGATTATAAAATTTGAAGACCCTTCAAAGTTAGTAAAAAATAGTGAAGGATTTGAGTATAATTCAAGCATTGATAATGTAGACTACTCAGTTAAATATAATGGAATGTACGGTGATAATTTTACGTTTGTCTCAAATGGATCACTTATTCAATTGATTTATGGAAGTCCTGTTTATACACTGGATATTTGTTTTTCAGAAGAAGTAGATGTACATAAGCTCGATTTTTTACATGTAGGTGGCGAAGGATCGACTGGAAGATTAATTGATTTTACGACAGACACAGGAAAAAAATCGATCGGAAATAATTTTTCAAGTTCATTTTTATTTAATGACTTTCAAAAGATTAAAAAGCTTACTATAAAAGTTTATAGTACTGATAATTCCAATTTGTATATGCAATTCAATTTAGGTAATATTGAGGTTTCATTGGATCAAAGCCCTGCTATTACGAATGAAATATCGATAAATACGTCAGAACAACAAGCTATCAATAACTATACTTTTTCTAACCTACTAGAAGGCTATAAAAACACGGATATTCACGAAGAAACTTTTATTATTTCCAAAAAAACGGGAAATGAAATAAATAATATTACCGCAGAAATAGATGGGGATAAATTCACTTTAGGGAATCTATCTGAAACAACATTAAACGACGAAAATCCAACAGTCGCATTCACTTTAAAACCAATTGTCGGCCTATCAGAAGGTACTTACACTTCAACGGTGACGATTACAGCGGACGGTATGGAACCAGTTACTATTACAGTGCAACTACAAGTAACGAAGGAAGCAGAAGAATATAAAGCAGTATCGGCAGGACTAATGCATTCATTAGCTATTAAAACCGATGGTACAGTATGGTCTTTCGGAAGAAATGACCATGGTCAATTAGGAGATGGGACAAAAACGGATAGTGACACGCTAATACAAGTGAAGAAAGAAGATGGAGAGCCACTTAAAGCAGTGGCTGTAGCGGCTGGAACTTGGCACTCACTTGTCCTAGATGAAGATGGAATTGTATGGGGATGGGGAGAGAATGGAAAAGGGACATTAGCGACTGGAGGAAGCACACAACCAAAACTATTTCCTGTGCAGGCGGTTGGATTACCTAAAATTACTGCTATTTCCTCTACTACTCATCATGCGTTAGCAATAGACGTAAATAACCAAGTATGGATATGGGGGGACAATTCTTCTAAACAACTTGGAAATGGAAATGGTAATATATATAGCTATTTTGCAACGCCACAAAAAGTAAAGCTGGAAGATGGGTCCGAATTAAAGGGACAAGCAGTGGAAGCTGGACAAAATCAATCGCTCGTTATCGATTTAGATGGAACTGTATGGCATTGGGGGACAACAACTGATCTAACGAGTATGTGGCCAGTAATAGTGACAGATAGTAATAATCAAATTTTAAAAGGAAAACAAGTCACTGCTGGAAATTCCTATTTCTCCGTTTTACAAGAGAACGGAGATGTATGGACAGTTGGAGATAATTATTTCGGTCAGCTAGGAAATGGAAGCAAAAATAATATATCGGTTAAACAAGCAGTCAAAACGAATATTTCAGATGTAAAAGCAATAGATGCTGGATATGGACATACAATCGCTATTAAAAATGATGGAACTGTATGGGGCTGGGGAGATAATAGTCTTTCTCCGCTAGGTGATTTAACGAACACAAAAAGAAATTTACCTGTGCAAGTAAAAAATCTCGATGGTAGCTTTTATATAGGAGCAACTTCAGTAAGTGCAGGAGGTGTTCATTTTACAACTGCAACGCATACACTTTCTATAAAAAATGGGCAACTCGTTGGATGGGGAAGCAATCGTTACGGGCAATTAGGAATACCAATAAGTACAATAACAAAAGACTATGCTGAATATGAATATACATTACCAAAAAATGTGACTGTGAGCTTTAATACAAATGGCGGAACAGTCATTGAACCAAAAACTATACCTTACAACACGCCTGTGTCGATACCACAGGAACCAACTAAACTAGGTGCTACTTTCTTAGGTTGGTATGAAAATCAGTTAAGTGATCCAAAACTTGATCCGACGTATGATTTCACTCAAAACGTCTCTAAATATTTTACTCTATATGCACTTTGGGAGGAACAAGAGCGTTTCCAAGTCTCTTTTGATTCACAAGGAGGAAATACTGTTCCGAAAATCACAGAGATTATGAAGGAGAGCGTAATCTCAGAACCAACCAAACCAACAAAAGTAGGCTACACATTTGTTGGTTGGTACACAGATGCAAATTATACAACGAAGTTTGATTTTACTACGCCAATTACGCAGAGCTGGGGACTGTACGCAAAATGGAAGAAAAATTCGTCACCAACACCAGATCCAACACCAAATGGTCCTACTGTGGAAGACATTATAGTAGACGTAGTCGATGACCTAAAACCAGATGAATTACTTGTGCGCACAACATTCACACGTACACGAGACAATAACTCTGTTAAAGACAATGTCATCTTTACGCCAGAAAAAGCAAAGGAATCTGTTCAAAAGTTAGATGGAAAAGAAATGAAAATTTCTCGCATCGTCATTCCAGATACAAAAGACGAAGTAACCGAAACGACAGTAAACGTTCCGTTAGCATCTTTAAACGAACTAATAAAAGGACAAACAAGCCTGTCCATCAGTACAGAAAATGTCATGATTATGGTGCCAAAAACATCACTGGAAACATTCAATGACAATCTATACTTCCATGTCGTACCAGTGAAAAAAGAACAAGAAAAACAAGTAATTGAAACTCGTGCGAAACAAGAAAGCAAAGTAAAAGAAGTAGTTAAAATGGAAAATGCCAAAGTACAAGTATTGGGCCGTCCAATGATGATCGAAACGAACATGCAAAGCCGACCGGTGACGTTAACATTGCCACTCCCTGCAAATGCAACACAACAACAAATGGACAACCTTGCTGTCTTTATTGAACATAGCAACGGCAAAAAAGAAGTTATTCGAGGCAGTATAGTTGACTACAAAAAAGGAGTGAAAGGTGTTGAGTTCAACATTGACCACTTCTCAACATTCACGATTCTGTACTTAGAAGGAGCAGCCAAATACTTTGCAACTCAAAATAATAGCTGCACAGAAGAAAAAGCAATTGGTTGTATTCAAGCCAAAAAAGTTGTACCAATTTATACAATACAAAACAATCGATTAAAAAAAGAAACCAACTTAGAAAAAGCAAAAGTGCACCCAGTATATGAAAAGATATCCCCGATGCTTGGACTTGGAGGAGATATCTGGGTAGAACGCACCGACGCAGTTTTGTACGAAACGCCTTCGAAAGATATGTTATTAAAAAATGAAACAACTAATGATCGTCCGATGTGGAAAGGGCTTCAAATGAAGCCTGGTCAAATCGGCAAAATCACTGTGTTAAAGGATACGGTCATTTGGGAGAATATTAACAAAACGAAAAAAATACCACGTATCCTGAGAAAAGGAGAACAATATCGCGTCTATCGATATGTACCAGCTTTATATGTAATCGAAAACGGAAAATATGTAGAGCAACAACCAAAGGTCCAATGGATTTCTAAATAAACTTAAGAGTCTAGTATTGATTGATATTCTTGCGATATTAAGAAAACACTTTAACACGCAACCAATTAAAGATACTGCACGATTTGAAGAATCAGCATCCACACTAGATCATAAACGGTAACTGAAGCATTTTTTGCCATCCGCATCTAGCAAAAAAGGAATGACCATGGTAGTGGAAAAAGAAGTATTATTCATGGCAGAAGGCAAAATAGTCGAACGCGCAGCACCAGACAAATTCTTCACAAACCCAGACACACAACGCGCCCAAGACTTCCTATCCAAAGTTTTAAACCACTAGAGCAATCTAGTGGTTTCAGACTGAAGACAAACTCGAAAAAAACGAGATTGTCTTCAGTCTTTTTTTATTTTTTTAAATAGAAAGGAAGAAAAATCGAGTCCGGAAAAAGAGACTTGCTTTCCGAGGATGAACCATCGAGCATCCTAATTTTCACATAGGCCACCCATCTTTTTCCATATCTATTTATCAATGCATATTCTGCGTTGCTGTCTAAAATCTACAGAATGAGTAGGTTTACAAAGTAAAAAAAGGATTCTATAAAGTGTTATTTATGATATATAATTATCAGTTTTACATTAATATTTTTGAAGTAGTTAAAGTAAATATTATTGTAAATTTGATTAATCAGAAAAATATTAAAACTTAATATATACTGAATTGAATTTACTATTTTTAAATGGTATGGTAATAAAGTGAGTCATATTAATCTATTTTTTTCATATCACTGGAAAAAATAGAGGTTCATGCAATTATTATATTAATATAGGAGGAGAATTATGGATAGAAAAAAGGTGAAAAGGTCAGTAATGGCTACAGTTCTTGCGACAACATTATTAACTTCTAATAATGTTGGTTACGCAAACAATTCTTTGCAAAATTTAGTGGACCAGGCAAGAAAGGATATGAAGGATGCATCATATGCTTATGTTGTTCCATCTCAAAATGGAAAAATTGCTCCTAGTAGTTCTTTATACCCTTTACTGAATACAGCTAAAGCAAATTATCAAAAAGCTAAATCGGCAATAATGAAGTCAAATGAAAAAAACAAAGATACTTTATTAAAAGATTTAGATGATTTATATAATGAAAGAATAACAAAAGGAATTATTCCTTATATAGACGCTTATAATTATGCGGACAAATACTTAAATCCGATAATGGATGACATGAAAAAGGCAGAGGAAGCAAAAGACTGGGCCAAAGTAGAAACTTTATATCATAAGTTATCTGTTCAGTTGAAAACTCGTACTGCAATTCTTTATCGTTTTTCAGGTAAAGAAGCAAGGGATTTATTGTTAAATCAATATAAGGAACCTGCCAACTTAAAACGTGATCAGTTAATTGTTCCTGTAACTATTTATATGAAAGTAAAAGAGGCGGAAATTTTATTAGCGGCAGGGAAAAAAGAAGAAGCTATTAAAGTATTAGAGTCGATCAAATCTTTAATTTCTCAATTGCCTTCTACTAGTTCGTTACCAATGATTAAAGAGTTACTTGAAAAAGCAAATGATGTAGCAAAAACAGCGGGAATTGATCTAACAACACCAACTACACCTCCTTCTACAGGTGGAGGAAACAGTGGAGGTAATAATGGTGGTGGTAACACTGGTTCCAAAAACTTCAACCTGTCGATCATGCATGTAAATGATATACATGCTAATACGGACAAAGCACCAAGGCTTGTTACAGCAGTAAAAGAAGTACGCACAGTTAAACCGGATGCATTGTTATTAAATGCAGGGGATGTTTTCTCTGGTACTTTATATTTTAATGAGTTTCTAGGACAAGCCGACTTAAAATTTATGAATCTAATGAAAGTCGATGCCATGACATTTGGTAACCATGAGTTCGATCTTGGTTCATCTAAAGAAGGTCACCAAGCATTAGTTGATTTTATTAAAGCTGCAAAATTCCCATTTGTATCAGCTAACGTAGATTTTTCAGAGGACGACAAATTTACAGGCTTATTTAATACAAAGATTCCTAAAACTCCTGAAAAACCTAAGAATGGGAATATTTACACAGGAATTGTAAAAGAAATAAATGGAGAAAGAGTAGGTATCTTTGGACTAACAACTGCTGAAACGGCAGACATCTCAAGCCCTGGAAAAATTACATTCTCTAACTATATAGAAGATGCAAAGAGAATGGTTGCTGAATTTGAAGCAATGGGCATTAACAAAATTGTAGCACTTACACATATTGGTTTTGATGATAATGCCGCTGTAGACAATGATCAAGAACTAGCTGCAAAAGTTCCTGGGATTGATGTAATTGTTGGTGGGCATAGCCATACTCAATTAGACGTACCTGTAGTTGTAGACAAAGATGACAAGGGGAATGCAAAAAATAAAACAATTATTGTACAAGCGTATCAGTATTCAGATTATCTTGGTACTTTAGATGTTGAATTTGATAAAAATGGTGTCGTAGTAGGACATTCTGGAAAGTTAATTAAGACTGCAGATAAAGCAGAAGACGCTGAGGCAGTTGATCTCTTGAAACCCTACGCAGACAAAATTAAAGAATTGAAAGACCTACCTACAGGTGCAACTGCTGTAAAAGCTCTAGAAAACCCTAGATCAAATGCTAATAGTACTGAAAGTGTACGAAGCAATGAAACAGCACTTGGAAATCTCATTACGGATGGCATGTTAAATAAAGCGAAAGAATATAACAAAGATGTTATCATGGCTTTCCAAAATGGTGGTGGTATAAGAGCTGGGATTGACCAGGGGCCAATTACTGTAGGCGAAGTAATTACAGTGCTTCCATTTGGAAATACATTAGCGACAATGCAGCTTACTGGAGCAGAATTAAAAGCAACATTTGAAACGAGTTTTAAAGAATCCCCTAAAGAAAACGGCGGATTCCTTCATGTATCAGGTGGGAAAATACAATATGATTCTTCTAAACCAGTTGGAAAGCGAGTAGTATCTATTGCATATAAAAATGCAGATGGTACATTCACAGAGATTCAAGACGCACAAACGTATACGATTGCCACGAATGCATTTACAGCTAAAGGTGGAGACGGCTTCGACGTTTTGAAAAAAGCATACGAAGCAGGAAGAGTAACAGATTTAGGTCTCTCCGACTGGGAAAACTTACGTGATCATGTTGCAAGTTTAATAACTGTTGATCCAAAAGTAGAAGGACGTATTGTCGATGTAGCGGGTAGCACTGGGTCCAAAAACTTCAACCTGTCGATCATGCATGTAAATGATATACATGCTAATACGGACAAAGCACCGAAGCTTGTTACAGCAGTAAAAGAAGTAAGAACAGTTAAACCGGATGCATTGTTATTAAATGCAGGGGATGTTTTCTCTGGTACTTTATATTTTAATGAATTCTTAGGCCAAGCAGATTTAGCGTTTATGAATTTAATGAAAGTTGATGCTATGACATTTGGTAACCATGAGTTTGACCTTGGTTCATCTCCTGAAGGGCATCAAGCGTTAGTTGATTTCATTAAAGCTGCAAAATTCCCGTTTGTATCCGCAAACGTAGATTTTTCAAAAGATGACAAATTTACAGGGTTATTTAATACGAAAATCCCTTCTACCCTAAAAAATGGTAATATTTACACAGGAATTGTGAAAGAAATAAACGGAGAAAAAGTCGGTATTTTTGGACTAACAACTGCTGAAACGGCAGACATCTCAAGCCCAGGAAAAATTACATTCTCTAACTATATAGAAGATGCAAAGAGAATGGTTGCTGAATTTGAAGCAATGGGTATTAACAAAATTGTTGCACTTACACATATTGGTTTTGATGATAATGCCGCTGTAGACAATGACCTAGAACTAGCTGCAAAAGTCCCTGGGATTGATGTAATTGTTGGTGGACATAGCCATACTCAATTAGACGTACCTGTAGTTATAGACAAAGATGACAAGGGGAAAGCGAAAGAAAAAACAATTATTGTACAAGCGTATCAGTATTCAGATTATCTTGGTACTTTAGATGTTGAATTTGATAAAAATGGTGTCGTAGTAGGACATGCAGGAAAGTTAATTAAGACGGCAGATAAAGCAGAGGACGAAGAGGCAGTTGCTCTCTTGAAACCTTATAAGGATCGAATTGCAGCTGTTAATGATGAAGAAATTGGAGTAACTCTTGAAAATGCACTTTTAAGCCCAAGAGTAACTGATGTAGGTTATGTTCCAGGCACAAGTGTAAGAGCTAGTGAAACTATTCTAGGAAACCTAATTACGGATGGGATGCTTGCTAAGGCGAAAGCATATGTAAAAGATAAAAAAGTAATTATGGCTTTCCAAAATGGTGGAGGAATTAGAGCTGGTATTAATGCCGGTCCAATTACGGTGGGTGAAGTAATTACAGTGCTTCCATTTGGTAACACACTAGCAACAATGGATCTAACTGGTGCTGAAATAAAAGCTACATTTGAAATTAGTTTTAAAGATTATCCGAAAGAAAGTGGCGGTTTCTTACATGTATCAGGTGCGAAAGTGGAATTTGATTCTTCTAAACCAACAGGAGAACGAGTAGTTTCAATTGCATATAAAAATGCAGATAATACGTATACTGAAATCCTAGATGCTGAAACTTACACAGTAGCAACAAACGCATTCACTGCTAAAGGTGGAGACGGCTATGAAGTTCTTAAAAAAGCTTATGAAAAAGGTCGTGCAACTGACCTTGGACTATCAGATTGGGAAAATTTAAGAGAACATTTAGTATCTGTAAAAAATTCTATTCCTACTAAAATTGAAGGACGCATTGTAGATGTATCTAAAGTTGAAGAAGAACTTCCGGGTGGAAACATTCCTTCAGTTGATTTCTCTGGTACACCTCAAGCGCCAAAAGTATACAATGGCGACGTTACAGTTTCTGTTACAGATATAAGCCTACTTGAAAATGCGGTTATTAAAGGAAACTTAACTCTAATAGGTACACTTTCAAATAATTTTTCTCTTAGTAATATTACTGTAAAAGGAAACTTGAATCTTTCTGGGCTAAATGGAGTAATTTTTGACCTTAACGGAATCACTGTTGAGGGAGAACTGATTTTATAACACAATTTGCAAAAACCTTCTATTAGTAGATAGAAGGTTTTGCAAAACCATTTTCATATTCACTTTAAAAGAATCCCTATCCCAAAGGAGAAGTGTATAGATGAGAAAAAGGAATTGGAAGAGGCATTTAAATGCCTTCTTATCCGTAAGCTTAATAGCAGGTCTAGTTTTGCCTTCGATGCCATCTAAGGTAGCAGCTGTAACAAAAGCAACGGACTTAATTATTTCTGAATATGTCGAAGGTAGTAGTAACAATAAGGCGCTTGAACTCTATAATGGCACAGATGCTGTAGTGGATTTAAGTAAATATACTATCGAACTATACCCAAATGGCGGAACAACAGCGAATAGCAAGTTAAATTTATCGGGTCAACTGAATGCTGGGAAGACATATGTTATTTATCATGGTAGCTCGAACGCAGAACTAAAAAGTAAAGGTGATCTAAGTAACTCAAGTGTTATGGCTTTCAACGGTGATGATGCAATCGTTTTAAAGAAATCAGGTGAAGTCATCGATTCCTTTGGACAAGTAGGAGCTCAAATCAAGTGGGGGGAAAACGTTACACTTGTTAGAAAAGCATCGATAACTTCTGGAGATACAAATCCAAACAATCCTTATGATGAAACTGCTGAATGGATTAAATATGGCATAGATACGTTTGACTATTTAGGATTCCATATAATGGATAGCGATGATCCAATCCCAGGAGACACTCAAGTCGGACCTGTTACAGTTTCCATCCCATCTTCAAAAGTTCCAGCGGGCACGGAGATTATTTTATCAACAAACACAGATGGAGCGTCCATTTACTACACGACAGATGGATCTAATCCAACAAGCTCAAGTACTAAATATGTGTCTCCGATTGTTATTGACAAAGACATGACAATTAAGGCAATTGCTATAAAACAAGGACTAGAAAACAGTGCTGTTGCAGAATTCACTTATACTGTAATAAGTGAATCAGGAATATTATCACTTGCAGAAGCACGCTCTACTGCTATAGGAGAAACAGTTACGATTAAAGCAATAGTAGCAGCAAACTTGAAAAATACTGTTTCTGTTCAAGACGCAACAGGCGGGATTGCAGTACGACCTGCAACTCTATCTGCAACAATTGGAGATGAAGTTACACTTACTGGTAAATTAGCAGATTTCCGTGGACTTCTTCAATTAGATGGTGCAACAATTGTTGAAAAGAAGGCAAATGTGGGAGCGCCAACTCCTAAAGTTGTAACAGGAGCACAGGTAAATGAAAGCAATGAATCAGTACTTGTCCAAGCAAAGCAGATTACTTTAACTTCAGTAAATGCAGGAAATTATACTGCTACAGATGGAACTATAAGTTTCATTGTACGTGATGAAAACAACTCATTAGGTTTGAGTGTAGGTAAAAAGTATGAATCAATTACTGGTATCGTTCAACAGTTCGATGCTGATTATCAAATTATTCCACGTTTTGCACAAGATATCGTTTTAGATAGTTCCATTCTACAACCAGTTGAGGCGAATCCTGGAAGTGGAACATTCGTTGGTGGCACAACCGTAACTTTGTCCACCACAACAGCAAATGCAGAAATTTATTACACATTAGATGGTTCAATACCTACAAAACAAAGCACAAAATATTCTTCACCAATTGAGATTAAAAAAAATACAACACTTAAAGCAGTAGCAATTACTGCAAATGGTTCTTCAAGTGAAGTGAAGACATTCGAATATGTAGTTACAGACAGTCTTCAAATTCACGATATTCAAGGAGCAGGACATAACTCAAGCTTTGACAATAAAACAGTTGAAGGAATTCAAGGTGTTGTTACCTACACATTTGTATTGAATGGCGCTACTTATTATCATATTCAAACACCAGATGAGTTAGCGGATAACAATCCAAATACTTCGGAAGCAATTCTACTTTATAGCGGAACAAAAGCTTGGCCGATTAAAGTTGGTGATTTGGTATCTGTCACAGGTAAAGTAAGTGAATTTGCATATGACGGATATGATGATCGTCAACAAACAGACTTGAAAACAACGCAAATCAATGTCCGAAATGATCAAGGTGGAAAAGTGGAAGTCATTAAAAGTGGCGTGGCTTTACCTGCTCCAATCATCATTGATGAAAGTAAAATGACTTTTGAGAAAATTGATAGTGACAATCTATCCGTTTTCAACCCGACAGTGGATGCAATTGATTTTTGGGAAAGTCTTGAAGGAATGCGTGTGCAGGTTGGTAATGTGAAAGCCGTCTCTCCACAAGAGCATGGTGACCTTATCACATTGCTTGAAAGTGCACCAACGAATTCTCTTCATGGTGGTGTTTTGTATGAAGAGGGGAACCAAAATCCTAATCGTATCCAGTTCCGTTTAGAGCCAAATGGACCAGGTCGTGATTTCGAAGTAGCAACTGGAGATAAATTTAAAGGACCGATTACTGGTGTGGTAGGATATTCATTCCAAAACTTTAAAATCTATGTTTCTTTAAATGAAATGAAAGCTGCCCATACAAAAGGAACTGCAACACCAGAAAAAACGACGATTGTTAAATCGGAAGATAAGTTAACGATTGCTTCTTATAACTTAGAAAACTTCTCTAATAACAAAACATCTACTTCAGATGACAAGGCTCGTAAATTAGCAAGAGCAATTGCTACTGATATGCAAAGTCCTGATATTGTTGGTGTTACAGAAGTGCAAGATAATAACGGTGAAACTGCTGGAGATTCAAAGGCAGATCAAAGCTATGCAAGATTGATTGCAGCTATTAAAGCTGCTGGCGGAGTCGAATATAGCTATGTGAATATTGACCCTGTGAACAATCAAGATGGTGGTGCACCGAATGCGAACATTCGTGTAGGATTCTTATACAATCCGCAACGAGTAAAACTAACAGAGGGTATTCCAGCTGGGAATGCTACTACTGCTGTCGGTTACGAGAACGGTAAGCTGACACTTAATCCAGGTCGTATCGATCCAACAAATAGTGCGTTTAACAGTAGTCGTAAACCTTTAGCTGCACAATTCGATTTCAAAGGTGAAAACGTCATCGTTATTGCGAATCACTGGAATTCAAAATCAGGTGATACCCCATTATTTGGATCAGTTCAACCACCTGTATACAAAAGTGAAGCGCAACGTCATGAAATAGCAAAAGTCGTAAATAACTTTGTAAAGGATATTAAAACGAAAAATCCTGAAGCAAATGTTGTATCTTTAGGTGATTTTAATGATTATCAGTTCTCACAATCTCTAAAAATTCATGAGGGTAATCTGATGAAAAATATGATCAACTTAGTGGAAACTCCTGATCGTTACACTTATTTGTATCAAGGAAACTCACAAGTGCTAGATCATATTTTAGTTACGAAGAATTTAGAAAGCAAAACAAAAATCGATATTCTTCATATCAATGCAGACTTTACGGATATGGCTGGTCGTGCAAGTGACCATGATCCAGTTTTAGTACAAATTGATATCAAAGCTAAAGATGTGGTAATACCAATCGAAGCTGAAAAAATGTATAACATCAAAAAACTTAGTACAAAGAAATTAACAATCGGTAAACCTAGCGTATCCATTACACTTGATGACCAGTCAGTAATTACAGATGGCGTTCTATTCACTGGAGCTTATGCAGAATTTCACGGACTAGGATTTGCGAAGCATTCTGTAACGATAAAACCAGTAAATACTGGGGCAATCATTGATTTCAAAGGAACAGTAATGAAAAAAGTCATCATTGACGGTCCAAACGTAAAAGAAATAAGAGGCGCTGAAAATATTCAAGAAATTGAATTTATAAATGGTGCAGATAGCAAAAATATTAAAATTACAAATACAAAAGGGGAACCCATTGTGGTTCCTTCTTTGCCTGGTGAAAATCAAGCACCTGTAATCAAGAAAAGTATCCCAAACCAAACAGTTAAAGTTGGAGATTCCATTTCCATCTTATTAACTGACTATTTCGCTGACCCTGAAAACAAAGTGCTAACTTTTACTTCAACATTAGGAACGGTTGAAGATTCCACATTAAAACTAACGCTTGCAGAAGGTAGCTATGTGGTAGGTGTAACAGCCTCAGATGGTGAAAAAACTGTCACGACAAGCTTCAGTGTTCTTGTAAATCCAGCGAGTTCACCTACGGATGCTTATTATAAAAATGCATTTGGTAAAGAAGGCCAAGCATTAAAAGATGCGCTTCATGAAATAATTGATGGACATTCTCAACTTTCATATGATGAAGCATGGGTAGCGTTACGTGAAACGGATGAAGATCCTAAGAATCCAAACAATGTTATTTTGTTTTACTCTGGTGTTTCTCGTTCTAAATTGAGTAATGGTGGAAACGTAGGACAGTGGAACCGTGAACACACTTGGGCGAAATCACACGGAAACTTCGGTACATCTAAAGGTCCAGGAACTGATATCCACCACCTTCGTCCTACCGATGTACAAGTAAATAGCGCAAGAGGGAATTTAGACTTTGATAACGGGGGAAGCCCTGTTAGTGGATGTAACGGATGTTTTAAATCAGCAAATTCATTTGAACCACCTGATCGTGTAAAAGGCGATGTCGCAAGAATTTTATTTTATATGGCAACACGTTATGAAAAAGGTGACAAAGTAGATTTAGAACTAAATGATAAAGTTAATAACGGCACTGCACCTTTCCATGGTAAGCTTTCTACGCTTTTAAAGTGGCATGAGCAAGATCCAGTCGATGAATTCGAACGAAATCGTAATAATGTCATTCAAAAATGGCAAGGAAACCGTAATCCATTTATTGATCACCCAGAGTGGGTAAACTCCATATGGAAAAAGGCAAGTACAGCTGACAAAGCCTCGTAATTACTTAACTTAGGAACAGTTTAATCTGACACAACTACTATTAATGTACTACAGTAAATGTTGGAGTCTTGAAACAATATAAAAGAAATTAGAGGAATAGAAAATAATCAAGAAATTGAATTTACTAATGGTGAAGTAATTACTAATTGGAAAGGGGAGTCCATCGAGGCTCCTTCTTTTTTAGAAGTATACCAACTTGGTATGATCTGAAATATTGAATAGTTAATAGCTTGTTTTTTATGTATTGCGCAATCCCCCCACTTTATTTCCATTGCAAACACGATGGTGTTAATGAAGGGCTACGTCCCAGAATGAGGGTTCTTAACCTTACTATGCTCAGCTTTTCATTACACCGCTTTCCTAAAGGTCCAAACAACACAAGAAATAGCAACTTCCGATTCACCAGCTTTTCCCACAAGAATATTGTGCACCTGCCCTAAATTAATACCGGGTGAGTTGGGATTGGTCTCGCTTTTAGATGAACTGGTCTTAGTTTGGGGGTAATTGGTCTCAGATACACCACAATTATTTTCGAAGTGCAATTTAGTGTAAAGAATATAATAGTTGAAAAAAATGTTTTGCAATTAGTATTGGTCGAGGGAAAAGAGTACATGGTAATTGACTAGGTCTATCGATTAAAATTAAAGATTTAAATAATAAAAAAATCAAATAAAATAAGAAGAGAAGCATCCGAAATTCAGATGCTTCTCTTCTTGAGCGATAAAACGAAGGAAGTAGAAGGCTGCACACTAATGAATGTACAAACAAGTTTACGGCGTTACACATCTATAAGTAACCTTCTATACTGTACATCATAACACAAAATTCTAAAAATGCACGCATTTAATTTTTAGAAACATAAAAAAAATTTTCTACATATTAAAAAGAAAAATGACAAGTAAAATCTATTAAAATAAAAATAGTAAGAATTATTCATAAAAAAAGCTAGCGCAATTGGTTAAATTCCTGTAATATGGAATATGTAATGGTGTCCTTGGTGCTTTCATAACATCATCCTCAAATTAAACTGGTAATCTTTTAAGGATATTGGTTGATTTTAGCATATGAGTTTTGTATACTCATATATTAGTTAGGGTGACGATATTGGACGCTATCAAGCGACCGGTGTTACACACTAAAAAAAATTGCAACACACAAGCGAAGGGAGATCACAAGTTTATGAAGAAAAAAGCTATCAAAATTGCAGCTTCAACTGCAGTAGCAGCTTCAGCATTCGTTGCAGCAGCACCAGCTCACCAAGCTGACGCAGCAACAAATGTAAACCAATTAGTAACAGACGCACAAAACGCAGGTACAGTATTAAAATGGGCTATCTCAGTAGAAGGTACTGCTGATTTCGTAACACGTCCATACAATCAATACAATGCTGCTAAAAAAGCAGTAGCAGCAGTAGAAGCGGCAGCTAAAGGGCTTTCTACATCTGAAAAGTTAAGCGTTGACGCTAAACTTGTAGATGCAAAATTACAAGTTAAACGTGCAGAAGCTTACATCGATGCAATCACTTCAAGTGAAAAAATTAAAGACTTAACATCTAAATTAAACGCAGCAATCGCTTCTGGCGATATCGAAAAAGTTGAGCCTGCTTACCACACAGCATCTGCTGAGTACCGTAAACAAGCAAAACTTTTAGACCGCGTATATGGTCAATCAACTCGTGACGAAATTCGTAACGCAGTTAAACCTGCTATCGAAAAAGCAGTTGCTTCAGTTAAAAACGAAGTAACAGTTAACATGCTTGTAAAAGCAGCAGATGCAGATGCTAAAGCAGGAAAAATTGTTGAAGCAAATGCAAAACTTGCAGAAGCACAAGCAATCCTTGATGCTAACAAACTACAATGGCAAGCAGCTCTACAAAAATCAGTAACTGACGCTTTAGCTGCAGTTCCACCACTTCCAGGAAATATCACTGTTGAAACAGCAGCATTCCACGGAGAAGCTGGTCAAACTTATGCAGTTGTTGCTACAGTTAAAACTACTTCTGGTGCGTTATATACTGGACCGGTTAAAGTTTCTTTCACAGATGCTGCTAAAGAAAGCAAAGGTGAATATAGCTTCGTAAGTGCAAATGGAAAACCTGTAACTGGTGACAAAGCTGAGTTTGAAGTAGTTAATGGTCAAATGGTCTTAACAGTAACTTCAACTGCAAAAGTAACTGACGGTTCTAAAGCAATTGCAGGCGGGAAAGTTAAAATCCAAACATACCCTAACGGATATGACAAAGCTGCAGTTGATTCTACAACTACAGGTACATTGAACTTCTATGATAAAGTAACTGGTTCTGATGACTTCTCAACTAGTAATGAAGTAAAATATGTAGATGCAGCTAATAACTATTTCGTAACTACAGATCTTAAAAAATATGTATTATCAGCAGCAGGAAATGTATATCAAGATACTAACAATTCTATTTTGACTTTAGATGCTTTTAAAGCAAAATTAGCTAAAGGTGATTTAGTTACTGGAACTTATAATTCAACAGGTGGATCTTCTGTTAAAATCTTGGTTCATAAAGTAGCTGCAGCAGAATTTGCTCTAGATCAAGAAAATGCTGATGACACAGACTTTTATCGTGTAGAAGGAACTTCAGTTAAACTATCAGGTACTGGAGAAGCTGGTAAATTAGTTGCTATTTACAAAGGAACTGATAATGTAGCTCCATATACACAAGTTCAAGTTGGATCTAATGGTTTATGGAGTACTACTGTTTCAGTAACAGCAGAAACTGTTTTCACAGCTCGTCACGTTACTGCAGTAAATGAAGCACCAAAATCATATGATGCAATTAAAGATGAGGACGGTTTAGAGACACTTACAGTTGTTCCTGGTAAATTTACTGCTAAATATCCAGCTGTAAAAGTTGATGCTGGTGAATCTTTAACTGGTGGTCCTGCACTTGTATTCACAGCAGACCTTGCTGCAGATAAAGGCAATGTAGAAATCGCTAAAAATGCATCAATTACTTTAGTAGATGGTAGTTTATTAAGTGCTACTTATACTAATGGTGTAGGTGGTACAACATTTACTGCAACTGCAACTGGTTTCGATATTAATTTTGGTACACCTTCTAAACTTTCTGTAGTAGGTAAAAACCTAACTGGTTCACTAAGTGTAACTGAAGTAACTGGTGTTACAAACGCTTACGGATTTAAATTAAACTTTTCAAAAGCTACAGGTCTTTAATCCTGAGTTCTAGAATTTAATGCAGTTCTAACAATCTAGTTTGAGAAAACTAGGTTGTTAGAATGAAGAAAGTCTCTCAATCGAGAAATCGATTGAGGGACTTTTCTTTTTATAAACAAAATTGGTGTGCTTAGGTTCCTATACAATTCAACAAATCAAGCTTTTAATAATTAACTTTAACCACATGAAATTTTACTTGAACTTTTTTGATTGATAACACCATACTTCTCGCAAACCAATCACTATGGCAAATATGATTTGATATACTTACGAATATAGTACTGTAATTGTTATGATGGTATAATAGAGGTTCAGTATTCGTTTTGAAAGGATGTTCCAATGTTTAAGTCAAATAAATCTGCCCAACCAAAGTTATCCAATAAATTGAAAACTACGTTAGAATTTAGTGACTTGTGGAATCTTAATGAACAAGAACGCTACGTTTTTCAAGCTGCTCATAATAAATTAAAAGGTTTAATTCCAAATCAACTTAGTATTCACGGAGTAAAGCTACATAAAACAAATGACGGATTCATCATGACAGCAATCATTCGCCAATCTTTGCAAAAGAATTTAGCTTTAGCTGATATTCGTTTAATAGTTCGCGATATATCCGGAAAAGAAATTGCAAAGAAAGATTTTAATATGGAACATTTTGGTGAATTAGCTCCACTAAGAGCTCGTCCATGGATGTTTGAATTTGAAAACGAATTTTTACTTGTTGCCCATGATGAAATAACTGACAAAATGGAATTTGAAGTAGTTTTTGAATACCGACAAGAATCTATGTCAGATTTTTCCTTACAATTTGATGACAAGTGGTCACAAGAATTAACTAAGGATCAAAAAGAATCATTAGAGAAAACACTCGCTTCTTTAAATCCAATAGCACTTAATGATGTCTCAATTTCTACTATTAGTTTACTAGAACAAGAAAATGGTGTTACCATTGAAGTATTTATACGGAATTCTTTCGATAAGGGAGTCATACTTAATAGTCTGCCTGTACAATTGTTTGATGCAGACAAAGATCTAGTTGCTCAACAAGAATTTCAATTAGAAGAATTTAACATTAAAGCAAAGCACGCGCGACCAATGAGTTTGTTTATTCCAAAGGAAAAATTTAAAAAAGTAAATCCAGACTGGTCAAACTGGAAAATTGAAATAATCTCAAGCAAATAGGACAAAGATTGTCCATATAATTAACTCTCAATCGAACTTTACTTTCGATTGAGTTTTTTTATATACAATACTTGATGAGCTAATTGATCCATAAATTGCTATTTATCCGTCCCAATCTGAAACTTTTTTTAAAATAAAACGTACATATAGAGTAAAGGAATAATTTAGTAAAAAGGATTATTTATAAGATGTGTAGAATAACTAATTAGAAGATAGAAAGTGTATTTACATATCTTTTAATAGTGGAATTTTGCATATGCATAAAAGAAAAGTTTTAGATTTAATACAAAGGGGAGCAAAATGATGAAGAAGAATAAAATTAAAATTGCGGTTGCCTCAGCAGTTGCAGCCTCGGCATTTGTGGCGGCTGCACCAAGTAAACAAGTAGATGCAGCACCAATTAATATTGATAAATTGTTAACGGATGCACAAAATGCAAGTAATGTTTTGAAATGGGCTATTTCTATAGAAGGTTCTGCAGATGGGGTTACTCAACCGTGGGATCAATATAATGCTGCGAAAAATACTTTAGCAAAGGCTGAATCAGCACTTAATCAATTGAGTTACTCTGATAAATTGAAATTTGAGTCTCGCTTAACCGAACCAAAAATTCAAATGCAACGTGCACAAGGGTATCTTGATGCCATTACTGCAAGTATAAAAATAAATGAAAAAAAGAATAAACTTTCAGCAGCAGTTAATGCAAGTAATATAGATAATGTTGAAACGGCGTACCACGAAATGACGGCAGAATTTCGTAAACAAACGATATTATTAGATCGTGTTTATGGTCAATCAACTCGTGATGCAATTCGAAATGCTGTAAAAGGACCAGCAGAAGACCTCATTAAGTATTTAAAAAACGATGTGACGGTGCATATGCTTTCAAGAGATGCAGCAGCAGATATTAAGGCAGGTAGAAATTTAGATGCAACTAGAAAAGTGGATGAAGCTCAAGCAATTCTCAATGCAAACGTATTGATCTGGGGAAGTTCTTTGCAAAAAAGAGTGGACGATGTATTGAAAACTTTACCACTTCAAATATCAACGATTACAAGAATAGATAACACAACTGTTTCCGTAAAATTGAACAGAGCGCTAACATCAATTCAAGCTTCTGAGTTTACATTGGATAATGGTTTAGCTGTTACATATGCGACTCTAAGTAAAGATGGCTTAACTGTTACTTTAACAACCACTGCCCAAACACCTAGTATGAAATACACATTAAAGTATAAAGGAAGCTCAGCAAGCTTTACCGTTCCAGGTAGCATTGTTCCTATTCAAATAGGAAACATGACTACTCAACATAGAGATACATCAGAAGTGCTTGCTTTATCTGCTACTTTCGCTGGTTCTTATGGTTATAATACTGTACGAATCGACGTTCCAACGGGAGTTAAGATATTAACGATTAATGGTATTGAAAACATTATTTCAGGTGCTAAAAGTGTAAATGCTTTGCCAGATAAATATGGTACAGTCACTATTACATTTACTGCAAATAATGTAAGTACTGCTGCTCTGGATAAGACAATCTCATTTAATAAAATGGAGAATAATAGAGTAGTAGATACACAAACATCTGGATTAATAAACTTTTATGCACCAGCTAAAGCAGGAACTATATCTAACAAGAAAGTACTATACGTGGATTTGTATAATAACTATTTTGTCACTGTAGATGGACTGAAGTATTTATTAAAAGGTACTCTCGATTCTTATCGTAACGAAGGAATTGCTGTAACGTATGATACATTCAAATATGCGTTAAATAAAGAAGATACAATCAATGGAACGTATCAACCGACAACTAGCTCGTCTTTTAACATAGCTGAAAATTATTATTTCGTTAGCTTAGCACTTGACTACAAGTTTGCACGAAAAACTGGTACTGCTGGCTATCGAATGATCGGAAATAGTATCGAACTATCTGGATATGGACAGCCAAATGACGAACTCTTCTTTTTCAAAAACTCAGGTACTTACCTAGGGAAAGTAAAAATGAGCGCTATTACAGGTGAATGGAAGTTTAAGACAAACGTAGATCCAAATGAAATAACTGATTTCTACATTATGCAACAGCAAGCAGGAAAAGCTGTTCCTATATTTAGCACGTGGAACGCAACCACACTAAGAGTAGTTGAAGGTCCTATGAATCTTTTGGCTGTAAGTGAAGGAACAGGTGAAAATGAAGACATATCAAATAAAGAAGTAACATTCACTGTTGCTCCGATAAAACGATCAAATGGAACTGAAGTTGCTCAAGATCAAGTTGTATTGTCTAAAACAGCTTTTATCACTCTACAAGATGCAGATGGAACAAAAGTTCAATTTACAAACAATGCAAACGGCACAGTTTTCTCAAATGTTGCAAATGGTTTTAAAGTGAAATTTGGACCAACAGTAGATGATAAAATTGCTGGCACCATCATTGAAAAAGGCGAAGATGGGATATTAACAGGACCGTTAAATGTTATTGCAATCGAAGGGGTAACAAATGCGTATGATATGAACTTGAAATTAACTAATGGATTTCAAATAAAAGGATATTAATTCATTCTTTTTTAGATAATAATAAGTGAATAATTTTCTCAAATTAAAAAGTAGCCGGGATTAAAAATCTCGGCTACTTTTTATTTATTAAAATGGCAGGCTACTCATCAACTTATTTTTTTTCTTCCTTAAAACTCTCATCGTTTTTCTTCTCATTTTGCCATCAATTAATGGGTAAAGCATTAATGGAATTCCAGGTATTAATGAAACTACTGAAAGTGCTAACCAATAACTTTTCTGCGCAAGAAAAAATACAATGGATGGTGGCAACAACGGATAAAACATTCCCACATGAACAATTGAGTTATACTTTCCTGTTTCTTCAGCATGTACTGTGTATGTGGAATTGATAAGTTGTCCTTTTTGAAGGAACACATTTGTATGACTTAACTCAATTTGCTTATCGTTGGTAGTAATTACTCCGATAGACGGAAAGGAGCCCTTATTACTCAGTTCAGATAAAGGTTGTGAAACTGTATCACCGATCTGTATTATGCCGACTTTACTTCCCATAAGCACGCCTTGGTTATGTTCAGATACTTCATAAATAATATTAATTTTTTCTCCAGCAGCAAGCATAGTACTACCCAAAATAATGGAAATGGTTAATCCACCAATTATATATATTAATTGCAACTCTAAGCCTTGGATTTTTTTTCGCTGTTTTTTTTCAGACTTGAATTCCCCAATTGCAATTAAAATACCAATAACTAATGCTATAACAGGTAATATAAATTGATTAGTTTGAAACTCTTCTACCCATAAAGATAAATAACCTATTTTAGGAATGACGATTGGAGTTTCCCCGATTGTAACGGCCTTTCCAGCAATCCATTTTCTTTCTATAGGTACATTACCTTTTGACTCTTGATCGGTATATTTATTTGCATCCCCTTTTGTGATGTAACCTTGCTCAGCGTTTCCAGAAATTATTCTGTGTGCAATCCAGCCTTTATCGGCAAGGTCTCCCTTAGTCGTTTTAAAAAAAACAATATCTCCCTGATGGACAGTTTCATCTTCTTTTAGGTTTTTTATGATGACCATATCTCCCCGCTCCCAAACAGGGTACATACTATTAGAAACAATGACAGTTAGGAGTACAGGTTTATTTGAAATAGCCGATCCAACTGAAGCGATTAAGGAACATAAAATAAGAACGACCACTAATATGTTTATAAGCTTTGATATTAACTTCATAGAATTCCTCCTTAGCATCTATATTATTGAAAATCTCTTTCAATAAAACCCCTCTACAGTAGGATAGATATGGTACTAAAGTATACCTCCTAAGAAACATAAGTAGAATATTGGGAGTAAAAAGGATAATAGGAGAGTAGACAAATGATATCTAAAAAGCACTCTATGGAGTGAGGTTAACAATTTGTAGTCATCCTATACTTAAATTAGTTACAAACGGCGTGAAGCCGAAATAATTTTAGGAGGAGATAAATTAATGAAAAAAGGTTTACTTTTAGTAGTATTTCTACTAGCAATGTCAAGTGTAATGGCGGCGATGTCTTATAACAAGGCAACAGTAACGAGTGCTTCGGAGTTGAAAGTTGTTAATACAGATGAAGCATTATTAACTCTCGAGGCTGATACACCATGGAGCTGGGAAAATAAAATTGGTTCAAAAGATAAGACTGTAGTGGTAAAGGATGGAGAGTTATTATTCCAATTCGGTAAAGGTGTAGATCGAGATGGTTCTACTGCAAAATTTTACGGACTTCAACCTAACAGTGTATATGAATGGAATTCTTTGTTTACTCTAAGAAACAAATCCGCAGAAACTGTCAAAGTAACTATTAAAGCAACAGGTGATTATGCACAATATATTACTTTTGGAGTAGCGAGTAATCCTAGAGCTAATACAGCACCTGCTTGGGGAACAAAAGGAGATTCTTTAACATTTGAAAAGGTTACGAAAGAATCTGGTTCTGGCATGCAAAACATTAGAACAATTGCAGTAAAAATCGATGTTCCAGCTGGACACAAAGTTTCACCTACTGCATTATTAGGTTCTATCATTGTTGAATCTGAAGCAATAGCAGACTAATAGGAAGAAAAAAATAAAGGAAGAATTAATGGGAGACGTCCATTAGTTCTTCTTTTTTCATTTGAATAAATAAAATGTCCATAATTTTAAAGAAATGCAATTAACACCTGTATGATATTTTCAATAAACAGCTTCTTAATACAATCTAATTCAAACAATGAATGAGAGTATCCGCATTAATTTGTTTTAATCGAATTAAATATACAGACAGAGGAGATTGAATTATATATATGCAGTCCTTTTTATTAAATTGGAGTTCTGTGAATCACCATAAGACATGACATCTTCTTTTTAGACAAAAATAGAACATAAAAAACCGCATAGTTTGACGTTATATTTGGAGTAATTTGGTTATACTGAACTATGAAAAATAATATATAACGGAAACTGTGAAGTACATCCTGCATTTGGGCACCTGGGATGTATGGAGTTAATGGTGCAACCGGCCTGATTGTAATTGGACATTTATATCCAATTTAATTGGGCTTTTATTATGTAGATAGGAGGAAAATCTTTGAAATCTATTTTATTATTATCAGCATTTTTAATATCTTTCTCATTACTTTTTATACAAAGTGATAGCTATTCTACAGCAGAAATAAGGAGTGATGCGACAATACGTGTGGTGCCAGAGGGAGAAGCCCTAATTGCTGTTAACTATGATGAGGAAAACAGAAAGATAAAGCTCACGAATAATATGGAAAAAACGATAGAAATAGAAAGTATGAACCCAGCTAGTTACGTTGAACTGTATCAGGCATCAATTAGGCCAGGTGAAACGATAGAATATGGTGTTATTGGGAAATCAGAGGAATTATATGGGCAGAATATAAGTTTCAAAGTTCGTTGGAGTGAGGGGAGTGCAGATATCTTAACGATTCTACCAATGTTTGCAGAAGAGCCTTTAGAAGAATTACCGATTGAAGCAGAAGAAGGCGAAGTTGATGAGGAGGAACTAGTAGAAGTAGAAGTAGAACCAGATGAAACCACGACCCCTGTTGAAAATGAAGGTGAAGAGGTAGAAGAAATAGAAAAAATCGAAGAGCCAATAACAACACAACCAGATATAAAAAAATAAGAACAAATGACTGAACAATGAATGGATTAACAGGTGACAAAAAGAGGGGGCGATAAAATTGAAAGAAGTCTTAGAAAAGTTACTAAAGCAAGATAAGAAGAAGGTTAGTTTCATACTATTTCTATTACTAGCTATGTCAGCAATTATTTCCGTATATTCTTGGTCAATGGCATCCTCCGAGACAAAACAAATAACTGAAAATGAATCGCAAATTCAAACAAGCTATGATTACAAGGCGACACTTACACCTAATATCCTTTATCCAACTGGAGGAACAATTGAAGTAGGAAATACTGTTATGAAGAAAATTACAAAGGAAATCCCTTTTACCCTTATTTCATCTGTAAATTCACAGGTTCCAGTAAGTGCAAACGTGTCACATGAAGTACATCTACTTCTAAAGGCGGGAGAATATTGGGAAAAATCATTCCCTTTAGAAGAAAAAAAGTTTATTGAACAAAATGGGACAAGTGTGACCATTGTAAATAATAATTATAAAATTGATTTAGAAATGATTAAAAATTTTATTACTAAGGTAGAAGATGAAATAGGAGTAAGATCTGATAAGTATACGATTGAAGTTATTCCAAATGTCCAAGGTACAATTAGTTATAACGGGGTAGAGAAGGATATTCAAATGGAGGATCACTTAATTTTTCAGATTTCATATGATGAAATTTTATTAGCAAGTGAGAAAAAATTTGCTTCTTCCATCCCATTTATATCCACAAAAGTTAGTTCAAATACAATTAGTTTGTTCGGGTTTGATACATCTCCAGTTCCTGTTCGTATCGCGAGTACTGTGTTCGTACTTCTCTTTGCAGTATTAATTAGCTATTTGAATAAAGATTTTGTAGCTAATCGGAAAAAGAACGCTCCATCACAAGGTGAAAAAATTAATAAGAAGTATGGAAATAGATTAATTCCAGTTTCCAATAAAGTAGAAATTGGTCGAAAATCGATAGTTACGTTAAATTCATTTAAAGCCATCATACAAATTGCAGATGCAAAAGAGTTACCTATTTTTTACTACAACATTCATCTGGAGGAGAGTAAGTTATATTTCATCATAGATGGTGACTATATGTATCAATATGAAATTAATGAAATGGAATTATCACGAAGTCGCAGTAGAAGTAGGAGTAAAAATAGTAAGAATGAAACAGAAAGTGATCCATCATATGTACTGGAATAATAACTTTTCTTCTTTCATAAGAAAGAATCCTTCCAGTAAGATGCATCTGGCGCTTATATATCGATATATTTCTCTTTTATTAACTTCTTGCTTTTTTTTATTAGGGCCACCTCAATCGTCATTTGTTTTTAAATTAGGATTAGTTGTATCACTTACTGTAGCAGCTTGGATTTTAACGGATTTACAACGAAGAAATAGAGAAAATAAAAAAAGATTAAAAACGATTGTTTTAACTGAAACGATTGGTTTGACTTTATTGCTTATTCCAACAGGTGGTATTGCAAGTCCATTTATATGGTATGCACTGAACCCTGTGTTGGTAGCTGCAAGTTTTCTAACGCCTTCCTTCTGTTGGTGGGTATTAACTTTCTATCTAAGTAGTGCGACATTCATTTCCTATACTTTATTTAATTCAAACAATATGCTCCCCCTTTTACAAGAGAGCTCCTATGTTTATCTAGTCAGTTTACTAACTGCGGTTCTTGTCATGTTATTTTCCGGTCTCATGAAAGGAATGGATTTGAAGGCAACTACATTAAAGAACCAACAGGAAGAATTATTACTCGTAAATAAAAAACTTTCTGAAGCAAACAAAATGTATGCAGATACTTTAGAGCATATTATGTCTCTTTATCACTTAATGGATAACTTTTCATCAAATAAAAGTCCTGAAAAGTTAACAACTGAAATTACATCCTCGCTAATTAAATGTACCCAAAAAGAATCTGTATTCTTTTGGTTAATAGATCTTCATCAACAGAAAAGTTATTTAGAAAATACAACTAGCATTTTGAACATGGAAGATGAGCTCAAGAAAGAATGGCATCGTATTAGTCAAAATAACCAATCGTTTATGGACAAGATTCACAATGAATATTTTTGGATGAAAATAATTAGAACATCTAAAAATGTCGGGGTTGTAGGAATTAAGGTCAGTAGTTTTAGTGAGGTAAGAGATACCTTCCTACTTAATCGCACATTTGAGTTTATAGCAGAGCTTAGTGAAATCATGTTAGAGAGAATTCACATGGATCAAATGACGGATCAGCTAATTATCATTGAAGAACAAAATCGTATTGCCAATGAAATACACGACAGTGTCTCTCAGAAACTATTTGGAATAGTTTACTCATTGCATAGTCTACAGATTAAAAGTCAAAGTATTTCAAAAGAAGAGTTGAATCGGGAGTATCAGTTCCTATCAAAGACAGCGAATTCGACTATAAAAGAACTAAGAGCAGCTATTTACCGACTTAGCTCGGTTAAAAAAGGAGATAAACCATTTTTAGTACTTGTCAAAAATTATTTAGATGAGTATGCCAAGCTAAATGACGTAAAAATTAACTATCAAATAACGGGAGATGAATCGTTCATTCCTCCTAAACTAAAAACAGAGCTCTATCGAATTATTTGTGAGGCATGTGGAAATGCAGTTCGGCACGGGGAATGTAGTACGATGGAGATAAGATTATCTTTACTAGAAGAAAAAACATTACTTGTAATACTAGACAACGGGATTGGATTTAATTTGCATAATCAGGAAGACAAGAAGGATAAAGGAATAGGTCTTTTTAACATGAGAAGTATTGTAAATTCATATAACGGATCATTCGTGCTAGACGGGAAACCAGGAGAAGGAACAAAAATCCAAATAGATATTCCAATTGGGAAAATGCTAAAAAAACAAGAGGTGCTTAGTTCATGAAAGTAGTTATTATTGATGATCATCCATTAATTAGAAAAGGACTAAGATCATTATTTTCTTTGGATGAGTTAATGGAGGTACTTGGAGAAGCTACGAATAGAAGAGAAGCATTAGAACTGCTTCGAGCAGTAAAACCGGATATTGCGATAGTAGATCTCCGTTTAGGGGATGATTCGGGATTAGATTTAATAAAGGAGGCTTCTCGAGTAGGGATAACATGCAAATTTGTTGTATTAACTTCCTCAACAAATGAGGAAGACTTTAACAAAGCGAAAGAAATTGGTGTAGCTGGCTACCTGTTAAAAGAAGCCCTTCCAGAAGAGTTACTTCATGCGCTGCAAATGATAAGCAAAGGACGTAAATACTACGATCC
The DNA here is from genome assembly GCF_042885655.1 of Psychrobacillus sp. NPDC058041. Classification (NCBI taxonomy): domain Bacteria; kingdom Bacillati; phylum Bacillota; class Bacilli; order Caryophanales; family Bacillaceae; genus Psychrobacillus; species Psychrobacillus sp. NPDC058041. Next base: position 379,995 of record NZ_JBHVRO010000003.1, read on the forward strand.
AACCGTATTAGATTTAATCATGAATGCAAAATCACCGTTTGAAGAAGATGGTCATATTGAACATCTAACGCCAAAAGAAAAAGAAATATTAATAGAACTTGGAAAAGGATATTCTAATAAAGAAATTTCAAAAACATTATATATAACCGAATTTACTGTAAAAAAACATGTAAGCCAAGTATTTGCAAAACTAGGACTAGCCGACAGAACCCAAGCAGCCCTATATGCAAATGCAAAAGGCCTTGTTAAATACGTTATAAACTCCTAATCTAAAAATTATTACAAAGTTGTTACCGGTGTATTTTCTATTAAAAATGAAAAAGAAATCCACTCAAGCGTTTTAATCTTGAGTGGATTTCTTTTGTTAATATAGTGGAAGCTCTTGAACATACGAACGATGAATATACAATTCCTCGTAAGAAGAAGAGTCAGAGAGGACTTTGATCCAGTCGGATTCTGGTAAGTTATCATCTAAAATAGTTATAGGCATTCTACTATTTGTGTATCTATATGCAGCTGCATATTCCGTTCCTGGTCCAGTTCTAACGTTTAGGCCAGTTGTAGTTGTAATGCCCAGTTTGTATGGGGTTATGGAATCTTTGCCCCCCATCATTTGATCGATACGATACAAATGCCCTGCTGCTTTTGCTCCCCAAAATGGATCGGATGCGTATTTTAGGTTTATTCCTATTGCTTTATTTCCAAAGACGGCTCCATTCGCATAGCCTGCGTTAGGAGGGAGGTAGTTTTTATTTAAAAAAGCAGTGACTAGTTCATTAATATTTTGTTCTACTGTACCGAAATATTTGGCTAATGGGTTGTTATCTGTTACATATAATCCGAAAAGGTTATTGTATTGTTGTGCTCTATCGCTCATTCCATAGGCACTTTCATGCTGGGCAAGAGCAAGGATAAACAAGGCATTGATGTGCTGTGTTTCTTCTATTTGCTTTAAATAAGTTCCAAGACCAATAAGTTTACTTTTTTGAGTTGCTTGTTGATACATAATGTTAGTTGGATTATCTATCTCTAATTTTTGAAGCATGTACATTATATACGTATCTATTTCTTCAGCTGTATAATTCGTTTTGCTGCGAGCAGATAAATATTGGAAGTATGGATAACTTGTCCCCACTTCTTGACCAGCTGCGTTTGTAAAATGAGTTCCGTCCACGCTGTAATATTTTTGGCCGGAAATCATGAAAATAGGTGCTGTTCCAACTTGATAGGAAGAATACGATCCAGTATTAGATGAATAAATCGAATGTACAAGTTGTCCGTTTGAAGTGGAATAATAGGATCTACCTGTTATTGCATTCCACGGTATTAGATTACTATTCTCTTGTTTTATATACATAGTATTACCAGCAACATTCACTTCTACATACGCGTCTGTCGAGTCTATATAAAGCAGTTCCGAATTAGAAGGTACATAGGTTACTACTTTTGTTAGTAGCTTGTCAGAATAAATATTTGTTAACACATTAGTAGAAGTAGCTTTTGTTACAACTAAGCCACCTGGAATTTTAATAAAAGTATTGTTATGTTGAATAGCTTGATCAGTTTTCAAATTTGTCACTGCTTCTCCGTACGTAGCGTAAGACTTTACAATGTTAGTAGTTCCATTCGACTGAATGTTCACCACGTCATATGTACCCGGTGCTTCAATTGTGAATTTCTTGGTGTTATATGTAGAGATAGGATTTCCATCTTTATCTTTAATGTTGTTCGTAATATGTAAAGTATACGTTTCGGAATTGGTATAACCTTCAAGTGGTGGTGAAACAAGTACTCGTTTTCGATCTGCCGAAAGCGTTACTTCACCATTTTTCTTTTCTCCAAACTGGTCCAAAACAAAAATAGAGTTTGAATCGATAGATGCAGGATCTACTTCTTTATTGAATGTAATTGTCCAAGTTTTGTTCGGTTTTACATTCAACGAAGCAGCTAATTCCTCTGCGCTTGCCATCATAGGTAATACCAACATTAAAAGTATCGTAAAAAAACATGGAATTATATATTTATATTTGTGTTTTATTTGAAACAATTAATTTTCCTCCTTTAAACCTGTTTTGCCACTATTATACTATAAGTCTACTGTCTAAAGTTCTATTAAACTAGAATGTTTTTAAATAAACCGGGAGATATCTAATGGAAACTAGAAATCCCTTAAGTCTTTTGTAAGAGAATCTAATAAAGAGTTGTTTACCGAAGTTTACAGCTCGCTTTCCGCGGGCGTTGCTTCAGCATCCTCACTTCGAGCGGACGCTTCTCCAAAAAACACAAGAAATTTCAGCTTCAGTTACTTCCGTTCTTAACTATCTAATTGTTTCAAATGATAAAAAGCGAGATAAGTTCACTTAAAAACGAAAAAGAAGAGAAGAAACCCCAACCATTCCATCCTCTACTTTTTCAGTCTTTTCGATTAGAGCGGTGTCTCTTCAATCTCGCCAAATCCTAAAATATGAAGTAAACATTAAGTAAATAGCACCTTACTAATTAGAGTTTTTCATATGCATACTCACATACTTTGCAACATATTTTCGCGTAATTTAATCAACATTCGTTCCCGTCTTTTCTTTATGCCTGGAATCGTAATTCCTGCTCGAGTTGCAGCTTGTTGTAAAGAGATTCCCTCTACGAAGATCCATATTATTAAATCTCGTTCGTTTTTCGTAAGTTTTTCCAATGCAACAGCTAAGTCTTCATTATCTATATTCTTTACTAATGTTTGCTCAACGAGGACTGTTAGTGTATCTTCCTCCACTGGATGAATAGTTTCTTCTACACGTTTTTCCTTTTTTAATTCGTCCAAAATTGCACCATATATACATCGGTATGCATAAGGTGCAAATTCTCCTTTCTCCGAATCGAATTTTATCCATGCTTGCCATAAAGCAATTCTTCCAGCTTGTTTATACAATTCATGATTTTTATAGATATTTAGCTTTCGAATACAGGCAGAAATCATTGGTTCAAATTGTATTAAACTCTCTTCGAATATAGTCACTGTACTTTCCTTTGGAGTCGTGCACGATTCAATTATTCCTAGGTAGCCTCAGCTTAATTGGTCTGAATCTATTAATCCAATTCTTGAAAAGTAGGTTTATAAGTCCAAACAACCTGTTCGTTCAGACAGAACTAATTGTTTTATAATGGTAGTAATTACTAATACATAAAAATAATTCACATAATTACATATTTTCAGTAAATTTATACTATACAAATATATGGAAGTTTGGTAGAATATATCCATATTGATGAAAAGGGGGATTTATTTTTGAAAAACTGTGATTCTAATTTAATTAACAAACATACTTTGATGCTTGAATCAGTTTTTACAGGTGAGTATAAGTCAAAAATTATTACAACCCATGGAATTTTCTTTTCCAAAATAACTGTGCCACAATTGATGAGTAAAGCTTGCATTCAATACGCCTCTACAATAGAAGGGCGTATGCAAGCAACGAAAAAATTAATGAATTATTTAGTTAAAACTCCTGTTCTTATTGATCCAAATGAGTTTGGAGCATTTCCAACTAAGTCCTATAAAAGCGTCGAATGTGTTTGGATTTTTAATCATCAGTTTGAAGTTGATTCAACAGGAAAAGGCCAATCCCAAGTGACTTTTAGAAATGGAATGACCTTTCCAGTTAATGTATCCAAAATCGTTCTATTAAAACAACAGCAAAGACTAAACAACGCAATTTATACCTACCGTCTTATTCATCGAAATCTAGACCACACGTAGTGAATCCCAGAATAATTGCACAACTAAATTATGCTTTATAGAGGATATTAGCGGCTGAAAGGATTGTTTCAGCTGCTCTTTTTACTTAATGGAGTTTTCGAAAATAATAAAAAGCCTTCAAGCAATAATTTACTTGAAGGCTTATATATTTTTCACTCAAAAATGGAGGGGGTATTCAACTTAAGAGTGATATAACACAAAGATAAATAAAGATTCAATATGAATGCGCTCAATTATTTTTTATAAAAGAGATTGCACTCGTGCAAATCCAAAGCTAGAGGTTTGTCATTACCACCATCCGCTTTATTTTTGGTACACTTATAAACTATCACATAAAAATAGTTTTGTTTATTGGGAAAATTTAAACTACTATATAATTAATAAGAGAATTTTATAGGGGGTGAGATTGTGCAAATAGGTTCGTTGATAAAGTACTACCGTTTAAAACAAGAAATGACTCAGAGTACGCTAGCTATGGGGATTTGTTCGGTTCCACATCTCAGTAAAATTGAAAATAATAGTAAAGAAGCAAATCGGGAAACGATACGATTATTGCTCGAAAGATTAACGATAAGTTTGCAAGATGTAGAAAACAGTTCTAGAAATATTCGACATTTATTAACTGAATTTATAGCTCATATTCAATATTGCGAGGAAGAAAAGGTAACAGAGGCATTCTTACAATTAGAAAATTATAAAGAAATAGTTATATTTACGGACTATATGTATCTATATGAGTTATACAAACTAAGATATTATCTGTTTATTAAGGATGTAGATATTGCAGAAAAACAATTGAAGTGGTTGCAATTCCAAAAACAGAATTTTTCCCAACATGAAAAGTATTTACTTTCTTATTTTAGTGGGTTAATTTTACTTTTAAGAGGGAGATATGTTGAAGCGGATGAAATACTATCTCTCGTCATAGAAGAGAATATAGGACTTGGTTCGTTTGAAGGGGAGATATATTATCACTTAGCAGTTGTGAAAGGGTATTTAGATCAGTCTAGTCAAGCAATACTTTACGGTAAAAAAGCGTTGCAATTTTTTAAAGAACAATATAACTTCAAAAGAATTATTTATGCGCTCATGTCACTAGCGATCAATTATTCACGTTTAAAAGTTTATAATGAAGCTCTTGAAACGTATAATCATCTTTTACGAATCACAGAAATGTTTTCTCATAGTAATTTGCTTTCTCAGGTATATCACAATATAGGTGACCTACATCATAATATGGGTAATTATTCGATCGCACTTGCGTATTTTAAAAAGAGTGCATCTATTATGCCTACAAACAATGAAAACTATCTTCTATGTTTATATAATATTTCCCAAACTGAGTTTATATTGGAGCGATGTTCAGAAAGCAAAGATAGTTTTGAACTTTTAAAAGAGGAAGCATTTATAATGAAAATTTTTCATTATCAACTATACGCAAAATTTTATTTATTGTTATTAAATGACCAAAAAGAAAAAGCCATGATATTTTTAGAAAAAAAATTATTGCCCTTCACCTCCAAGAGAGGCGAGTTAAAAGAAGCTCATCAGCATTTTTCAAATATCTTAGCCGATTACTATAAACAAGAAGGTAAATTTGAAAAGGCAGTGCAATTTATTATGTAAAGGAGGTGTACAATATTGAAAAAAGCAATTCTTCTTATACTAATCATGTCTGTTGCCTTAGCTACAAATATGAACACAGAGAAAGTAGAAGCAGCAATTGATTCACATGCAGAATACGAAACAAATTCTTTTCCAATCCATCCACCAGTTGTCAAAGAAGTATGACTGCAGATTTAGCTAGATGATATTATTTTTGTATTTATAAATTGATAGACATGTACAGAAAAAGCAAGAGAGATCCACAAGGGTCTCTCTTTTGTATTTCCCAATTTGTGTAATGCATTAAAAACCTACAAGGTACATGCGATATATAAAATACCTTCCATTGCATGGAAATCAATATTAATTTAATATAGGACTTAATACATAATATTGTAGATATTATACTCATTAATCTATCGTTTGGAGGAGAAAAAGGTGAAAAAAGTCTCAAAAATATTCGTGTCACTCGTTTTATTAATAAGTTTTTTCCCTACTTTAATAGGTACTGAAAAAGCTAGTGCAAATGTGGGAATCCCATCAAATGAAAATCTAGAAAAACTCTTTAAGCATGAGTCAATGGCATATATTGACCCTTCCTATGAAGGTGTTCTTACTTCAACTTCTCAATTATATGTAATGTTGAATCAAGCGAAAAAACAGTATATCGAATTTAGGAAAGAAATAGTTTCTTCGCATAACGGTAATAAGAATACGCAATTAAAATTACTGGATAGTGTTTATGAAGAAAGAATTACAAAAGGTTTAGTTGCCTATATTGATGCAATGAATTATGCAACAAAATATTTGGATCCCATTATGGAACAAATTCATGTTGCCGAGCAAACAGGAGATTTAGATAAACTAGAAAAAGAGTATCATAAGTTGTCTTATCAATTAAAAGATAGATCCTCTATTTTATATCGTTTTAGAGGAAAGGTAACACGAGATCTTATTCTTAGTAGATACAAGTTGCCAGCAGATAATAAAAGAACCGAGTTAATCATACCGGTAACGATCATTATGAAAACGAATGAAGCAGAATTATATATGAAAGAAGGGAAAATAGAGGAAGCGAAAAAGATTATGCTTTTAGTCGAAGGATTAATGACTAAACTACCTTCTAATTCTACTAATCTAGTATTATCTAAATTAATCAAAGAAGTTGTCGATATTGAAAAACAATTAGAAACACAAACTACTCCTGTCCCAAACCCAGGATCGGGATCAGAAGTGAGCATATCTACCATTCAAGATGTCATTGTGAAGCAAGGGCTTGTATTGCCCAAAACAGTTACAGCTAAAATGAGTAATGGAGCGACAAAGAGTTATAGTGTAGTTTGGCCAGAGCAATCTACCTTAATTCCCGGAGAGTTCACAGCCGAAATTCAAGTAAATGGAAAGAAATATACAATTCATTTAACAGTTATGGAAAATAGTAATTATGTGGATGCTATGACGTTGCAATCCATCATAGAAACACTTCCCGAAGTAATTACAATTATTAACTACGAAGAAATTAATAGAGCGAATGATTTATTTGAAAGTTTAAATGATGAGGCTTTATCTTTTATAAATGTAGAAGTGCAGAAAAAACTCGAAAAACTTGTTCAAATGATGGAAGATCAAATAAAAGTCGAAAATGTAATTGGAAAAATTAACTCTTTACCAGAAGTAACTGATTTAACCTCAATGAATATTAATACTATTTTGGAAACAAAGTTAGCTTATGAAGGATTGTCAGAACAACTTCGACTAATGATTCCAGCAACATTAATTGAGAAACTGCAAGCTAGTATAGAGTGGATTGCAATTCATGCGGAAAAACAAGCATTAATTCAAGCTGCTAATGATGCATTAGGACAACTACCAAGTCTTGTGGATGTTAAAGTAGAAACTCTTGGAGCTACTCAAGCTTTAATCGGAGAAATTCACGGGAAAATAGACGCTGCTATATCGAAAGGTGCAATTCTAGGAGACTTTCCAAATTATACAGCTTTCCTAAACATAATTTCAAAAGTAGATGCACTAAAAGTTGAAGTGGAAATTGCAAATTTAATAGGTCCAGATGATTCCAATTTAATAGAAATTAGAAATCATTATGACTCTCTCTCAGAAGAACAACAAAGCTTTATCAGTAACTATAGTAAATTATTAGTACTAGAAGATGCCACGAAGTTTTCGTTAATTACATTAAATAAAAATGGAGAGGTAACACTTCCTTATAAAGTCGATGTAGAAATAATAGGTGATAATGGATGGACATACACAAATGGTTTGCTAAAGGCACCTATTTCAGAAACTGGTCGAGTAGCAACTGTTCAACTGAAGCTTAGTTTGGATGGTAATACGTGGACTTCGAGCAAATTTGACATCGTTATACCAGCAACCGATTTGCAAGCCCCAATTGCAAAAGAAGGATTTCCGCGTACACTGAATATGACGAAAAGTTCAGTTACAGTGGAAATGGCATTTGACGAGAAAGCAATTGTACAAGCTCTTTTAGTTGAGGAAGATGGAACGGAAGACCCTTCTATCAATGATTTGATTTTAGAAGATGGACCTCAGAAACGTATAGCTACAGTGGAGAAAGATAGCAGTTTCTCTTTTGTTTTTGAAGGCTTAAGTGCAGGGAAAACCTACACTCTGTTCTATTTTGCGGAAGATGAATCAGGAAATAAAATGAAGAACCTTGCGAAATATTCTATTTCTATTCCATATGTATCGACTTTGGAAAGTCTAGCAATTTCAAACTTTGACTACGCAACAATTTTTGCTAGTCAAGCTGTTCTAGTTAGTAAACCTATAAGTAGTTCAAATTTTCAAGGAAATAGTAAGAAATTCACTATATATGATGGAACAAATACGATAAATGTAGATTTGTGGTGGAATATACCTCAAAACGAATATGCTATTACTCCAGCCATGTCCATTGGATCTGCAGTTGAAAGCTATATTCAAATGAATAATCTAAATGGTCGTGCTACTTGGGCGAGCAGCTTTGGTGGTGATACTTTCCAAATTGGAACTTTCAATACAGGAAAGTCTGCCTTTGTACAAGTAAGTGGACCAAACTGGAATGAGTTCTTTTATACGGATCGCGTTACAGGTAGTGACGAAGATACATCAAAGAATCGTAGCTTTAGCATAAGTGATGGCTTGAAGATAGCTGAAATTAATTTAAATGACAATTATTATACAATGGATCAATTGGTGGATAGTTTAAATAGTCAGTTGACTTCTGCAAATGTGAAGGTCGAAGCGATAAAAAAGGACGATAATCATTTTATCTTAAAAGCGACTGAACTAAATGTTAATATTACAGTAGATGGTACCGATAAAAATGAGTTTTTTTAATGATATAGATAAAGCTGTTTAGGAAAACCCTATAGCTGCTTACTTTTGCTATTATAGATCAGTAAGGACCAATTTAAGAGGTTAAAAGCACTGTCAGGCTACTTCCTATTTAATAATATGGTGATTTTTCATTTTTAGAAAATCGTTGAAAAAGGCGACATTCCTGCGGGAATAGCGTTAGCAGAAGAACCCCGCAGCGAAGCGAGGAGGCTAAAGCAACGCCCGCGGAAAGGGAGCCATTTCAACGGTTTTCTTACTTATTAGACGGCCCCACCTAGTAAAGGAAAATTATGAGGACTTTTCCGGTGGATTCCTACTCTTCGTGTATGTGCGTTCTTCCGTGGAAGTTTAGCATGTTTTTCTCTTCTATTAATCAAGTTATATTCTGCGATGAAGCCATAGGTGAGTAGGGAAAATGACAAAAGGTTTCGGGAATGATGGACATTCCCGAAACCTTTTGTCCGTTATAGGTTTCCCTTCAACGGATTTATTAGTAAATTATAAAGTTTGTGGAATCATTTCTATTATCCATGAGCTAAAATCTGGATTTTCCTTCATGAACACTTCTTTTGGGAAAGATAAGTTAATTGGACGAGCTTGTTTAGATTCAATTTCAAACTGACCTATTGGGAATCCGAGTTTACAAACTATATCACCAGCCGCATCCAATAATTGAATTGGCAGGTTTTCAATAGTTAATGTATCTGCATATGAATTACGAATAACGATATAAACTTGAACAACGTTTTCCATTTCATGAAAATGAAATCCGACGATAGAGAGTTCATTTATTTTGAGTGGTTCTAATGAGGAAACTAATGTTGATACATATTCCTTTTGATCTTCTGTAAGACCATTTGACCAATCTTCATCTAAGTACAATTCAAAATCTTTTACTACTCTTTCGTAATACTCAAATACTAATTCAAAATCCATTTCATTTGTTATCTCTTCATATGGAACTAGTAAGTCTTCCTTTTCAAATAAAAAGTTCCATGGTCGTGCAGAACATGGTGGCAGCTCTCCAAACAATTCCATTTCAAACTCTTTCTTCGCTAGTTCTTTCCCTTCTTTATCTTTCACGATTAATACTATTTGTTCTAAACGTAAATTTTTTGGTAAAGAGTGTCTTATAATACCAGTTACAACAATACCAGCTTCAACCTTATATAGTTTAACCCCATGAACATGAAGTTGGTTAGCTACTAGGTCCTCTAACTGCTGATGATAATATTGAAAAATATACTTTTCCTGTGCTGGAACTTCCCACTCAGTAGAAAAGTCTAATTGTGTTTTATATGTGTTAGGTGAATTTGTCATTATTTAATTCCTTTCCATTTAAATAGTATTCTTCCATTATATCATAATAAAATCCATAGCTCCCCTCGTAGAAAGTTAAGAGATTATTATATAGAAGAGAAATACTTAATAATGTAAAATAGAAGAATATTCAAAAGGAGGAAAATTAATTATGATGAAAAAAACCGTTCAAATAGCATTCGTATTTATTTTACTTATTTCAGTTATGACAATTAATACAAACCAAGCTAGTGCACTGACCAAAGTGATGTGGGGTAAAACAGAATTAAAGGTTGGTCAAATCGGAAAAGTAACGATTCTTAAAAGCACAACTTTATGGAAATTAGAAAAAGATAATTCTTTGACAAAAGTACGTGATCTTAAAAAAGGGGAAGAGTACAGAGTATATAGCTATAAAAGCAATAATGGTGGATTGTATGGAGTAGGGGGAGGAGCTTTCGTTCTGAAAAATGCTTCCGTAAAGTATGAAACTCCATCTAAGAGTAAGTTGAATTTGTTAAAACAAGCAAATGGGGGCACAGTAGATAAACCAAAGGAAACAGAAGCTCCTTTAGAAGTAATCTCTGTGGAATAGTGCTGTGAATGAAACCCGATAGTCAATGGAAATGAGGGGAAAGAGTTGGAAAATGTTCTCGTATTAGGTGGTACACAATTTTTCGGTAAAAAGCTTGTAGCTAAGCTTTTGGAAAACGGGAAGAATGTAACAATAGCTACACGTGGCCTTACTAAAGATCCATTTGGAGACAAAGTAGAGCGTCTTATCATAGATCGAGAAAACAAATCATCATTAGAAAAAGCATTTTCTGATAGGAAATGGGATATCGTTTACGATCAAACCTGTCAGTCTCCACAAGAAGCTCTGGATACAGTATCTGCTCTCAATGGTAAGAGTAAGCGGTATATATTTACCTCTACTCAAGCAGTTTATGAGTTTGGGACTAAATGGACAGAAGAAGATTTTATTCCTGAAGATTTTACTTTTGAATATAAAAGTAGAAAACAATATGCTGGCTATGAGGGTTATCAAGAAGCAAAGCGTGCTGCTGAAACAGTATTATTTACTAAAAGTGAACTCGATGTTGTAGCAGTCAGGTTTCCAATCGTTATTGGAGCAGACGATTTCACGGAAAGACTAAAATTTCATGTAGATAAAGTGCTAAACGATGAAATGCTAGGGATTAAAAATCCAAAAGCAAGTTATAGCTTTATTCTTTCAGATGAAGCGGCAGACTTTCTATATAAAATGGGCCAATCCTCCTTTACTGGACCGATTAATCCTGGATGTGAAGAGGATATTTCATTAGAAGACCTTATAAGTAAAATAGAAGAACGCGTAGGTAAATCGGCAAATATTTTGAATGATGCACCTATAACAAACACTTCACCGTATGCACTTCCTGGTTCGTGGTCAATCAATACTGAAAAAGCGAATCGACTCGGCTATCAATTTTCAGAGTTACATACTATATTGGATGAGCTGATTGATTATTATAGTGAGATTAATAAATCTTAGAGACTAGTTTCTAAATCTACTTGGGACAATTCATTTCTGAAAAAAAGAATAACCGCTCTTTAAAGGAGCGGTTAACTTTGTTAAAGATTAAGAAAGTAAATGCATTTTTATTAAGTAACTGTCCACTTATGTCATGAATAGGTTGATTTCCGCTGCAGGCGGACGCTTTCCATGGGGCAAGCAATCAAGCCGCTTCCTTCGCTACGCTCCGTCCAGGGTCTTGATTTGCTTGCTAATCCCCTAGGAGTCGCCGCCTTCCGCTCCAATCAACAGAGCAAATAATAAAGACAATTTGCTTTGTCGAAATAATGAACTGGCACTTTCTTGTACTTATTCATATGGCAAGCAGAACCAGAGAAAAAATATGTATTATCTACCGATAAAGAAGTGAAGATATTCCGAAATGGTATCACCAGAAATTTTTAAAAAAGTAGGGAAGTATTTTTTCTCTAATTAGCCCAACCTAACGCATCATGGCCTCAGGAATTAGTCAAGCCAAGATGTACTTAAAGGGTGCTTGTGCTTATCTTATCTTTTAGGATTTGGTCCATATTTATTCTCACTATTCTTTCCATCTTGACACGTAAATACAATTACAATAATAGGACCAACTAGAGGAATTAAATTAAGTAAATACCACCATCCACTTCGCCCGGTATCATGTAATCTTCGAACGGTAACCGCTATAGCTGGAAGCAAAGTAGCTAATGTATAAAGTCCTGTTAATAAAGAAGATAAACCTGCGATTGACTCCACAATTGCCAACGCGATAGAAATGATTATATCGAAAAGAATAAACATCCAATATTCCTTGCGTCGCGCTCTTCCTTGAAATCCTACATAATTCTTTAATACTTTCAAATACCAATACAAACAAAATCCCCCTGAAAATTCAAATACGGTAATAGTAGTTTCTAACTATTACAATTTCAGTATAGCATCTGGTTATTAGGTTTTTTAGAGGTAAATGTTTCCTTACATTTTGTCGATTAATATTATTTTAAATGGCCAAGTTGCAATATTGATAGAATTGGAAAAAACATTATAAGTGACCCTAGCAGGAAAGAAGTAAAAAAAAGATTAACTAGTTAAATCTATACGTATTTTTGTATAATTTTGGTTGATATTCTAATTGATAATTTTCTTTTAAGTCATTTAATCTCTTTATTTGTAAAAAAAATTACTTTTCATAGGTAGTTTTGTAACATATTAACTAAATATAAAGTTGAATAGTTTCCAATTAAATAGTATTATAAAGGTTGATTGAAATATTTTGGTAATTTCTATACAATTTTACCTACATAATAAGGAGGAGTAACATGGGCAATCGTTTTATTAAACAAACAGCGGCAGTAGTATTGTTAACGACATCAGTATTATCATTCTCATCAGTAGCATTTGGAGCATCTACCTCAGTAGATCAATCGGTTAACAAGGTAAAGATGGAATTGAACAAAGCTGCTACTGAATACGTGTATCCAGCATTAGATGGGAAACTAGCATCAAGCGACTCATTATACCCTGTATTAAATAGTGCAAAGAAAAACTATCAAAATGCTGTAAAAGAAATTCAATCATCTAAACTTTCTCAAACAGAAAAGCAAGCGAAGTTGAAAGAGATTGAAACGTTGTACAATGAAAAAATTACAAAAGGATTGGTTCCATATATTGATGCATATAATTATGCAACAAAATATTTGGATCCACTATTAGCTGATATTAAAGTAGCTGAAGCGAAAAATGACTTTGCTGCAGTTGAAAAGGCATATCACCAAATTTCGTATCAATTAAAAGGAAGAACTGCTATTTTATATCGTTTCTCTGGAAAAGCATCTCGTGATTTGTTGCTTGATAAATACAAACAACCATCGGATCAAAAACGTGATGAATTAATGGTTCCAGTAACAATTTATATGAAAACTGTAGAAGTAGAAAAGCTTGTAAAAGAGGGTAAACTGGAAGAAGCGAAAAAAGTAATGGAAAGTATTCAAGCTTTAGTTGATCGTCTTCCAAGTTCCGCTTCAAATAGTTTTGTAACTGCTCTATTGAAAAATGTAGAGAAAGTTAAAGAAGTAGTTACTCCTGTTACTCCTCCTGCAGCAGGCGGTGGCGGTGGAGGTGGCGGCGGTGTAACGTCACCATCAGGGAATGATATTTTGAACTCAATGCTTAGTGAACAGGTTAAATTAGGTAATACTGCAACAGGTAGTAAAGTCGAAATTTCAATGGTAGGGAACAAACTTAATGTATTAATAAAAGAAAATAGTACATTAGGTCATTTTTATGATGAAGCAAATAGAGTTTTCAGTGTATTTAAATCTAAAAATACAACTGTCGAATCTGCTACTGTAACTTATAAAACTTCAGATGGTGATATTACAATCGGATCTAGCAACAATGGTTTAGACTTTGATAAAGTTATTGAAAAAGCGTTGGCTAAGGTAAACTTAGATAAAGATACATCATTGAGTGTTTTAGATGATAAAACAATAACTCTTCAAGTAACAGGAACAATAAGCGGCAAAGAATTTAAAGACACATATACATTTAAGTTCGAAACAGCTAAATAAACTCATGAAAATCCTTTATGTCCAATTTGACATAAAGGGTTTTTCATATAACAAGCGCCACATGTAACTTGCTTTCCAATAGTTAGCAACGAGATAGAAACTCGTTGGAAAAGGCGCCACTCCTGCGGGAATAGCGTTAGCTGAAGACCCCGCAGAGCAGCGAGGAGGCTGAGGCAATGCCCGCGGAAAGGGAGCCATTTCAACGACTTTCTTACTTATTGGCTAGTTCTATTTCGCAAAGTCGAATTATGTTGACTTTTTTTCTAACCACCCCTCTGTGTTAGCCACTATCTGGATGACAATTGAGTCTGTCACAGTGATGCTAGAATGAAAGAGGATCACACCATTCGAAAATAATATATAAGTACTGTGTAATTTGACATAATACAATATAAACAAACAAATTCCATCATTTCACGCCTATTTTCCTATATAACTCTACTCATCTTCTAATCTTCATGCTAAACTTAAACTAAGATAAAGTAAAAAGGGGAATATTATGAAAAAAAGAAGGAAGTTAAAAATATTTTTGCTCATCGCTTTAATCCTTATCCTTGGAGCGGGAAGTTACATACTATATGAACTAAAATTTAAAACTTATGATGTGGCCGATGATGAAGTAACCGAGATTGTAGCTGACCCATATACAGTAGAATTACCAGATGGAAGCAAGATTACCATCGATGAAAATGGAAATGTGATAGAAGAAAAAGCATCTGTTTTACATACGCAAACAGCTGATAATTCGACAACAAATGAAACAACGAGTAGCGGAATAAGTGAAGGACAGGCATCAGGCCAAACGCTAACGTCCGGTGTATCCACAACTACCAACAATGAATCTATTAAACCAACTGTTGGATCGATCAAAGAAAAATATATCCCAGCATTCACAGGTTTGGAAACACAAGCGGATTCTAAAATCAATGCACTTGTAGGACGTGCGAAAAGTGAGTATTTGGACAAGCAAGCAAAAGGTGAAAGTATTAATTTTGGATACTTTTATAATAAGTACATGGCTGCTGCAAAAGATTTAGAAGCTAGCACGGATAAAGTATTCAATGGTGTACTGGGTGCAGTAGAAAAAGATCTTACAAAAAACGGCTTTGATAAATCCTATGCACAAAGCTTTAAAACTGATTACGATGCTGCTAAAAAAGCTAGAAGAGATGGTATTTTAAGTAAAGCACTTGGAAAATAAACTCTCAAAAAAAAACCGTAAAGAATCTTTACGGTTTTTTTGCTATCATTTTATCCGCTCCTCTGTGTCAGGAAGACACAGGGCTGCTGGAGCATTGAACATATCTTTACGGATTATGGATTCCATTTTAGTAAAACTATTTAACTATGTATAATTGTCGAATTGACAAATATTTTATGAAAAATTGAGAGAATTTGTAATCAAAATGGGATAATATATGTTATAATAGAATTTATTAGTAAATGAAGATAATTGAGGTGTAAAGGGGTAGCTAGTATTTATGGAAGAAACGATTAGTTTACAAGATTTATATAAAACATTGAGGAAACGACTTGCTTTAATTATTAGTATAATGGTCCTTGCTGTAATAGTTGCGGGAGTTATTAGCTATTTCTTTTTGACACCAATATACCAAGCTTCGACGCAAATTCTTGTCAATCAACAAAAAATCGAACAGCAACAATTCAATACTCAAGACATACAAACGAATCTTCAACTTATAAATACATATAATGTCATTATTAAAAGTCCAGCAATTCTTTCTAAAGTGATTGAAAATTTAGATCTTAATACGACACCAGCCGAATTAACAAATAAAATCACTGTATCGAATGCACAAAATTCCCAAGTAGTTAATATTAGCGTACAAGATGCTGAATCATATAAAGCAGTGGATATTGCGAATACAACTGCACAAGTATTCCAAGAAGAAATCCAAAAATTAATGAAGGTAGACAACGTAAATATTCTATCCCCAGCAGTTCAATTGGAAAATCCGGTACCGGTTAAACCAGATCCAATTCTTAACATGGCTATTGCTGCCGTAATTGGATTAATGCTTGGAGTGGGTATTGCTTTCTTACTAGAGTATCTAGATACATCTATTAAAAATGAACAAGATATAGAGGAAATTTTACAATTACCAATACTAGGTCTTATAAGTCCGATACCAGTGAACAAAGATGTGGATTTGGTTACAAAGATTATGCCACGACGAAAGCGAGTGTAAACATGGCTAAAAAAACAAAGAGTTTAATAGAAGTGGCACGCAAATTAGTTGTGATAACGGAACCAAGATCTTTTGTTTCGGAGCAATTTCGTACTGCTCGCACAAATATAAACTTCTCCAAACCAGATGGAGAGTTAACGACATTATTATTTACATCTTCTGTACAAGCAGAAGGAAAGTCAACATCATCTGCGAATTTAGCCTGTTTGTTTGCACAAGAAGGAAAAAAAGTCGTGCTAATCGATGCAGATATGCGTAAACCAACAGTCCACTATACATTCCAGCTGACAAACACTGTAGGTCTATCAAATATTTTAACGAAAAAGATTCCAGTAATGGATTCGATTAAAGAAACTAATATAGAAAACCTTCAAATTATTACTAGTGGACCGATTCCACCGAATCCAGCAGAACTTTTAAGTGCCAAATCTATGGACGAAATGATAGAAGAATTAAAAAAACATTTTGATCTGATCATATTTGATGCACCCCCTGTGTTATCTGTAACAGATGCACAAATATTGGCGAATAAGAGCGAAGGCACAGTGCTTGTCATCAGTGCAGGAGCAACTGATAAAAATAGTGTATTAAAAGCAAAAGAGTTGTTAACTGCTTCCAAAGCCAAAATTATTGGCACGGTACTTAATAACTTTAAACTAGAAAAAGATCATTATTATTATCAATATTATGGTTCAGAGGAGTAAAAAACACTTAGGTGTCTTTTACTCTCTTTTATTTTACTATAAATACAAGAAATAGGAGAGTTATGCAATGATTGATATACATAGTCATATATTATATGGAGTAGATGATGGCCCAACTAACAAAGAAGAAACTATCAAATTGCTAGAAAATGCAATAAAAGAGGGAATAACAGAGATAATTTCCACATCTCATGTTTTACATCCGCAATACAATTCTGAAGCAGATGTTGTAAAACAACAACTTATCACATTACAGCAAGAAATAGTTGAACAGCGGCTTCCATTAAAATTACATTTAGGACATGAAGTTCGTTTAAGAGATAATTTAATTGAGTTACTAAAAGAAGAAAAGATTCACACATTAGCAGGTTCTAAATACGTACTTTTAGAGTTACCATCTCAAGGAATACCAAAGTACACGACAGATGTAATCCATGCGTTATTATCAGAGGATATTTTGCCTGTTATTGCACATCCGGAAAGAAACAGAGCAATTGCAGAAAATCCTACAAGATTGACAAAGCTGATTAATAACGGCGCACTTGCACAAATTACAGCTGGTAGTTTAGCAGGACATTTTGGACGAGGAATTCAAAAACTATCGTTGCAATTGGTTGATGCTAACTTAGTTCATACGTATGGTTCAGATGTTCATAATTTAAAAACGAGACCATATAAATTTGACGCGGGACTTAGATACTTAGAAAAACACAAAAGATTAGATGCAGTTGACATTTTTCTAGAAAATAACGCAAGAATCGTAGAAAATAGCGAAGTAATTATATTAGAGCCAGAAGAACTAGGCAAACCGAAGTGGTGGAATATTTTCGCTTAAATTGAGCGTATTTGGTAAAAAAATGACATGGTAATTTTTCTATATTTTGATAGCATATCTAATGATCTTTCAAAATGAAAGGTTATTAGGTATAAATATCTATAATTTGAGTGTCGAAAAAGGAAATGTGAATATAAAATCCCCATAAAATTCCCAAAGTGCTATAATAATCTATAGTAACTTAGAAGAAAGTCTTATAGTAACTTTGATTAATTCGAATTTAATGTAAATTTTGTAATTAACATAGGTCTTAGTGTTGAAATTTTCTTCGATGGGGGGGATTTAATGTCATATAAAAAAAGAATGTCGATGCTTGTACTTGTCGATTCTTGTATCGTTCTATTTTCTATTTATGTCGGATACTTCTTACTCCATCCAATAACTAATCCTTTTACAGACATACTTCTAATAATTAGTTCACTAACTATTTGTATAGCACATCATGGGTTTGCTATGTATTTT
>NZ_JBHVRO010000003.1:398421-400325 GCF_042885655.1 Psychrobacillus sp. NPDC058041
GACTTTATCGAAAGGTTTGGGAATATGCTTCTGTTCGTGAACTATGGCTGATTTTCAAAGCAGTAACATTATCCATCGTTGTAGTCGCAATTATACAAATGATAATTCGAGGGGATGTATTATTTAGAGCATTATCGATTACTTGGATGCTCCATTTACTACTTATCGGAGGATCTAGGTTATCATGGAGAGTTTTTCGCGACACATACATATCAGGTGAAAAGTTTAATATAAAAAGGAAACGTACACTGATTATTGGGGCGGGTTCTGCAGGCACAATGATTGTTCGTCAATTATTCAGCAATATGGAATCACCTTTACTACCAATAGCTTTTCTTGATGATGATTCCAAGAAAAAAGGTTTAGAAATCTTTAATATCCGTGTGTTAGGTGGAACTGAAATTATTGCAGATGCAGTAATAGACTTGGATATCGAACATATCATAATTGCCATACCTTCACTTGATAAGTCTACAAGTGCCATGTTAATGCAACAGTGTTTGGACACTGGTATTCATACACAGATCATGCCACTAATTGAAGATTTATTAACTGGAAAAGTATCGATCAATGAGATTAGAGATGTAAAATTAGAGGATTTACTTGGCCGAGAAGAAGTAGAACTAGATTTGGAATCTATTTCTACTAAACTTACAAATAAAAAGATTCTCATAACTGGAGCGGGTGGCTCTATAGGTTCAGAGATTTGCAGGCAAGTAGCAAGATTCGATCCGAAGAAAATTATCCTACTCGGTCATGGTGAAAATTCTATTTATACGATTGACATGGAATTGCGTCAAAAAGTTTCACCAAACACAAAAATTATTCCGATTATCGCGGATATTCAAGACCGTAACCGTATCTTTGACATCGTATCTGAGTATAAGCCGGACGTTATATATCATGCTGCAGCCCATAAACATGTTCCATTAATGGAATATAATCCAATGGAAGCAGTCAAGAATAACATATTTGGCACAAAAAATGTTGCAGAGGCAGCAGACATGTTCGGGGTAGGATACTTTGTTATGATCTCTACCGACAAAGCAGTTAATCCGCCCAATATAATGGGTGCAACGAAGCGTTTTGCTGAAATGGTTGTTCAGAATATTGCGAAAGAAAGTATGACGAAGTTTGCTGCTGTGAGATTTGGAAATGTACTCGGCTCACGAGGAAGTGTCGTTCCGTTGTTTAAAAAACAGATAGCTGCAGGTGGTCCTATTACTGTAACGGATCCAGAAATGACCCGCTATTTTATGACAATTCCAGAAGCATCGAGATTAGTCATTCAAGCGGGAACGATGGCTAGCGGTGGAGAAATATTTGTCTTAGATATGGGAGAACCTGTGAAAATTGTCGACCTAGCTAATAATCTTATTAAATTATCTGGCTATAGCAAAGAGGAGATTGGCGTTCGATTTTCAGGAATTCGCCCAGGTGAGAAGTTGTATGAAGAACTATTGGATGAAAATGAAATCCAAAGTAAGTATGTATTTCCGAAGATTCATATTGGGCTTGCGACTCCGATTAGCTACGGTGAGCTGACATATGTACTCGACAAGTTAGTTGATATGACAATGGACGATATGAAAGATTTGTTGATTGGGCTGGCAAATAGAAAGAACGTTAAAAAATTATTGTCAGAACAAGTGAATGCTTTAAGTTAATCTTTTGGAGGAGTGTACGAGTTGAAAAAAGTACGGAAAGCTATTATACCAGCAGCGGGACTCGGAACACGTTTCCTTCCTTCAACGAAAGCAATGCCGAAAGAAATGTTACCGATAATGGACAAGCCGACGATCCAATATATTGTTGAAGAGGCTGTAGCTTCTGGTATTGAAGATATTATTATCGTAACTGGTAAAGGCAAGCGTGCAATCGAGGATCATTTCGATCATTCGTTT